>MGXA01000078.1:0-18692 GCA_001801215.1 Gallionellales bacterium RIFCSPLOWO2_02_FULL_59_110 | reverse complement strand
CCGATCAACAGGATGTCGAGTTCTTCCTCGACGATTTGCGGATTTTCAAAAGTTGCTTCAGACATGTCATTTACTCCCGTTTCGTTAATTGGTTGCCTACTTGCGGATCAGTTCTTCCGGCTTGCCTGCGCGATAACCGCCCATGATCGCTTTGGTGAATACGCCGGGCGCATCAAGCTCGGATACTTTCGGCATCGGCTTGTTGCCGTAGGGGTTAATGGAGCCTTCGGAGGTGGTGCGGATGGGGAATTTGAAACGCTTCATGTTGCCGTTGCGGAACTTGATCGTCCACATGATGGAATCGGAGCCGCGCATCGGCTGCACCGAGCCGCCCAGCGGAACGATATCGGCATAGTGGCGCACTTCGATGGCGCCCTGCGGGCAGATCTTGACGCAGGAATAACATTCCCAGCATTGCTCGGGTTCCTGGTTGAATGCTCTCATCGCGTGGCCGGTCTCGGAGCCGTCCTTGTCAAGTTTCATCAGATTGTGCGGGCAGATATACATACAGGCGGTCTTATCCTGTCCTTTGCAGCCGTCGCATTTTTCGGTGCGTACAAATGTTGGCATTTCTTTATCCTCCGGTTAAAAAATAAATCACAAATTGCATTAGGGTATGTCCACAATTAACATGAACAATCTGTAGGGCGGATGAGCGTAGCGTTATCCGCCGGATGCTTTCATGCGTCGGAAGGCGCTGCGCTTTTCCGACCTACGTTAATCAGCGACCGGAATGGCCGCTGAGCTTTACTTCTACTTTTTCGTTTTCCGCCAGCCCGGCGTAATAGCTGCGCAGTATTTCCAACACTTCCGGGCGGCTGAACTCCGCCGGTACTTCTGAACCCTCGGAAAGCATCTTGCGCAGCTTGGTGCCGGACAGCAGCAGGCGATGCTCATCGTCGTGCGGGCAGGTGCGCGCGGAGGCCATGCCGCCGCACTTGTAGCACCAGAACGTCCAGTCGATCTTGAGCGGCTGGGTTTCCAGCGCATCCTTGGGTATCTTGTCGAAAATGTGGTGCGCATCGAACGGGCCGTAGTAGCTGCCAACCCCGGCGTGGTCGCGCCCGACGATCAGGTGCGAGCAGCCGTAATTTTGCCGGAACAGCGCATGCAGCAGGGCTTCACGCGGCCCGGCGTAGCGCATGTCGAGCGGGTAACCGGCCTGTGCGATGGTCTTGGCGACGAAGTAATTTTTGGTCAGATCGATGATCGCGTGGGTGCGTACTTCCGCAGGGATGTCGCCGGGTTTGAGCGCGCCGAGCAGCGAGTGGATCAGCACGCCGTCGCAGACTTCGATTGCGACCTTTGCGAGGTATTCGTGCGAGCGGTGCATCGGGTTGCGCGTTTGGAACGCCGCGACCTTGCTCCAGCCCAGCTCGTTGAACAGCGCGCGCGTTTCTTTCGGGGTCATGAACAGCGCGCCGTATTTTTCCGGGAAGCCGCCTTGCGACAGGACTTTCACCGGGCCGGCCAGGTTCACCTCGCCCTGCGCCATCACCATTTTCACGCCGGGATGTTCGAGGTCGGTGGTGCCGAACACCGTGGCGCATTCATGCGCCTTGTCGATGCTGTATTTTTCGGTGACCATCATCGTCGCGATGATGCTGCCGTCGTCGGGATCGGTCAGCGCGACATGCGCGCCGGTGGGGATGGCATCGGCTTCGGATTTGCCGGTAGAAAGGGTGATGGGAATCGGCCAGAACAAGCTATTGGCCATGGTCATGCCGTCGCAGACGCCCTGCCAGTCGGCATGGGTCATGAAACCGTCGAGCGGCGTGAAACCGCCGATGCCGAGCATGATAAGGTCGCCTTTTTCGCGCGAACTGACGCGAACTTTTGGATACGCGCGTGCGCGCTTTAGCTCCTCTACCAAATCATCGCCCACCAGCAACAGGGGTTTGAGGTCGCCCCCGCCGTGCGGGTTTACCAATGCCATATTTGCTCTCCCAATCCAGTCAGATGTATATGAATTTCAGGTTGGGCACGTTAAAGCAACAGCGCCGAAACGGCGATACCTCTCATGGGTTGGCAACCGCACCCCCCTTACGGGTTATGCTGCTCCCCCTCATCACGGTTATGGCAGCAGCGCGGTGCGATACGCATACTTACGCATCCGGAAAGCTGGCCATTACTGGCGCGGCTGCCGTACATCGATAACCCTGCGTACCAACCAGCAACCCATGTTTTAAAGTCGCTACGGGCTGTTGCGGATATTAGGTCGGCTTGCAATTGGCAGTATGAAAACATAGCCGAACAACATGACCGCTTATTACCGTTCAAGCTGCCTGAAGAACCTTGCCGAATAGGGCCTCATGTGTTTGTTCGCCGATGTCGAAATCCAATGCCACTGCATTTTCTACGCCTATCCGCATGGGCGACCCGAAGCGGGTGATGGCGAAGCCTGCGCGCCGCATCATGCGCTCAATGGGAGACGTGGTGACCATAACATAATGGTCTATGCCCATCTTGTCGCCGAATGTAACGAGCTCGCGTAACGCATCAAGGATAAGCCCAGAGAACCCGAACCCATGTGGTCCTTCTGCTTCGATGGCAAAGCGACTTATTTCCCATATTTTCGGATCTTCCGGCGCTGGGTGACCGTACAGCAATTCCGGAAAAGTATCTTTCAGCATATAAGGGCCTTCTGTCGGCAGCACCCTCATGCCACCGCGTAGCCCTTTTGCAGGCTCCCGGATCATCATATAGTAAGGATCCAGAGCATCGTAACCGTCAATCTCCATGCCGCTCATGATGGGTACCTCCCAGCCCATCCTGCCCTTGAATACCTTGGCACGCAGCCGGTGCATTTCCCATAAATCCTTGCTGGCAAACTCTTTCCTTGATGCAATTTTAATCAGGTGTGACATATGCGCCTCTCTGGTTGAGTTGTCTGGAATACCCAAGACGCATATAAATTATGCTCAATGCATAAATTCCGTAACTATCAGAAATGCTAGGTACAGAGTGGAATGTTTTGTTGCAGAATCCGAAACTAATTTGTAGTTGCGTTGAGAGGTAAGGTCGCCTGTGGCTATCTGACTCAAACTTAGGAGGGAATGAATGGAGCTAACTCAACAGGACATACAAAAAGCTGGGTTTACCCCGGAAGCTCTGCGTGAATACAGGAAGGCACGACGGGAAAGCCAGCTTTGTTTCTGGTCGCGATTTGGGGTAACGCAGTCTCGCGGAAGCCGTTTCGAGATGGGTACGGAAATTCCTACGCCCGTTACTATCTTATTGAAGCTCTATTTGGAAGGAGTGATCACTGATAGCGACTTGTGAAATACCATGCATCATATCGCCAGATAAGGGAGGAGAGCATAACTTGCTAAGCTGGGTGGATTAGCCCGAGATTGATTGCCTTGACCACCGCCTGCTGACGAGACGTAGTGTTGAATTTGCGGCGTATGTTGCCGAAGTGAAAATTTACGGTGGCCTCGGTGCAGTTCAGTATCTGGCCGATCTCCCAGGAGCTTTTTCCTGCCGCGCCCCACTTGAGGCATTCCAGTTCACAACGTGTAATAGAAACAGTTTCCTTTTTCTGATTTGAAGGCCTCTTGAACTGAAGCGAAGATTCAAAAATGAAATCGCGAAAGTATGAGAGCTCTGGAAGGCTACGATTGATATTGTGCTGACAGCGCTTGTCAGGTTTCGTGTTGGTCACGAAACATAGGATACCCATTTCACCTCGTGCGCCGTGAATGGGCAGGGTGACGCCGGATCGAAGACCATGTCCAGATGCCTCCTCGTACATTTCTTTTTGCTTGTGGCCAGAAAAAATATTGGGTGACCAGATCAGAGGGGTTGATTTTCTTACGCAATGAGTGGCAACTGGGTCTACGTGTCCCAGCTTCTGTGTGTGATATCTGTCGAGCCACTCAGTTGAGTAATTGGTATGCAGAAAGGCGTGCTCCACTTCTAACGGGGTGTCGCAATCCGGAAAAATTGCCAGCAGGGTTCGCTCATAGCCAAGTTCACTTCCCAACTTGAAAATCTGGTTGCGCCAGTCTTCCTCTGTGCTGCTGCACATGAGATATGAGTATCGTTCGATGACTTTCATGCGCAGTGCATATCCCCTTGTTCATAGCCTCTTCTGCGGAGGATTGTATTGACTACTTGATCACAATTACCTGCACCGCCCCAAATGATTTCTAGCGGCAAAACCTATCAGTTCTGATGAGTGTGAAACCTATGAGAGCGGCATATTAGCGGGACAATTATGACGCAAGAACGAATTGGTTTGCAACATAGGGTCTTCAGTCCACACATGCGGAATTCGCTCACGGCACAGAAGCACGCCGAAAATGGATTGCGACAATATGGCGCTTATCAAACTTACAGTGCATTTGAAACCGAGAAATTCTAGGTGCGGCTGAATCCTGTGACGTTGCGCTTACCCCAGAAATTCGCGATGTAATTCATGCCGGCGACGAGCGGTGCATTTGGAAACAGCACCGCGACATGGACGGGGACAAACTTCTCCGGGTCGGTGGCTTGAGCCAGCAGTGTAGCCACAACCGTATTACCGTTGCGATCCAGCAACGTAAACGAATCAACGGCCAATGTTTCACCGGCATTGATGTGCAGGTCCAAATGAAAGGTTGGGCACATTGCTGTCGGGAAGCGGATAGGTCAGTACGAAACCGCTGCCCTGCCGCTGACCACCGCTGGTGGGGACGCCGAAATGCAATGATATCCAACTAAAACAACCCCCCATAGTTTAGTCGCCATAAATATAGTCAGGCCAATTCAGTTGTTGCACCCGTTCACGGCCCAGAAGCTCGCCGAAACGGATTACGATAATACGGCGCTTCGCTTGAAGGCGCTCCTGCAAAAATACGACGGGGCCTTTGCTCCTTTCTATCGTGCAGCGACTAATCCATTGGTGATACAGCGCGTCATTATTATTCTCGCCATTCCCAAAGAAAATCTATGCGTGTAATGGACGCCACGGCATCGAGGCGCTAAAGCAGTGGCGTAGCAAAGCCCACTAAACCGATGGCGTTCACCAGGAAGAGTACGATTGTGGTACGGTCGCGTAGAAATAGGCGTATCACCGGTGCTTGTTCTATCGAAGCTGTCGGCTTATTGCGGCGCGCACATCACCACGCCCTCGTTGATCCAGCCGCGCGCCACGACCTCCTGTATGGCGGTCGGACTACCGGTGATGCGGTGGTTGCTATCGGCATCTTGGAGAAATCCATTGTTATATGCGCGGTAAACCGGCACCGTTCCGCCAGGGCAGGTGCCGTTGGTCGGCGGGGTCGAGAAAAAATCCAGACTCTCGAAATTCCAACGCTTTTCCGTGCCCGGCGTGCTTGCCTGCAACTGCTTGAGCCATGCGCACTCACCGGCATCTACTGTATAAAAATGCGAATTAGGTCCGGGTGATTGGCTTCCATAGAATCGGCATGCCGGGGTGTCACCACCTGATTTGAAAGTATTTCCAGTTCGGCTCCAACCCGGCCCTGCTAACCCTCCATCTATTCCTGCCGCTTCATTTGAATCCGCAGTAATAAAATAGTGATCCAAGATGGTATTGTAAAACTCAATAACTTCACTGGTTTGTGCACCCTGTCCAAAAGAGTATGAGTACACACCAAAATTCGTGCCGATAAACATATCCCGGCCTTGCGCGTCCAACACGATGGAATTTACAGAAAGGCTATCGGTCTCACTTAACCCACTGTTAACGGGTGACCAATCAGCACCGCCGTTCATGCTGCGGAATACGCCCCCGCCATCGGTGGCAGCATAGATATTGGAAGGATTCGTCGGGTCAATCGCAAGGTTGGTCACAATCAGGTTGGTTAATCCGGTATTAACTGCTGACCAGGTAACCGCACTATCGGTGCTCTTATAAACTCCGCCGCCAGTAGGGACGCTTCTTGAATATCCAACACCGGCATACAAGACGTTGGGGTTTGTGGGATCCATCACAATCGAAGAAACGGTTCCTGCCGGCAAACCTGAACTGTGATTTACCCATACTCCGCAGTTATTGGTGGTTTTGTAAACTCCAAATAACCCACCCACATAAAAGATGTTTGGGTTGCTTGGGTCACTTATCATTGGAAGAGGCATATTATTATAAAAGTAAGGTTCCTGAGGAATCCCATTCATTACCTGATTCCAGGTGACGCCATTATCCGAAGATTTCATAATGTCGTGACCACAAATACCCCAAGCACTAAAACAACTGTAGGAGGTGATGTACATCACCCCTGGGGCACTTGCCACATCAAGCACAGAAGCCATTGTTGGACGGCTCATGAAAGAACGGAATATCTTGGTCCAGTTCAAGCCATAATTTGAACTCATCGGATATCCATATTCATTTGTGCCGTAAACAACCCCTTGGTAATTCTTGCTGACAGAAGCCAAGGATACTGGGCTTCCCTCGGCTAAACTCAATGGGAACCAGCTCTGGCCTTTGTCAGTGCTCCGATAGCTACCACCATAAAGGTCGACCCTGACGGTATACAAGTTATAGGGGTTGGCCGAATCCATTCCAACAACCCTCGCAGGAGCCAAAGGTAAGCCGGATGTTGCCGTAGAATATGACCAGGTAGATGCGCCATCCGTTGATTTGGCCAGCCCCACACGGGTTGTTGCAAATATTGTGGACGCGTTTTGAGAGCTCACGACAAGAACAGTTGAGTCATAACGTGCCTGAGACTCGTCAAAAAAACTCGCTGCGACCCAACTCGCGCTGCCATCAGTGCTTCGATAGATGGTTAGCCATTCTGATAAATCAGTCACCGAAGATTCGCGAACGGCAGCATAAACAGTCGTCGTGTTCCCTGTGCCAGTTGCAATTTTCATTACATTGGCTTGGTCTGGCATTCCGCTGCCGGCTAACGACCAAACGCTGCCGCCATTGACCGATTTATACACGCCCGAACTAGTTGCGGCATAGACCACATTCCCGGCAATCTTAATGTCATTAACACTACCGTAAGGGAGTCCTGCACTGGACTTGTTCCAGTTGTTGCCGCCATCCGTAGATTTGTAGACACCATATTCTGTTCCACCGTTTAGTCCAATAAAGAGCGCCGAAGGTGACGCGGGGTCAATGCTGATTGTAAAAACTCCCGAATACCCACCTCGCAGGAAAATCCAGTCTGCGCCACCATTGGTTGTTTTGAAAATACCACCGTCACTAAGGATGTAAAGCATCGATGCGTTAGTAGGATCCGGCACTATTTTTATGACCCTGAAAGTCGAAATTCCGCTGTTGGCAGCGACCCATGAAATCCCGCCGTCGGTACTTTTGAATACACCTTCGCAGGTACCCGCATAAATAGCAGAGCTTAAAGGGTGAATGACAAGATCATTAAGCCCGCATATGTCTGTTGTTGATTTAGGAACCTCAGACAATCTTGCCCACGAACCACCCCCGTCAATACTCTTGGAAATAATGTGGCCGCTGGCGGAATAAAGAATGGATGGGTTGGCCGGATCAATAACCAGCGCGTTCAGCGAGGCTGCCTGTGGGCCAATCTGTGTCCATTGGTTTGTTCCGGCCGTTGATGGATGGATTGCAGATATATACAGGCATAAGAGCAATCCTGTAAATTTTGCAAAGCCGCTGCATGGTGAACTCATTTTTCTGATCCGGTGTAAAGAAACGAGAAGCGCGACAAATGCTGGGCAGAAGGATGTCATGATTGGGCCAAAGCAGCTTAGTCGCCATATAAAATGGGTGAGACAATTCAGTTGCCACCTGTTGCATCCGCTCATAGCCCAGAGGCTCGCCAAGAGCGGACTGCAACAATACGGTGTTATTGAATGGCCGGTACACTGCCATTTGTGTTGGGATACACATAGCCCAGCCAGTCACTGCCGGAATTGACAGTATATCCTTGGGCGATCATGTTGCTCAATTCGCTTTCCGGGAAAATAGCATGGTCATCGCGGCTCGGATTGTATTTGCGCATCAGGCGCACCGTACCCAGCGGTTGTGTGAAGGTTTGAGGATAGATGTAACCTTCAATGCCATCCAGCATATAACCGACACTTTGAAATGCGGCGACCCCAGCAGGGTCGGCGGTATAGGTAAAATCAACGTGATATGGATTGCTCGAACAAATTGCGGGAGGCGAAGAACTTGCCATGCCACATTTCCAGCTTAACCGATAAAGCGGAGCTAGCGGCACCGATGCACTCTTCGGGTTTTCCTCCGTGCTGAATACCCACACTTGCGCTCGCGGCGTATCACCAGTAGTCCAGGGGTCAGGAAATTGGGTGTAGCCGCTGATACCGAGATTCCCTGTGGGCACATAACGATTGGCGGTTGCCGTACCCCCATTGTTTGGCAGTATCTGGCCCCAAGTCGCCGCCGCCGCCATCTGCGGGACGGTCGTGTAGAAATAGTCGCTTCGTCCGCTGCTATAGAAGGAAAACAGTGGCGTTAGCCGATTGGGGGTTTGCGCAATAGTGCTATCAACTGCCGTCCGTGCATTCGGGCGACCGTAACCAAATTGGCTGGTTGGAAGAGAAGCCATGTCACCGCTGGCCCGAATGATGGATTTAATACTGTCTTTGCTCAAGCGCGGGTTGATTGAGCGCAGAATACCTGCCAACGCCGAAACATGTGGCGCTGCCATCGAAGTGCCGCTGCCACTGCCATAACCATTACCTGCACCGACACCATTTATGATGGATTCGTCTATCAAATGACCGAGCCCATCATTTAGAACATCGCCAAACCTGTAATGATAATAAGTATTGATGCTATTAACCTTGATTGTCGAGACTATGGATCTGGCCGGCGCAACAACACCGGAGATACCTGCATATGATGAACCGACGGTTACTTGGGTACCTTCAATGGCGGGGCCATAATACCAAGAGACCCATGAGTACGGATTCGTCGGAGTGTTAATCTGAATACCGCCCACAGACAAAACATCGGGGTAGCTGGCAGGAAAGTTCGGCGTAGTATTTACGTAATTTCCTGCCGCAGCCACAAGCAGGGCATCGCGTCTCGTGGCAAACTGAACTGCCGAACATATCACGGGATAAGCTGCGCAATTCGATTGCCAGCCCCAACTAGCGTTGATGACCTGCATGCCTCGCCATACCATGGCGTTTACTCCTGCACCAAAATTGCTGTCAGTCAGCGTAGCATTAGTAGTATTTACATTACCCATAACAATACTGCATGTTGGACAACCACCGACGACACCCACACTGTTATTGCCTGTGGCGGCAATGATCCCGGAAACATGTGTCCCGTGCATTTCGTAAGTGGGAATCGCCTGTGAAACATAAAAAGACAAATGTGCACGAAAGTTTGCCGCCAAGTCGGCAGGAGTCGGGCTCGCGATGCCAGAATCCGCTATTCCAACATATCCATGCCCTGTAGTTTTAGTCCATGCAGAAGGGAAATTCATGGAATGCATGCCCCATTGGTATTGGGCGGCATTGGTGGCGCTTGTGTTGATGGGGAAATAAGGATCGTTGGGCGGCGCGGCAAACGAGGAAAAGGCTAATGTTCTATTGATGCCTGCGTAGAGTACGCCCGGTTGCTGACTTAAAGATTTGACGGCGGCCTGTGCCGCGCCAATACTGGGATAACGCAACACCAGATAACGATGCAGTATTTCTTGAGGGTCGTTTTCTGTAAGGTAGATACGGCTTTGGTCATCCAGCCGTTCGTTTTCAATTACGTAACGCGCTCTTTGCGGATTGTTAAAAAAACGTAGTGCATCGGATTCTTTATTTTGTATACCCTTGAACAACGCTGTTTCGTAGCGATCGCTTATACCTTTGGCTGCGGCAAATGGGATAGCGGCTTTGGCAACAGCGGCTGATTTGTAATCAACCAGAAAAATGACTTCGTTGGTATTGTTATTTTCATCGCTTAGCAGTGGCTCCAAAGCGTCATCTGGCGGGGTGAGTGCTGTTGTTGGCTCAACATGTCCCGGCGGTATTTTTTCTTTTGCTACAAAGACTCCATCAACAAATGGCCCCTCGTCATTTTCTTGGGCTACTGCATTGACAGCGCCAGCAGCCAGCGCGCAGGCAACCACCGCTCCATACCACTTTACGCTTGAAAAAATATTCATTTCATTTCCCCTTTTTAAAATTGCCTCATAACTTTGGTGCCATGGTGAGAATTAGATGCCGCAAATCTTTGCACCCTTTTTGGTTGGCTGCTATACAGACAAACAACGCCCAAACGACGAACCAGAAAAGAGCCTCAATAGCACGGCTACAAGATCGTATTTGGAGAAGCCTACTTGGAGATACTATAAGAACTGATAGTTGTTTTACGGCTGTTAACATGATAGACGTGCATGAAGCGGATCAGGATTGCGGCTGAATGGGCTTTGGGTTCTTTGGGGATGTGGAACGATATCCGCAACGAATCTAGGGGACGGTTGGCGGGTAGTGCGGCAAAGTGGCGGGATAGTCCCTCGCAGGATGTGGTGAATTTTGCTGCGTCGGTAGTAGCCTTCAAGCTTTGTAGTTTGGCAATTTATAGCCGCTACTAATATGGTTTTGGCCTAACCGCACCCCCCTTACGGGTTATGCTGCTCCCCCTCATCACGGTTATGGCAGCGGCGCTGCGCGATACGCATATTTGCGCATCCGAAAAGCCGGCCATTCTTGGCGCGTCAGTTCGGCACACCCAACTATGCCGTGCACGGCTGCTTCTGCTCGGTGAATATGGCGGCGGGCCAGAGCGGCACCGTGCCGGTCTACCTTAAGCTCGATTGCGGTGAATTCTCTCCTGTTCGGCATGATGTTAAAGACACCCTATGCCGTAGGATGTGGTGAGCCTGCGAACCCATCAGTCGCGAGCGATGCGGCTCCTTTGTCGCCGCATCCTACTTGAGCTACGATATCCGGCATTGCGGAGCTTAAAGTAGTGCCATGAAAGTCACTGTTAATATGGTTTTGGTCTAACCGCACCCCCCTTACGGGTTATGCCGCCCCCCTCATCACGGTTATGGAAGCCGCGCCGCGCGATACGCATACTGCATATCTTAATAGCCGTTCTCTGTCGTTTCTCGATAACCATACGAACAAGCGCCGCCCATGCCATCAACCCCGCTGCATGATCCGTTAGCCCCGCCGGTTGCGGATGCAAAGACCGAAGTGCGCAATACCACCTGCTACATGTGCGCGTGCCGCTGCGGCATCCGTGTGCATCTGCGCAATGGCGAGGTGCGTTATATCGATGGCAACCCCGATCACCCGCTGAACGGCGGCGTGATCTGCGCCAAGGGTTCATCCGGTATCATGAAACAGTACTCGCCGGCGCGGCTCACCAAACCGTTGCGGCGCAAGCAAGGTTCGGAACGCGGCGCGGGCGAATTCGAGGAAATCAGTTGGGAGGAAACCTTCAGCATCCTCGCCGAACGCTTGAAGAAGATACGTTCCACCGACCCTAAAAAATTCGCCCTGTTCACCGGGCGCGACCAGATGCAGGCGCTGACCGGCCTGTTTGCGCGCCAGTTCGGCACACCCAATTACGCCGCGCACGGCGGCTTCTGCTCGGTGAATATGGCCGCCGGAATGATCTACACGATAGGCGGTTCGTTCTGGGAATTCGGCGGGCCGGATCTGGAACGCGCCAGGCTGTTCGTGATGATAGGCACCGCCGAGGACCACCATTCCAATCCGATGAAAATCGCGCTCGCGAAATTCAAGCGCGAGGGCGGGCGCTTCATCTCGATCAATCCGGTGCGCACCGGCTACTCGGCAATCGCCGACGAATGGGTGGGGATTCGCCCCGGCACCGATGGTGCACTGCTGCTTGCGCTGATCCACGAAATTATCGAGCTCGGTTTGTACGACCGCGATTTTCTGGTGCGCTACACCAACTCCGGGCAACTGGTGAATCTCGACGACGCACATGATGAATATGGCATGTTCGTGCGCACCGAGGTGCCGAAGGAGGAGGGCTGTTACGACCCGCAGAACAAACTGTGGTGGGATCGCAACAGCAACAAACCGGTCGTCACGCACGCCGATGGCGCCGATCCGTACCTGTTCGGTGAGTTCAAGTTGCCGGACGGTACGCCGGTCAAACCCGCGTTCCAGCTCTTGCAGGAGCGCGTCAAAGACTACACGCCGGAATGGGCGAGCCAGATCACCGGCATTCCCGCCGCGACCATAAAACGTCTGGCGCATGAGATGGGCATCACCGCGCGCGATCAGAAAATCGAATTGCCGATCGCCTGGACCGACTCGTGGGGCAAGGAGCACGGCAGCGTGACCGGCAATCCGGTGGCCTTCCACGCGATGCGCGGCCTGGCGGCGCATTCCAACGGCTTCCAGACGATCCGCGCGCTGTCCATACTGATGACGCTGCTCGGTACCATCGACCGGCCCGGCGGCTTCCGCCACAAGGCGCCGTTCCCGCGCCCGATTCCGCCTTGCGCACGCACACCCAATGCGCCGCAGGGGGTCAAGCCGGATACGCCGCTCGACGGCATGCCGCTGGGCTGGCCGTCCGACCCGGATGATTTGTTCGTCAATGCCGACGGCAGTCCGGTGCGTCTCGATAAAGCGTTTTCTTGGGAGTACCCGCTGTCGGTGCATGGCTTGATGCACAACGTCATCACCAATGCCTGGCGCGGCGACCCGTACAAGATCGACACGCTGCTGATCTTCATGGCCAACATGGCGTGGAACTCGACGATGAACACCGTCGAAGTCAGGAAGATGCTTTGCGATAAGGAAGAGAACGGCGAATACAAAATCCCGTTCATCGCGGTGTGCGACGCTTTCCATTCAGAGATGACCGCGTTCGCCGACCTGATCCTGCCGGACACGACTTATCTGGAGCGCCACGACGTGATGTCGATGCTCGATCGCCCGATTTCGGAATTCGACGGTCCGGTGGATGCGGTGCGCATTCCGGTGTTGCCGCCGACCGGCGAATGCAAGCCGTTCCAAGAAGTGCTGATCGAGTTGGGTTCACGTTTGAAGCTGCCCGCTTTTGTCACGAAAGAAGGCAACCGAAAATTCCGCGACTACCCGGATTTCATCGTGAACTGGGAAACCGAGCCGGGCTCGGGGATCGGTTTTCTATCGGGGTGGCGCGGCAAGGGCGGCGAAAAATTTCTGCGCGGCGAACCCAACCCGAAACAGTGGGAGATGTACGCGCAAAACAACTGCGTATATCACCACAAGTTGCCGCGCTCCTACCAGTACATGCGCAACTGGAACAAGGGCTACCTGGAATGGTCGCAGCGCAACCGCATCACGCGCTATGCCGAACCGATTTTGATCCACCTTTATTCCGAAGTGTTGCAGAAATTCCGCCTCGCGGCGCAAGGCCGCGGCATCACGCGCAAACCGCCGGCCCACCTGGCAAAGCGCATCGAAACCTATTTCGACCCGCTGCCATTTTTCTACGAGCCGCTGGAAACTCAGGCCAGCGACAGGTACAGGTATCCGCTGGCGGCGATGACGCAGCGGCCGATGGCGATGTACCACTCGTGGGATTCACAGAACGCCTGGTTGCGCCAGATACATGCGCACAATTATCTGCATATCAATACACTTACCGCGCAGGCTGCTGGCATCGCGGACGGCGCATGGATGTGGGTGGAGTCGCAGTGGGGCAAAGTGCGCTGCATGGCGCGCTATTCCGAGGCGGTCGAACCGGGCACGGTGTGGACGTGGAACGCCATCGGCAAGGCGGCGGGTGCGTGGAACCTGGCACCCGATGCAAACGAATCGCAACAGGGCTTCCTGCTCAACCACCTGATTTCCGAGGAACTGCCGGCCAATCCAGATGGCTCGCGCTATTCCAATTCCGACCCGGTCACCGGGCAGGCCGCCTGGTACGACGTGCGGGTGCGCATCTATCCGGCAGGAGCCGATGAACCGCAGCAGACATCGCCGCAGTTCGAAGTTATGCAGAAATATCCCGGCATGAAAGAGCGTCCGAGCTGGCTGGCGTATTTTGGCGGGAACAAGAAGTGACAATTATTCAATACAACCATGCTCTCAAAACACATGCGCGCGCATTGTGGCAGGGCATGACCGATGCCGAGCAAACCTTGTGGTCGAAATTGCGGCGCAAGCAGATTCACGGCGTGCAGTTTTACCGCCAAAAACCTCTTGGCGGCTATATCGTGGATTTTTATGCGCCCGGAGCCAGGCTGGTAATAGAGCTGGATGGTTCGCAACATTACGAGCAGGAACATGCGCAGAGGGATGCGGTGCGGGATAGCTATTTGCAAGGGCTGCGTCTCCAGGTTTTGAGGTTTAATAATTTGCAGGTACTACAAGAATTGGAAGCGGTTTTGGGCGAGATTGCAAGAGTAGTTAACGAACGGGTAAATCCAAATCTTGATCAAAAAGCAAATCCCCCCCAACCCCCCTTTTGCAAAGGGGGGAGTGAGGATGTTTCCAACCTGGAGGGGAGTGAGGATGTTTCCAACTTGGAGGAGAGTGAGGATGTTTTCAACCTGGAGGGAAGTGAGGATGTTTCCAACCTGGAGGGAAGTGAGGATGTTTCCAACCTGGAGGGGAGTGAGGATGTTTTCAACCTGGAGGGGAGTGAGGATGTTTTCAACCTGGAGGGAAGTGAGGATGTTTCCAACCTGGAGGGAAGTGAGGATGTTTCCAACCTGAAGGGAAGTGAGGATGTTTCCAACCTGAAGGGAAGTGAGGATGTTTCCAACCTGGAGGGAAGTGAGGATGTTCCCACCTTGGAGGGGAGCGAGGGTGTTCCCACCTTGGAGGGGAGCGAGGATGTACCCACCTTGGAGGGGAGTGAGGATGTACCCACCTTGGAGGGGAGTGAGGATGTACCCACCTTGGAGGGGAGTGAGGATGTTCCCCCCTTTGCAAAAGGGGGGCTAGGGGGGATTTTCGGTCTTTCGGATTCCCTTGGAAACGTCAAAAAAACGGACATCGCCAAATGACCCAGCTCGCGCTCGTCATCGATCTCAATGTCTGCGTCGGTTGTCACGCCTGCGTGACCAGTTGCAAGGAATGGAATACCTCCGGCTCGGCCGGGCCGCTGTGCGACGAAAACCCTTACGGCGCAAATCCGACCGGCACTTTTTTCAACCGGGTGCAGACTTTCGAGATAGGGCAATACCCGAATACCGGGACGGTGCATTTCCCCAAGTCCTGCCTGCATTGCGAAGATCCGCCGTGCGTGCCGGTGTGCCCGACCGGCGCGTCGTACAAGCGCAAGCAGGACGGCATCGTGCTGGTGGATTACGACAAGTGCATCGGCTGCAAATACTGCTCCTGGGCTTGTCCTTACGGCGCGCGCGAGTTCGATGAGAAGCAGAAGGTGATGAAGAAGTGCACGCTGTGCGTGGATCGCATTTACGATAACTCGCTGGCGGAAATCGACCGCAAGCCGTCCTGTGTCAAGGCGTGCCCGGCCAGCGCGCGGCTGTTTGGCGACATTCACGATCCCGAGTCGGCGGTGTCGCAGGCAATCCGCGAAAATGCCGGTTATGTATTGATGCCGGAATGGGGCACCAATCCGGCCAACCATTATCTGCCGCGCCGCAAAACGAATATGAAGATACACGAGGACGAACTCGAACGTTCCGACAACCCGCTCAAGGTTGACGGGCTGCTACCCAAGCCGGGCAAGAACGAGCCGACGCTCGACGATTTTTCCTAGGAACTATTTCATGAACCCGGCTTTCTCAGTCATTTTTCTCACCACTCTGATCGGCGTCGGCCAGGGTCTGCTCCTGGCGCTGTTCACCCAACAGTCCTATGCGCTGTTCGATTTGCTGCCGCAACAGGAGGCGCGCTTTTACGGGTGGGGCGCCCTGCTGGCGCTGCTCTTCACCGTGGCGGGGCTGATCGCATCGTTTTTTCACTTGGGGCGCCCGGAGCGTGCCTGGCGCTCGGCGGCGCAGTGGCGCACTTCCTGGCTTTCGCGCGAAGTCATTGCCTTGCCCGCATTCATGGGGGTATTGTTCCTGTATGGGATGACACATTTAACCGGGTTTGACCCGGTGCTGCTGACGCTGCCCAGCGGGCTGGGTATTCATGCCACGGTCATGTTGGGCGGCATCGCGACAGTCATGGCCTTCGCGCTGTTCGTGAGCACCGGCATGGTTTACGCCTGTATGCGTTTCCTGCAGGAATGGCATTCGCCGCTGACAGTAATCAATTTCATTCTGCTCGGCGGCGCTTCCGGATTTACGCTCGCCGCGTTTTATGCCGCGCTGGTCGCGCCTGCACAGGCAGGGTTCTTCGCGGGCTGGGCGCTCATCATCACCCTGCTCGGGCTGCTTGGTCGCGGTGCGTCGCTGTGGCGCAATGCGCGGCTCAAGCCGAAATCGACCCTGCAAACGGCAATCGGCATCAAGCATCCGCGCATCGTGCAGACCGCGCAGGGCGCGATGGGCGGCTCGTTCAATACGCGGGAGTTTTTCCACGGCAAAAGCGAGTCTTTCCTGGCAAGGGTGAAAGTGGTTTTTTTGCTGCTGGCGTTTGCGTTCCCGGCGCTGTTGGTGGTTCTTGATTTGTCCTCTCCATCTACGGCGTTGCTGGGTTGCGCATTCATATCGCAATTTGTCGGCCTGCTCGCGGAACGCTGGTACTTTTTTGCGGAAGCCAGACATCCGCAGAATCTTTATTATCGAGGCGTATCCTGATGGTTTTGGGCGCAGCGTTCGGCGTTGGTGAAACGGCTGGATCGATGAAGGCAGGCGGGCTGATAATTCCATGGATAGTTAGCCGCTCGAGCAGGATAGATTGGACAGAAAACCCGTGATTGCTCCCCTTAAAACATCCGGCATGCTCAACAGGATTTTTCCGTTCCTGCGCTGGTGGCCCATGGTCAATCGCGCCACCACCAGGGACGACCTGATCGCCGGGATCACCGGCGCGATGATCGTGCTGCCGCAGGGCGTGGCGTTTGCCACGATTGCCGGGATGCCGCCGGAATACGGCCTTTACGCGGCGATGGTGCCGGCCATCATCGCCGCGCTGTTCGGCTCCAGCCTGCATCTGGTTTCCGGCCCGACCACTGCCATCTCCATCGCGGTGTTCGCCGCCATGAGCCCGCTCGCGGAGCCGGGTTCGCCGCAGTTCATCAGCATGGTGCTGACCCTGACCTTCCTGACCGGGCTGTTCCAGTTGATTCTGGGGCTGGCGCGCATGGGCGTGCTGGTGAATTTCATTTCGCATACCGTGGTGATCGGTTTTACCGCCGGAGCCGCACTGCTGATTGCGGCCAGCCAGGTGAAGAATTTCTTCGGCATCGGCATCGAGCGCGGCGCGCACTTTCACGTGGTGATCGAGCAACTGGTATTGCAGATCGGCAATATCAATCCGTATGTCACCACAGTAGGCGCCATCACCCTTGCCGCCGGCATTGCCGCGAAAAGATTTGCCCCCAAACTGCCCTACATGATCGTCGCGATGGTGGTCGGCAGCATTGTGGCTTATTTCATCAACCTGGAATTCGGCGCGGCTGCGACCCAGATCAAAACCGTCGGGGCGTTGCCGGCAAGCCTGCCGCCTCTGTCGTTGCCAGATTTTTCCTACGCGACGATCCACAAGGTGATATTTCCGGCGCTGGTGGTCACCCTGCTGGCGCTGACCGAAGCAGTGTCGATATCGCGTGCCATCGCCGTGAAAACTGAGCAGCGCATCGACAGTAATCAGGAATTCATCGGCCAGGGATGGTCGAATCTGATCGGCAGCTTCTTTTCCAGCTATGCCTCGTGCGGCTCGTTCAACCGCAGCGGCGTCAACTATGCCGCCGGGGCCAAAACGCCGCTGGCCACGGTATACGCTGCTATCTTCCTGTTGTTGATCCTGCTGCTGGTGGCGCCGCTCGCGGCATTTCTGCCCAATGCCGCGATGGCCGGCGTCCTGTTTCTGGTGGCCTGGGGGCTGATCGATTTTCATCATATCGCATCCATCATGAAAACCAGCCGCGCCGAGACGGTGGTGCTGTGGGTGACGCTGCTGGGCACGCTGGTCGATCTGGAAAAGGGGATTTTCTTCGGCATCCTGCTGTCGCTGGCCATTTATTTGTACAAGGTCTCGCGCCCGAACATCGTTCAGGTGGTGCCGGCGAAGGAAGAGGGCGCCTATCACTTTGTCAGTGCAGAAGACCATCCGCAATGCCCGCAGCTTGCCATGGTGCGCATCAACGGGGGCATCTTCTTCGGCGCGGTGGATCATGTGCGCAACACCCTGATGCATATCGACGAGGCCAACCCGCAACAGAGGTCGGTGCTGATTGTCGCGCGCGGCATCAGCTTCGTCGACGTGGCGGGGGCCGAGATGCTGGCTCAGGAGGCGCGGCGCAGGCGCAGGATCGGCGGCGGCCTGTATTTCTATCGTGCCAGGGAGGAAATTTTCAAATTCCTGCGCAAATCCGGCAAGGTGGACGAAATAGGGGCGGAATCCTTCTTTCCGGTCATGTCGGACTGGATCAAGCCGGTCTATGCCAGGTTGGACTCGGAGATATGCCGAAACTGCAAGGCGCGCATTTTCCCCGAATGCCATGCCTACCTGCCCAATGGGGAGCCAAGAGCGGAGTGACGGAATTACAGAATATTTACAGAGGAGAGCATCATGAGTCAGAAAAGAGCTAACCTGGCCAAGGCGTTGGCGTGGGGTGCAGCCACGGTAGGCTGTTATGCGGTGTTGTTTATGTACGCCGACGACCTCGGCAGATTGGCGCACACCACGACCAGTTCATGCATGGTGGGCAGTGGCGCCGA
>MGXA01000077.1 GCA_001801215.1 Gallionellales bacterium RIFCSPLOWO2_02_FULL_59_110 | reverse complement strand
GCGCTGCGGGAAATCGTCGCGCGCATGCGCTCCGCGGCTTTCGGTGCGCGCCGCCGCCGCGACCATGGTGGCCTGCGCGACCTCGACCAAATTATCCAGCTCCAGCGCCTCGATGCGCGCGGTGTTGAACACCTTGCTCTTATCGCGTATTTCGGTGTGTGCGGCGCGTTCGGCGATCTGTTGCATTTTTTCCACGCCTTCGGCAAGCAGGCCGGGGAAGCGGAACACGCCGCAGTGTTTCTGCATGGTTTTGCGCATCGCGTCGCCGACTTCGGAAACGCGTTCGCCGTTCTTCTGGTTTTCCAGCCGCGCGAGACGCGCCAGGGAACGCTCGGCGGAGTCGTTCGGCATGAGTTTCGGGTGCGGGTGGCTTCGCAGATCCTCGATGATCTGCCGCGCCGCCTCGCGCCCGAACACCAGCAGGTCGAGTAGCGAATTGCAGCCCAGCCGGTTTGCGCCATGCACCGAGACACAGGCGCACTCGCCCGCCGCATACAGGCCATGCACCACCTCCTCAGGGCCGTGGTGGTAGGGCGCGACGACTTGGCCGTGATAATTGGTGGGAATACCGCCCATCATGTAGTGCGCGGTCGGCACCACCGGGATCGAATCTTTGGCCGGATCGACATGGGCGAATTTCAGCGCGATCTCGCGGATGCCGGGCAGACGCTGCCGGATCACGTCGTCGCCGAGGTGATCCAGCTTGAGGAGGATATGGTCGCCGTGCGGCCCGCAGCCGCGCCCCTCGTTGATCTCCACGGTGATGGCGCGCGACACCACGTCGCGGCTGGCAAGGTCCTTCGCATTCGGCGCATATTTCGGCATGAAGCGTTCGCCGTTCTTGTTCACCAGATAGCCACCTTCGCCGCGCACCCCTTCCGAGATCAGCACTCCTGCGCCGTATACGCCGGTAGGATGAAACTGGAAAAACCGTCACCGGTGTTGATATAGGCGTTGGTGCTGGATTGGAAAATACGCCCCGCGCCGCCGGTGGCGAGCAGCGTGGCGCGCGCCTGAAACAGCATCACCTCGCCGGTCTCGATTTCCATTGCGGTCACGCCGAGCACATCGCCGTCCGCGTCGCGGATCAGGTCAAGCGCCATCCATTCGATGAAAAAATGCGTGTTGGCTTTCACGTTCTGCTGGTACAGTGTATGCAACATGGCATGGCCGGTGCGGTCGGCGGCAGCACAGGCGCGCTGCACCGGGGTTTTGCCGTAGTCCTGCATGTGGCCGCCGAATGGGCGCTGGTAAATTTTGCCGCTGTCGAGGCGGTCGAACGGCATACCGTAATGTTCCAGCTCGTACACCACCTCCGGTGCGGCGCGGCACATGAACTCGATGGCATCCTGGTCGCCGAGATAGTCCGAACCCTTCACCGTGTCGTACATGTGCCAGTGCCAGCTATCCTTGCTGACGTTACCCAGCGAGGCGGCGATGCCGCCCTGCGCCGCGACGGTGTGCGAGCGGGTCGGGAACACCTTGGACAACACCGCTACCTTCAGACCCGCCTCGGCCAACTGCAACGCCGCGCGCATCCCGGAACCGCCCGCGCCGACCACCACTACGTCGAAAGTCCGTTTTGCGATTGTCATCACATTCCCCACAGAATCTGCACCGCCCAGATTGCATAGAGCAGCGAAACCAGAATCACCAGCACATGAATGGATAGTCGCAGCCCTGCCGGTTTGATGTAATCCATCACGATGTCGCGCACACCGATCCAGGTGTGGTAGAACACGCACAGCAGGAACAGCAGGGTGAGGGTGCGCATCGGCTGGCCGGAAAACAACCCCGTCCAGATGTCGTAATTCAAACCGGGTTGCAGCAGCAGGTAACCGCCCAGCGCCGAGCTGTAAATCGCCATCAGCGCCGCGGTGATGCGCTGGGTCAACCAGTCGCGCAGCCCGTAATGCGCGCCTGTCACCACGCGGCTCACCATAATTTTGCTCCGATCAGGACGGTCAGCAACAAACTTGCCGCCAGCACCGCCTTGCTGCTGTTGCGCGCCTGCGCCAGATCGCGCACATGGTGCAAATCGATCGCCAGAAAGCGCAGCCCGGCGCAAAAATGATGCAGGAATGCCCAGAGCAGAACGAACAGCGCCAGTTTCGCCAGCGGATGCGCCAGCGCGATCAGCAACTGCGAGTAAGTTTCGATGGAACGCAGGCTGTGTTGCAGCATCAGCAACAACAGCGGTAGAGCAAGGAACAGCAGCAAGCCGCTGATGCGGTGGAGAATGGAAACGAAACCGGGAAGCGGTAATCTGATGTGATGCAAGGCGAGATGCTTCGGGCGCTGTTTATTCATATAGATCCCTCACAGACTTATTGCCGAGTAGCGCAATGCTACACCTTTTTACGTGGCGCGAGAAAATCAAAACAATTATGATTCGGTCTTGTCTGAAAAATTACTGACCCTAAGGAAAGAAATATGAGAGCACCCATTCGCGTTACCATCACCGGGGCTGCCGGCCAAATAGGCTACGCCACCCTGTTCCGCATCGCCAACGGCGACATGCTGGGTCACGAGCAGCCCATCATTCTGCAATTGCTCGATTTGCCGCAGGCTCAGACGATGTTGCGGGGCGTGATGATGGAACTGGAGGACTGCGCTTTTCCGCTATTGCAGCAAATCATCACCACCGACGACCCGAAAGTCGCGTTCCGGGATACCGAAATCGCCCTGCTGATCGGCGCACGGCCGCGCAGCAAAGGCATGGAACGCAAGGATCTGATGGAGGCCAACGGCGCGATCTTTTCCGGGCAAGGCAAACTGCTCAACGAGTTTGCGGAGCGCCACGTCAAGGTGCTGGTGGTCGGCAATCCTGCCAATACCAATGCGCTGATCGCGATGCGGAACGCTCCCGATCTCGACCCGCGCAACTTCACATCGATGATGCGCTTGGACCACAACCGCGCCGTCGCGCAAGTCGCACAAAAACTGTTCCAGCCGCTCCACGACATCAAAAAGATGATCGTTTGGGGCAACCACTCCGGCACGCAATATCCCGATCTCGACCACGCCGAGATTCGCGGCAAACTGGTGCGTGAAATGCTGCCGGATCAGGGCTGGGTGGATCGCGAATTTATCCCGACCGTACAGGGCCGCGGCGCGGCAGTCATCGAGGCGCGCGGCCTGTCCAGCGCGGCGAGTGCCGCAAATGCGGCCATCTCGCATATACACGACTGGATGCTGGGCGCGCACCACAACAACTGGGTGTCCATGGGCGTACCGTCCGACGGCAGCTACGGGATTCCCGAGGGCGTGATCTACGGTTTCCCGGTGAGGTGCAAACAGGGCGAATATCATATCGTGCACGATCTTTCGATCAGCGAGCAAGGCCGCATGTACATGGAAAACAGCTATCTTGAGCTGGTTGAAGAACGCGGGCATGTGAAGCATTTGCTGGGTTGAGAGTGGCGGGTTCTCTTCTAAGGAGGCGCTGATTTATTCGTCATCCCCGCGAAGGCGGGGATCCAGTGCCTTTACTTAACTGGGTTCCCGCCTTCGCGGGAACGACGAAACCGAATAAATCAGCGCGTCCCTAACCGGCATCCGCATTTGACTGATCCGGCAACAAGGAAATTAGCAATATGGCTCTATCGATCACCGACGATTGCATCAATTGCGGTCTTTGCGAGGCGGAATGCCCGACCGGGGCGATATCCGAGGGCGATTACGTTTACGAGGTCGACCCGGACAAATGCAACGAATGCGTAGGCTTCTACGACCAGCCCCGTTGTGTCGCAGTGGGGCCGGTGGATTGCTTCCTTGACGCCAACGGCAACCCGTTCCGCCTGCCGCTCCCGTAAGAGGCGGGTAGACGGCATGGCGCACCGGTGCGCCATGCTAGAATCCTTGGTAAGCATATTCAGCGTGCACCTTTGGGGCATTCATGCAAAACCTGCCAGGCGGTAAATCCAGGCTGCTGCTTGCCATAAGCGTGGCGGCGGCGCTGCTGGTCGGCGCGCTGCTGTATGGCCAGTACGGGCGCGCCCAAGCGAGCATAAAAATCGGCGTGCTGCACTCGCTCAGCGGCACGATGGCGTCGAGCGAGACACCGCTGGTGGATGCCGTGCGGCTGGCGGTCGAGGAAATCAACCAGTCGGGCGGAGCGAATAGCCGACACGTCGAAATGATCGTCGCGGATTGCCGCTCCGATGCCGGATATTGCGCGCAGCAGGCGGAAAAACTCATCGCGCAGGACGGCGTTCAGGCATTGTTCGGCTGCTGGACCTCAAGTTGCCGCAATGCGGTCAAGACCGTCGTCGAAAAGCACCGCCACCTGCTGTTCTATCCGCTGCAATACGAAGGCCTGGAACAATCTCACGACATCGTCTACACCGGAGCGGCACCCAACCAGCAAATCATTCCGATGGCGTTATGGGCACTGCGGCACAAGGGCAAACGTTTTTACCTGATCGGCTCGGATTACGTCTTCCCGCGCACCGCGAATCTCATAGCCAAAGACGTGTTGCTTGCACAAGGTGGGCAGTTGCTTGGCGAACGCTATGTGCCGCTGGGGGAAAACGGTCTGGCGACGGCGGTGCGGGAGATTGCCGCACTGAGCCCCGATTTCGTGCTGAACACGCTGAACGGCGACAGCAACCTGCATTTCTTCCGCGCGCTGCGGGAAGCGGGCATCATCGCGGAAAAGACCCCGGTATTTTCCACCAGCATTACCGAAGTCGGGTTGGCGGCGATGGGCGCCGATCTTGCGGCGGGGCATTACGCCGCATGGAATTATTTTCAGAGCGTGGACGGCGACGAAAACAGGGCGTTTGTCGCGCGCTTCAGGCAGCGTTTCGGCAGGGAACGCGTGTTGGACAATCCGATGGCGGCTTCCTATACCGGCGTGAAAATGTGGGCTGACGCCGTGCGCAGCCAGGGATCGACCGATCTGGTGTTGCTGAAAACCGTGCTGGCGCAGCAAACCCTGCTTGCGCCGCAGGGAATCGTGGCAGTCGATTACGAAACGCGGCATCTGTGGCAAAAAGTGTTTATCGGCAAGGCGCGCACCGACGGCCAGTTCGAGATTGTCTGGCAATCCGCGCAGCCGGTTCGCCCCGCGCCCTTTCCGATTTACCGCAGCCGCGCGGAATGGCTGGATATTCTGCAGGAGTTGGCGGGAGCGAAGCAATGAGCTGGCGAGCCAAAGATATTTCGCTAGCCTGGCGCTTCATGATCTGGTTCGTCGTTGTCGCGCTGCTGCCGTTGGCCTCGTTCGGCTATTTGAGCCTGCGCCAGAACGAAGAGGCATTGCGCGGCGAAACGCTGGGCCGGATGTCGCGCTTGGCGGACAAGAAGACACTGCAAATCAAGACTTATCTGGACGAACGGAGCCAGAATGTACAGCTATTGGCGCGCAGCAGGCTGGCTGATGAGTCCATGGCGGAATTGTCGCGCGCCTATGCGCGCCATCGCGCCGGCTCGGCGGAATACCGCAGGGCGGCAAAGCTATTCGACAAGGACTTTGCCGCCTATATCGGCGAGGGCGGCGACACGCAGTTTTACGACGTGTTCCTGATTACGCCGCAGGGTGAAATTATCCTCACGCATAAGCATGAGGCGGATTTTGCGACCAATCTGGTCGACGGCCCCTATCGCGATACGCAGCTGGCGCAGGTATTTCGCGAATCGCTCATGACCATGGACAGCCGCATTTCCGATTTCGAGCATTACGCGCCTTCCAATTCGCCCGCCGCATTTGTCAGCGCGCCGATCATCCGCGAAGGCAAGCTGCTCGGGGTGGTTGCCATGCAGCTCGATACGCAACATATCTACCGGGTAGCGATGGACAGCAGCGGGCTGGGCGCGACCGGGGAAACACCGCTGGGCAAATTGACGGGCGCCGGAGAAGCAGTATTTGTCGCGCCGCTCAGGCGTGACCCGCAGGCGGCCTTGCAGCGCAGGATTGATTTAAATACGACGGCTGTTCCAATGCGCCATGCCTTGGCGGGCGAACGCGGCAGCGGCGTGGAGATCGACTATTCGGGCAGGCAGGTGGTCGCCGCCTGGCGTTATCTGCCGGAATTGCGCTGGGGGATGGTGGTCAAGATGGATGCAGACGAGGCTTTTGCGCCGATTCGCAGGCAGCGCGAAAATCTCCTGAAAATATTGTTGGCGTTGACCATGCTGGGCGGCTTTGCCGCGTTTTATTTTGGCCGCCAGATGGTGATGCGGCTCAGGAATTTTGCACAAAGCGCCGACGAGATTGCCGGTGGCAGTCTGAACAAGCGCGTGGATGAGTACGGCAGGGATGAACTCGGCGCGCTGGCGCGCGCCTTCAACCGCATGGCGAAAAACCTGCAAGTGTTATACCGCACGCTGGAAGACCGCGTCGAGGAGCGCACCCGCGAATTGAATACGGCGAATGAGCAGTTGCAAAAAGAAATGCACGAACGCGAACGGATTGATGGCCTCATCAGGCAGGAAAATAACTTCCGCAAGGAGATGGTCGATTCGCTGCCGGGGATTTTTTACATGCTGGATTCATCTGGGCAATTCCTGATGTGGAACAGGAATCTTGAGAGCGTGCTGCATTGCGGTGCCGAGGAAATCGTGCACAGCCATGCGCTGGATTTCTTTGAAGGGGGCGATATCGGGCTGGTCAGGGCAAAGATTCACGAAGCCTTTGAGATTGGCGATGCCTGCACGGAAGCGGTGTTGCGGGCAAAAAATGGCGCGAAAATCCCCTATTACTTTTCCGGGCGGCGCATAGAGCGTAATGGCGAGCAGGTGCTGGTTGGCCTGGGCATAGATATCACCGAGCGCAAGCGGGCGGAGGATGCCTTGCGTGTCGCCGCTGCAACTTTCGAGACGCACGAAGCCATCCTGATTACCGACGCCAACGCGAACATTATCCGCGTCAACCGTGCCTTCACCGAAATTACCGGCTACCTGCCGGAGGAGGTGCTGGGCAAGAACCCGAGCATCCTCAGTTCGGGGCGTCAGGACAAGGCTTTTTATGCGGCGATGTGGCAGCAGTTGTTGAATAGCGGCACATGGACGGGCGAAATCTGGGATCGGCGCAAGAGCGGGCAGATTTACCCGAAGTGGCTGACCATTACCGCCATCCGGGGCGAGCAGGGGCCGACAACCGGGTATGTCGCCATTTTTAGCGACATTACCGCGCGCAAACAGGCGGAAGAGGAAATCCGCAACCTGGCGTTTTACGACGCGCTGACCAAGCTGCCCAACCGGCGTTTGCTGCTCGACCGTTTCCATCTGGCGCTGTCGGTATCGGCGCGCAGCCGCAATTATGGCGCGGTGCTGTTCCTCGATATGGACAAGTTCAAGACGCTCAACGATACGATGGGGCACGACTATGGCGACCTGATGCTGATCGAGGTGGCAAGGCGCATCCAGCCCTGCGTGCGCGAGGTGGATACCGTGGCGCGGCTGGGCGGCGACGAGTTCGTGGTGCTGATCGAAGAGGTCGGCATGAATGCGGAGGAGGTTTCGCAAAAAGTGGCGCCGATCGCCGAGAAAATCCGCGCGGCGCTGGCATTACCCTACCTGCTCAGGGAGCACGAGTATCACAGCTCGCCGAGCATCGGCGTGTGCCTTTACTACGGCAACAAGGAGCCGGTAGAGGTCTTGCTCAAGCGGGCCGACCTGGCGATGTACCAGGCCAAGGATGCGGGGCGGAATGCGGTGCGTTTCTTCGATCCCGCGATGCAGCATGCGGTGGAAACGCACGCCGCGCTGGAAGCGGATTTGCGCCGCGCCTTGCCCAACCGTGAACTGCAACTGTATTACCAGATCCAGGTGGATAACGAGCATCGCCCGCTGGGGGCCGAAGCGCTGGCGCGCTGGAAACATCCGCTGCGCGGCATGGTTTCGCCCGTGCAGTTCATTCCCGTCGCCGAAGAGAGTTCGCTGATCCTGGATATCGGCAACTGGGTGCTCGATACCGCATGCCGGCAACTTGCGCTGTGGGGCAAGCGGGAAGAAACGCGTGGCTTGGAGCTCGCCGTCAACGTCAGCGCGCAGCAGTTCAGGAGGCACGATTTTGTGGAAACCATTGCCGCAGCCATCCGCGCGCACGAGGTCAACCCGGCGAGCCTGAAGCTGGAACTGACCGAGAGCGTGGTGCTGAGCGATGTCGCGGACGTGGTGGCCAAAATGCATGCGCTGAAAGTGCTCGGCGTCAAATTGTCGCTGGACGATTTCGGCACCGGCTATTCGTCGCTGTCCTACCTCAAGCAATTGCCGCTCGACCAGATCAAGATCGATCAGAGCTTTGTGCGCGATATTGCAACCGACCCGAACGATGCGATCATGGTGCGAACCATCATCGATCTGGCGCAGAATTTCCGCCTGAACGTAATCGCCGAGGGGGTGGAAACCGCGTCGCAACTGGGTTTCCTCAAACAGAACGGCTGTATGGCCTATCAGGGCTACCTGTTCGGCAAACCGGTAGCCATCGAGGAATTTGAAATGCTGCTGGGGAAGCTCCAGGGTATCGAACCCGGAAAAAGCAGTTAGCTGCGGTCAGGCGCCGGGGCCTGGTATGGAATTCCGCTATAAGAAACGGCGAGCGGCGATATTGTCCTCACGCCGCTTTTCACGGCCACAACGACAGGAATTGCCTATCGCCTGGTGCCCGACACTTTGATCTCAACGCGGCGGTCGGGTTGCAGGCAGGCAATGACCTTGGCGTTTCCTCCACCCAGGCAATCGCCCGCGTTGGTGACCGGCTGCGTTTCGCCCTTGCCTTGCGCATCGATGCGGCCGGCTTGGATATTCTTGTTTGCCAGATAATCTTTCACTGCCTGCGCGCGGCGTTCCGAAAGTTTCTTGTTGTATTTGTGGCTGCCGATGCGGTCGGCGTGGCCGATGGCGAGAATGGTGCCGTACGTTGCGCCTTCGAGCTGTTGCGCCAGGCCATCCAGCATCATCTTGCCTTGCGGTTTCAGCTCTGACTTATCGAACTCGAACAGCACTTCATTCGAAATGCTGTTCGTTTGCGGAGACGGCTTCGCCGGTTCCGCCGCAGGCGGCACGGCAGCCACGGCAGGTTTGCTATCCGGCGCGGCGGCAGCCTCGACCGGCTTGCCGGCCGGGTCGCATTCTTCGACGGCGAGCGCCGGGGTCCAGTCGCTGGTGTGCCAGCACAGGCCGGTGCCGCTCCTGACAATTTCGCCGCGGGTATCGACCAGATAGCCCTGGTTCCTGGTGGCTTGAGCATCGGCCAGGGCAGTCGCCGGGATCAGCGCAGCAGCGGCAATGGCAGCAGTAATAAGTTTCGTAAACGGCTTCATGGCATTTACTCCTTATATTTAAAGTCGGTTAGATACGGGGAAAGCACCGGGGCGGGAAGCATCGTTGAAAGGCTTCCGGTGCCCGCACTACGCGCCAACGCGCATAATGCAATATCGCATGTGCGGATCGTCCTGACGTTTGGCCGAATGAGCAAGGACCGGCAGCCAAGCCGTCAATATGGGCTATTTCTGCCCCTTGTCCTGGTCATGTCCATGTATCTTGTATAGCGCGGCCATGATGCCGGAAAGCAGCAGGCCAAACACCAGGATGATGAGGTAGATGTGCAGCTTCAGCCCTTCCATCAGGGCATACAGCCCGAGCATCGCGAAGATGCTCAGGTTTTCGTTGAAGTTCTGCACCGCGATGGAGCGCCCCGAGCCCATCAGCAGATGGCCACGGTGCTGCAGCAGCGCGTTCATCGGCACGACGAAAAAACCGCCCATCGCGCCGATGACGATCAGCAAAAATATCGCCAGCGTGCTATCGGTCACCGGGATCATCATCAGCACGACGACACCCATTGCGATGCCGACCGGCAGCACTTTTACCGCATGTTCGAGCTGGACGTATTTTGCCGCCAGCACCGAACCGAGGGCGATGCCGATGGCGACCCAGGCGGTGAGCTTGGCCGCCGTGCCGATGTCGTACTGCAGGGCGACCGCCGCCCAGGCCAGCACCACCAGGCGCAGCGTGGCGCCCGCGCCCCAGAACAGCGTGGTGACCGCCAGCGACACCTGGCCGAGCGGGTCTTTCCACAACAGCCGGAAGCAATGCCAGAAATCCCTGGTCAGAAAAACGGGATTGCGGCTGAGCGGCTTGTGGTCGATGCCCACACGCGGGATATAGAGATTGAAAATTGCGGCGGCGATGTAAATCAGCACGATGATGGCGACGGCCAGTTGCGCGACACGGTCGATCAGCGGAATATCCAGCGAGTGCATCAGCGGCGCGGCGATCTTGGGGCTGATGAGGATACCGCCCACCACAGCGCCGAGCACGATGGCGGCGACGGTCAACCCCTCCATCCAGCCGTTCGCCTTGACCAGTTGTCCGGGCGGCAGGTATTCGGCGAGGATGCCGTATTTGGCGGGCGAGTAGGCTGCGGCGCCCAGCCCGACCAGGCCGTAGGCGAGCAGGGGATGGACGCCGACCAGCATGGCGATGCAACCCAGCAGTTTGATGATGTTGCTGATGAACATCACGCGCCCTTTGGGCAGCGAGTCGGCAAATGCGCCGACGAATGGCGCCAGCACGATATAGGAGACGATGAAGCTTTGCTGTAATACAGGCGTGTGCCAGGACGGCGAGTGCAAGTCCATGAGCAGGGCGATTGCGGCGAACAGCAGTGCGTTGTCGGCAAGCGCGGACAGGAATTGTGCCGCGAGGATGATGTAAAAACCGAGATTCATTACACGAGAGCTATTTTTGGCAGGCCGTTTTATATCACGAAAGCATGACCCCTGCTATCATTCGCGTCTGTTAAAAACCCTGCGACAGGCCGGTTTTCATGTCACGCCCCATACAAGCCCGACTCGATCAAGGTGCGCTGGAGAGCAATCTCCGGGTAGCGCGCCGCGCCGCGCCGTCCGCGCGCATCATGGCGGTGGTCAAGGCGGAGGGTTACGGGCACGGCCTGTTGCGTGCCGCCGAAGCATTGTCCGAAGCCGACGGTTTTGCGCTGCTCGACATTCAGGACGCGGTGCGACTGCGCGAGACGGGTTTCCGCCAGACGCTGCTGCTGCTGGAAGGATTTTTCGACGCGCAGGAGCTGGCCGTCATCGCCCAATACGATCTGGCTTGCGTGATTCACAGCGCCTGGCAGATTGCGCTGCTCGACGCTTATCCGGGGCGCGCGACGCTGGATGTCTGGCTCAAGGTCAACACCGGCATGAACCGCCTGGGCTTCGCGCCGCAGCAGGCGGCGCAGGCGCTGGAGCAACTGCGCCGCCACCGCGCCGTGCGCAGCGTCACGCTGATGACGCATTTCGCCAACGCCGACGAGGCGCGCGGCATCGCCGGGCCGCTCGCGCTGTTCAACGATTTCGCCGCGCCGTACCGTTTGGCGCGTTCGCTGGCGAATTCCGCCGCGCTGCTGCGCTACCCGGAAACGCAAGGCGACTGGGTGCGCCCCGGCCTGATGCTGTACGGTGCGTCGCCCTTTGCCGAGGTCGGCGCGCTTCAGCTCGGTTTGCGCCCGGCAATGACGCTGCGCAGCCGCATCATTGCCGTGCAGGAATTGCGCGAAGGCGACGAAATCGGTTATAGCGCGCTGTTCCGTGCCGAGCATGCCATGCGCGTCGGCATCGTCGCCTGCGGCTACGCCGACGGCTATCCACGCTGCGCGCCGAATGGTACGCCGCTGCTGGTGGACGGGCAAACGACGCAAATCCTGGGGCGTGTCTCGATGGATATGCTGTATGCGGACTTGAGTGGGTTACCGCAGGCGGATATCGGCAGCACGGTTACCTTGTGGGGCGAGGGCATGCCGGTCGAGGAAGTGGCGCGCGCGGCCGGAACCGCCAGCTATGAATTGATGTGCGCGCTGACGGCGCGCGTGCCGGTTGTGGTTTGAATCACCCAAAATCATAGTCGTCCGCAGATTACGCAGCTTTGCGCCAATCTGCGTAATCTGCGGACAACGGTTTTTTCTAGGATAAGGAGGAAAGAAATATGTTAGGCATCATCGGCGGCAGCGGCGTTTACAACATCGAGGGGCTGGAGAACACCCGCTGGGTGAAAGTCGAGTCCTCGTTCGGCGAACCGTCGGACGAGATTCTGGTCGGCGAATTGGCGGGGCAACCCATCGCCTTCCTGCCGCGCCACGGGCGCGGGCATCGCATCCCGCCATCCGAAATCAATTTCCGCGCCAATATCGACGCGCTCAAGCGCCTCGGCGTGACGGACATCGTTTCGGTGAGCGCGGTCGGATCGTTGCGCGAGCATCTCATGCCGGGCATGTTCGTCATCGTCGACCAGTTCATCGACCGCACCTTCGCGCGGGAAAAGAGCTTCTTCGGCAGCGGGCTGGTCGCGCATGTCTCGATGGCGCGCCCGGTGTGCCAGCGTCTGGGCGATCACCTCTACGCAGCGGCGCAGCAGGCCGATATTCCGGTATTGCGCGGCGGCACCTATCTGGTGATGGAAGGATCGCAGTTTTCCAGCCTCGCGGAATCGGAGCTGTACCGCTCCTGGCAGTGCGATGTGATCGGCATGACCAACATGCCGGAAGCCAAGCTC
>MGXA01000076.1 GCA_001801215.1 Gallionellales bacterium RIFCSPLOWO2_02_FULL_59_110 | reverse complement strand
GCTCCAGCCCCAGTAAATCGCGCTGCCCAGCCCGGCGGCATAAAGCCACGGCAGCAGGCGCAGCCCGGCGGACAGGCTGACGCGCTCGCACAGGATGGCGGCGAACAGGGACATCAGCGCCAGCGAGATCGCCGCGCGGTCCCACACCAGCCGGCCATTGTCCGGCGCGAGGTGGTAGTAGCCGGAGCCGAGGCCGACCAGAATCGCGGCGAGGAAGAACAGGCGGTAGGGGATGGCCTCGCGCGCGTCGATGAAGGCGCGCCGCCCCGCTACGCCGGAGAGGAAATGCAGCCCGGCCAGCCCCGCCAGAACGAACAGCGCGTTGGAGGCGGTATCGAAGCAGTTGGCTATGCCGAGGCAGGCGCGCCGGTCGGCGAAGTCATGGTATTGCAGCGGCTGCGCGATGGGCGGCAGCAGCATCCATGTAAGCCCCGCCATGGTTATGACGAGCAGCCACAGCCCGAGAGCCTTCCTGTCAGGCGGCAGGCGCATCGAGGAGGCTGCGATAGACGGCGAGATCGCCGCCGGAGAAGCAGCAGAAAATCACTTCGCGGATCGAACCGGGTTCCTTCAGCGACGCGCGGACAGTATCGACCGCGACCCGCGCGGACAGCTCCAAGGGATAGCCGTAGACACCGGTGCTGATGCACGGGAACGCGATGCTCTGCACGCCGTGCTCGGCGGCGAGCCGCAGCGAGTTGCGGTAGCAGGAAGCCAGCAGCTCCGGTTCATTGTGCGTGCCGCCGCGCCACACCGGGCCGACCGTGTGGATCACGAATTTTGCCGGCAGGCGGTAGCCCTTGGTGAGTTTCGCCTCGCCGGTCGCGCAGCCGCCCAGCAGGCGGCACTCATGCAACAGCTCCGGCCCGGCGGCGCGATGGATCGCCCCGTCCACGCCCCCGCCGCCGAGCAGCGTAGTGTTGGCGGCATTGACGATGGCATCGACATGAAGCGTGGTAATGTCGCCTTGCACGGCGCGCAGGGTGGATGGCATGGGCAACCTCCTGAAGAAAGTCACGATAACCTGTATAGTAACTCCCCGACGCATCACTGGGTGCAGACATGGCCGTCGAAACCGAACTCAAATTGCGCATTGCCCCGGAGCAGCTTGCCAGGCTGAAGCGCCATCCGCTGCTCGGGAAGCATCAAGTCACGCGTCCCGCCACGCGCCGCCTCTACAACATCTATTACGACACCCCGAAGCTCGAATTGCGCGAATCCGGCATGGCGTTGCGCCTGCGCCGTGCCGGGCGGCAATGGCTGCAAACCCTGAAGGGCGGCGGTTCGGTCAAAGCAGGGATGCATCAGCGCAATGAATGGGAAATACCGGTGAGCCGCGCGGCGCTGGATTTTTCCCCGTCACAAGCAGTGGACTGGGAAGCGCATCTACCGCTGCGCCTGCGCAGGAAATTACAGCCGGTCTTCGTCACCGATTTTTCCCGCACCAGCCGCATGCTGGACTGGCAGGGCGCGCAAATCGAGCTGTGCATGGACCACGGCGAGGTGCGCACCGAGCAGCGCAGCGCGCCGCTCTGCGAACTGGAACTGGAACTGAAATCCGGCGAACCAGCACAGTTGTTCGAACTGGCGCTGGCGCTGCTGGACATCGTGCCGCTCGAATCGGAAGATGTCAGCAAAGCAGAGAGGGGTTACCGGCTGCTGACGGGATATGCCGACAAGCCGCTCAAAGGAATCGTGCCGGGCATCGCCAAAAACGCCACGCTGGCGGAGGCGCTGCAAACATTGATCTGGTCGTGCCTGCTGCATTTGCAGGTCAACCTGCGCGGGGCGATGACCAGCAACGATGCCGAATATCTCCATCAGATGCGCGTCGCCCTGCGGCGCTTGCGCGTGGTGCTGCGCATGGCAGGAAAATTCCGCGCCGACGCAGCGCTGAATGCATTGAGCGGCGAAATCGCTGCACTGTGCGTCGCGCTGGGGCGGGCCCGTGAATGGGACGTGTTCATCGCCGAGACGGTGCAACCGATATGCATGCGCATGGCCGGCCATGCCGGCTTGCAGGCCTTGCTGGCGGCAAGCGAACGGCGGCGCGTGGCGTGTTATGCCGAACTGCGCGGCGCAGAACAGGCGCGCGAATTGCAACGGCTGATTCTGCGTTTTGCATTGTGGATGAACGGCACATACTGGCAGCCGCGAGAGCCAGCCGCGCCGCCGGTGCAGGATTTCGCTTCCCGCCGACTGCACAAGCTGGCGAAGCAATTCGCCCAGGCAGGGCGGCAACTGGACAGCCTCGGCGACAAGCAGCTACACGCGCTGCGCATTCTCGCCAAGAAGCTCAGGTACAGCGCAGAATTTTTCGCAACACTTTACGATAAACAGAAAACCGCAGCGTTCCTCACCTCATTGAGCGAGGTGCAGGATGTGCTCGGGCAGATCAACGATGTGGCGGTGGCGCACCGCCTGCTGGACGAACTGGCGGCGCTGCCGGAGTTGGCCGCGCACCGGGAGGCGACCGCGCTGGCGAAAGGCTGGATCGCGCACGGCCTGTCGCGCCAGCTCGCTGCGTTAATAAAGGCTATCCGGCGTTTCGCCAGGCAGGCCGAATTCTGGGAACCCTCGTGATGGCTGCCGGGCGGGCCGATCGACCGTTATGCGGTGTAAGCAACCCCGGCGTAACAAAACCGGTTAAGCTGAAGCTGCCGCCCGTTACACCGCCGCTTCCGCCCGGTTCAAACGCGGGTCGAACGCATCGCGCACCGCGTCGGCAAACAGGTTCGCCGCCAGCACCAGCACCAGCATGAAACCGAAGGCAGAGATCAATGCCCACCACACTATCGGCTCCCTGCCTATCTCCAGCCGCGCCGCGTTGATCATGGTGCCGAAGCTGATCATCGACGGATCGACGCCCACGCCGACATAGGACAGCACCGCCTCGGCCAGCACCAGTGCGGAAAAATCCATCACCAGCGCGATCAGGATGATGTGCATCACGTTCGGCATGATGTGGCGCGTGAGGATGCGCAGGGAAGATACGCCGAACGACTGCGCCGCCTGTATATACTCCATCTCGCGCAGTTTCAGGGTCTCGCCGCGCAGCAGGCGGCACAGCCCGGTCCAGCTGGTGACGCCGAGGATCAGGCACAGGAACACCAGCCGCAAGTCGGCGCGCGACGCAGAGTTGTCGAACCATGCCGGATGCGTGTCGATGGTCACCTGCATCATCAGCACCGCCGCCGCGATCAGCAGCACGCTGGGGATGGAGCTCAACACGGTGTAGACATACTGGATGACATCGTCCACCCAGCCGCGAAAATATCCCGCCGCGACGCCGAGGAACAGCGCCAGCGGCAACGTCACCAGCGTGGTCACCGTGCCGATAATCAGCCCGGTGCGGATGCTCTTCAGCGACAGGTATAGCACGTCCTGCCCGACCTTGTCGGTGCCGAGCACGTGGTAGACGGGGGCGAGGTTGGCGGTCGCGCCGATCAGGGCGGCAAAGATAAGCGCGGCGATCAGCAGGGGACGCAGCGGCAGGCTACGCTGCGCCAGCCAGCGCCTGCTGCCCAGCGCAATCAGCAGCCCCGCCAGCAATCCGCCCAGCGCACCCAGCAAAGCACGCTTCAAGACATCGGCGTCGCGCTGCGCCGCTTCGGCAAGATGCGCGCCGCCGTATTTCAGGCGCGGATAGCCGCGCAGCACCCTGCCCTGCTCATCCGTGACGCTTTCCTTGGCATACAGCGTCAGCGCCAGCGGCGCAGAATAGGTTTTTTCGGTCTGCACGCGCAGCGGCTCGACCAGCTTGTCGAACACGCTCAATACTTCCGGCGAATACACCGTCTCGCCGTTGTTTTTATCGGGCAGGGCGGCGCGGTAGTGCAGCGTATCCAGCAGCCCGACGGCGAAAAACAACGCCAGCACCAGCAGCGACACCATGGCCATGCCGCTTTGCGCGACGCGCCGCCACGGCAGCAGCAGATGTTCGCGTTGCCGTATATGCCAGGCTGCCGCGATGCCCGATGCCAGCAGCAGGAACACCAGCGCGTCGCTCCACAGGATGACCGGCATCATGCTTCGCCCCCATCGGGCTCACGCGCTGAAACTGCAACTCCCCCCTTTGTAAAAGGGGGGCTGGGGGGGATTTGAATTTGCCAAGCGAACGCATAAATCCCCCCTGCCCCCATTTTGCAAAGGGGGGTTAAGTGTGCGCAAGTTTCGAAGAACCTCATTGCAGCCTCACCCTCGGATCAACGACAGTGTAGGAAATATCGGTCAGGATCAGCCCGGCGATATACAGCACCGAACCGAGAAACACCATCGCGCGCACCACGGAAAAATCCTGCGCGTTGATCGCGTCGATGGTGTAGCTGCCCAGGCCGGGGATGCCGAAAAACGACTCGGTGAGCAGGCTGCCCAAGAATAGCAGCGGGATGACCACGACCACGCCGGTCAGAATCGGGATCATCGCGTTTTTCAGCACATGGCGAAACAGCACGCGCAATTCTGACAGGCCTTTGGCGCGCGCGGTGCGCACATAGTCCTTGCCGATCTCTTCGAGGAAGATGGTGCGGTACCAGCGGCTGCTGGAACCGACGCCGCCGACCACGCCGATCAGGATCGGCAGCGCCACGAACTTGAAACTGTCCGCGCCGCCCGCGTAACCGGAGATCGGCACCAGATGCCACAGTTTGCTCACCACGAATTGCCCGCCGATGATGTAGAACAGCCCGGACACCGACATCAGCAACACGCACAGAGCCACCCCCGCCCAGTCCAGCGCGGTGGCGCGGAACAGCGTCATCAGCAGCGCGAAACTGACATACACGACGAGGCCGACGAGGAAGGTCGGCAGCGCGATGGCAAGGCTCGGCCCCATGCGCGTGGCGATCTCGCGCCCGATGCTGCGCCCGTCGTCCGAATAGCCGAAATCGAAGGCGAACATGCTGGCAGATTTCTGCCAAAAAATCGTGTCGGTGATCTTGCCCGCGCCGCTCGCCGCACCGTTGACCAGCAACGGCTTATCGTAGCCGCGCTGCTGTTTCCATTTCTCGATGGCTTCCGGCGTGACGCGCTTGATGCCGAGCTGCATGCGCGCCATGTCGTCCGGCGTATTCACCACGAAAAACAGCGTGAAGGTGAGCAGGTTCACGCCGATCAGGATCGGCACTGCATACATGATGCGGCGCAGCAGGTAGGCAAGCATCGGGCTCTCGGGGACGAATGGATAACGGGCGAATTATAGGACAATATCCTGCCGCAACCGGCACGACGCGACATGCCTTGCGCACGAAATAAAAAAGCCTGGCGCTTGCGCACCAGGCCGTATATTGACCAACAAAAAACCGCCAATCAGGCGGCTTGAATGTTGGAGGCTTGCTTGCCTTTAGGTCCTTGCACCACTTCAAAGCTGACCTTCTGGCCTTCCTTGAGTGACTTGAAACCGCTCATGTTGATTGCGGAAAAGTGTGCGAACAAATCTTCGCTGCCATCATCGGGAGTGATAAAACCAAAACCCTTTGCGTCGTTGAACCATTTAACTGTACCAGTTGCCATGTGTTTACTTCCTTACTAAAAAACGGGAAACCTCCCGCGAAACTGTTTGAGTCATAAGATCGCACACGGCAAAACCAGTACTGCAGATACTTTGAATCAAACACCAGCGCGCTTTTTACTCTTATTTAGTTGATACCGTCAAGGGGGTTTATAAAATATTTTTCGATTAGGCTTGAAAAAGCACCGCTAATCATCAAGTATATGGCTTGGATAGGGTGTCAGAATGTTCATCGAAAACTATGGCAAATAAACAGCAAAGCAGCACGGCGCTTGCGCCGGAGCGCGCCAAGATAAAACCGCCGCGTCTGTACAAAGTCATCCTGTTAAACGACGATTACACGACGATGGACTTTGTGATTGAGGTGTTGCAGCGTTTTTTTGCGATGAACCGTGAACGCGCGATGCAAATCATGCTCAAAGTACATAATGAAGGCTCGGCGGTATGCGGGGTGTATCCTCTGGATGTTGCCGAAACCAAGGTAGCCCAGGTATCGGAATTTGCAAAACAACATGGGCATCCGCTACGATGCAGTATGGAGGGAACGTAAAATGATTGCGCAGGAATTGGAAGTCAGTTTGCACATGGCATTTGTCGATGCCCGGCAGAAACGCCACGAACTCATCACTGTCGAGCATCTGCTGCTTGCCATGCTGGACAATGCCTCCGCCGCGCAGGTATTACGCTCCTGCGGCGTGGACATCAACGAGTTGCGCCAGGTCGTCACTTCGTTTGTCGACAAGCACACGCCGGTCGTGCAGGGCGGCGACGAGGTCGATACGCAACCCACCGTCGGCTTCCAGCGCGTTATCCAGCGCGCGATCCTGCATGTGCAGTCCACCCAGAAAAAAGAAGTGTCCGGCGCGAACATCCTCGCCGCGCTGTTCGGCGAGAAGGACTCGCATGCGGTGCATTTCCTCACGGAGCGTGGCGTCAACCGCCTCGACGTGGTGAATTACATCGTGCACGGCATCGCCAAGAACGAAACCGCCGGCACCGCGCAAACCCAGAGCGATAACGAAACCGAACAGCAGGCCGGCGACGAGGGCGTGCTGAAGAATTACACGCTGGACATCAATGCCCAAGCCATGGCCGGCAAGATCGATCCGCTCATCGGGCGCGACCTCGAACTGGAGCGCGTGATCCAGACGCTGTGCCGCCGCCGCAAGAACAACCCGCTGCTGGTGGGCGAGGCAGGCGTCGGCAAGACGGCGATTGCCGAAGGCCTGGCGCGGCGCATCGTGGAAGAGAGCGTTCCGGAAATCCTCAGGGACGCGCGCGTTTTCTCGCTGGACATGGGCGCGCTGCTGGCGGGCACCAAATACCGTGGCGACTTCGAACAACGCCTCAAGGCGGTGCTGAAGGAATTGAGCAACATGCCCAACGCCATCTTGTTCATCGACGAAATCCATACCCTGATCGGCGCGGGCGCGGCTTCCGGCGGCACGATGGACGCTTCCAACCTGCTCAAACCGGTGCTGTCGAACGGACAATTGAAATGCGTCGGCGCGACCACCTACCAGGAATACCGCGGGGTGTTCGAAAAGGATCACGCTTTATCGCGCCGCTTCCAGAAGATCGATGTGCCGGAGCCGTCGGTGGAGCAGACCATCGCAATCCTGCGCGGCCTGAGATCGCGCTTCGAAGAGCACCACAGCGTCAAATACAGCGCGGCCGCATTGACCAGCGCGGCGGAACTTTCCGCGCGCTTCATCAACGACCGCCATTTGCCGGACAAGGCCATCGACGTGATCGACGAAGCTGGCGCGGCGCAACGCATCCTGCCCAAGTCGCGGCAGAAGAAAGTCATCGGCAAGCACGAGATCGAGGACATCATCTCCAAGATCGCGCGCATCCCGCCGCGCAGCGTTTCCAACGACGACCGCAATGCGCTGAAAACGCTGGATCGCGATTTGAAGGCCGTGGTGTTCGGCCAGAACAAGGCCATCGACGCGCTCGCCACCGCGATCAAGATGTCGCGCAGCGGCCTCGGCAACCCGCAGAAACCGATCGGCAGCTTCCTGTTCTCCGGCCCGACCGGCGTCGGCAAGACCGAAGTGGCGCGCCAGCTCGCCTACAGCATGGGCATGCCGCTGCACCGTTTCGACATGTCCGAATACATGGAGCGCCATGCCGTGTCGCGCCTGATCGGCGCGCCGCCCGGCTACGTCGGCTTCGACCAGGGCGGCCTGCTCACCGAGGCGATCACCAAGCAGCCGCATTGCGTGCTGCTG
>MGXA01000075.1 GCA_001801215.1 Gallionellales bacterium RIFCSPLOWO2_02_FULL_59_110 | reverse complement strand
GCACCGACAGGTCGATCTCGACGGTGCGCGAGTAGGTCGCGCCCGCATCGGCGGCCAGCGGCTTGAAGTCGCCTGCGCGCTTGCGTCCTTCGAGGTAGGCCTTGGTAATATCGTCGGACGGGAAAATCGAGAACGCGACACCGGCCTCGGTGCCCATATTGCAAATGGTGGCGCGGTCGGTGACATTCAGGCTCTTCAGGCCCGGCCCGGTGTATTCCAGGCAGATGTCCTTGTTGCCCTTGATGCCGATCACCTTGAGCACGTTCAGGATCACGTCCTTGGCCAGCACGCCCGGATGCAGCGCGCCGGTGAGGTTTACCTGCACCACGTTCGGCATCGATATCTTGTAGGAAGTGCCGGCCATCGCGAAGCTCACGTCGGTGCCGCCTGCGCCCATCGCCAGCATGCCCATGCCGCCCGCGTTGGTGGTGTGGGAATCGGAACCGATCACCGATTTGCCGGGTGTCGCGAAGTCCTCGAGGAACACGCTATGGCAAATGCCGAGGCCGCCGCGCGAGAACCAGCAGCCGTATTTCTTCGAGAAGGTCTCGAGGTAGCGATGGTCATCACCGTCGATGTAGCCGACCTGCAAGGTCTTGTGATCCACCACGATGACCGAGGTAGTCTTGACGCGGTCCACGCCCATCTTCTCGAAGGCCAGCGCGGCAGCGGTGCCGGTGGCGTCCTGGTACAGGGTGTGGGTGAACTGGATCTCCAGCGGCTGTCCCTGCGGGGGAAGCTCTTTCAACCCCCCGGCCGCATTGGCCAGGAGGATTTTTTGTGCGACGTTTAATGCAGACATAGGCCTCTCCAAAATTATTGCGACAAATAAAAATCAGTAGCCGTCACGGGACGGATAAAGCGGCGCAACTTGCCGGAGATTGATGAACTTTGATAATCGGGTTGCGCGATATGCTCCACCCATTTCTGCGTTCTTCTCCGAAATAGCTGCGTTAATAAATTAGTTCTAATGGTTCGTGGTCAATTTCACAAACCCATGTAGGATGGGTGGAGCGCAGCGATACCCATCCTATGAATACTATAAGGAAAAAGGGGGAAGGGCGGTATATCCGCCCTTCACCCTTCCCTCTTATCCCTTGCCCACCCTTACGAAACGTAGCTGCATTGGGATGCCGGCGTACGCGTATCCATGTTGCGCCCGCGGTTGATGTGGTCGTCTATTTCGCCAGCGCACCCTGCCATGCGACCGAACAGGAACGCGGTGAACGCCGCCATTTCCATCGAGCTTTCGCTGAATTCGCCCTTGCGGTAGCGCAGCCAGAGGAGCTTGAGCAACATCGCGGCGATGATGGCGTCGATGTTGACGCAGAACACGTTGGCGGTCACACCGTTGTCGTACAGGGCCTGCACCAGCGTCCGGTAATAGTCGTGGAACACGTTCTTTTCGCCGCGTTCGGCGAATAGGTCGGCGATGTAAACCTCGCGCGGATCGTGGTTGACCGGGTGGCCCTTGAACACCGGGTGGTTGACGCCGGGGATGCTGCGCACCGGTACGCCGAGCGCCTTGTTGGTTTTCTTTTCCTTGTTGAATGCCAGCGCAAATTCCGTCGCCATCGCCTTGAGGTCGAGGCCGTGATTGGCGACGCTCGCATCGGTCAGCGAGGTGCCCTTGAAGCTCTCGATCAGGAACTGGATTCCTTCGTAGCCGTTGCCGCCGTGGGCGAAGCCGGTGTGGGTCATGAAGCCGATCATGCCCTTGTTGATCTGCACGCGCTCCGGCGATTCCGGGCCGTCGGCGGATACCGCACCCTTGCAGCCCTGTGCCGAAATGGTGCCGACGCCGTTGGAGATAATCAGCCCGAGCATGACTTGCAGCGGGAACAGGCTGGCTTCGGTCGGGCGCTCGCCCAGCAGCGAAATATAGGCCAGTTGCGTGACGGTCCACGAATCGAGAATTTCCTGGTTGTCCACGCCGCAGAAACTGCCTGCCGCGTGATGTTTGGCTTCGGTGGACGCACCGATAACCAAGCCGAACAGTTTGGCGTACCAGGGCAGGTTGCGCACGGTCAGCTTGGAGATGCGCTTGCGTATCAAAGGTTCCCACGCTACGGTGGTGGTCAGCGCGGCCAGCACGGCATCTGCCGTGGGATGGCCTTTGAGCGAGCGCAGATACTTCACAAATGCGGATTTCGCACCGCGCTTGTCGAAGGCTTTGAGCATCGCTTCGGCCTTAGCATCGGGCGCAGAGCCGAGCAGGGTGGCGAGCTGTTCGGATGTGGCCGTGGCCGGCGCGATCTTGGCCTGTTCGTCGTCGCCGGTCAGCAAACCGGATTGCGCAAACAACACGGCCAGCGTCTCGGCAGCATTGCGTGCGCCGTCGGCGCGTTTCGGGCCGAGCAGCGCGACTGCCGCGCTGATCGCCGTGTTCGGGGCATTGCCGGCATCGCGCGCCGCCTCGGCAGCGGCCAATGCGGCATCGCCGTGCAGGTTGACATGCGCCGCGACCGCGAGGTTGAAAAGCGCGTTGTCGTTCGCGTCGTTGAGTTCTCGCACCAGCGCCATGCACAAGTTGGATTCCAGCGGCTGCTTGGCGGTGTCGAGAATGGAAATGTTGTTGACCTTGGTGACTTGGGTTTTCGGATCCATCACCGAGCTTCCCGAGCAATCCTTCATCGACTGGCGCGGGAAAATCGCGCCGACGTTCTTGAACAGTTCGGCGATTTGCTCGTCGTAGGGCGACATCGCCTTGACCACGGGAATGTTCAGTTCGGGCGGCAGTTTCAGGCCCTGGTCGTCGCCGAACCACGGTTTCAGCTCCAGGTTGCCTTCCGGCGGGAAGTCGCGCTCGACGCCGTTCAGTTTCATCACCGCCGTCAACGCCAGCGGGATGTGGGAAATGTTGGTAACCACGGCGCCCTTCTTCGAGCACACCGGGTTCTCCGGCGTGAACAGGTCGCTTACGCCGAACTTGTCCATGAACCATTTTTCCTTGGCGCGCGCATCATCGCCCGATCCGGCAATCGCGCCGGCGTGGCCGACGGCCCGCGTCAGGTTCGCCTTCCAGCGACCGACCACGCAGGCCACCACCGGTTTGCCGAAGGTAACGTCCTGCTCGTAATATCCGCCCGGCTCGGAGTACAGCACCGCAGCCTTGGTGCGCTCGTCGTTGGCCATCGCAAAAGCGAATTCGGGAACGGCGTAGTTGATATAAATGTCCTTGCCGCTGGAAATCAGCGTCGTCGTCCCCCACCCGCCGATCGACAGGTAGTTCGCAATCGTGGTGGTAAAGTTGCCGGAGTTGGAATAGATCGCAACCGTGCCCTTGCGCAGTGTCTCCTCGGGCTTGTCGCCGCCCAGCGCGCCGCCGATGCGCACATGGTTCCACGAGTCCGCCACACCCAGGCAGTTCGCGCCGAAAATGTCCACGCCGCGCTGCTGGCCGAGCGCGCGGATTTCGCGCGCATCGTGCACTGCAACTTTTTCGGTGAGGATGATGACCTTTTCGACATCCGGATTGATGCGGATCAGTTCGGCAACACCGTCGCGCACCGCAGAGGGCGGCAGGTAAACGACGCCGACGTTGAATTTGTGACCTGCTTCCATGCCTTCGCGCACGTTATTGTAAACGGGGATGTTGCCTGCGGGCGTTTCGACGACCTGTCCGCGGCGACCCGGCGAAGTGCCGAACACCACGTTGCCGCCGGAATAGGCGTGGCTGACCGGGGTCACGGCGCGGGATTCGTTCCCCGTGATGTTCAACACGCAGATGCGGTCTTCTTTGGTCGCGATCTCCGCCAGCGAGCGGATGCCGACGAAATATTTAAAGTCTTTAATACCGGGCTTTCTCATTGCATGTCACCTTTGCTGATTTTTCAATTTCGTAGGGCGGGCACGTTCACGTGCCCACGCGGTAAACATTGTTGATCGCGGGAAAACGTGTGGGCACGAAAAACGTGCCCATCCAACATCACGCGTCCGCCGACAAGCCCAGCTTTTTCGCCACTTCGGCGCGGCCGCCGTTCTTCATCCAGCGATCCGCCGCCTGGGCGTAATTCACCACGTCGGTCATCGCGGAATCAAAACCGAAAATTTTGTAGGGGATGCGCAACGAATCGAGCACGTCCTTGAACGCGCCCATGCCGCGGATCACTTGCGGGCCGCCGCGACCGATCACCACGTACAGCGGTGTCGGGCCGCGCTCGCTGAAGTAGTCGCGCAACGCATCCGCCATCGCGCGGAACGTGACGAAGATGTCCGTGTTGTTGGCCTTGCCGCCGATCACGAACAGCACGTTGGACTGCTTGAGGTAATACTTGAGCGAAATGCGCATCACCTCTTTCATCTTCTCGTAGGGCGGGTTGCCGCCAAAATCTGAGGAGATGATAGCATCGTTGCCCAGCACTTCGGTGACCAGCGAGTTCGCGCCGCCGCCGAAGGTGGGTGCGAGGATGGTGCCATTCTCGTTGATAACGTAAACGTCGCTCTGCCCCTGGTAGGTGCGCAGCTCGTTGATTTCCTGCTCGAAGTCGTTGGCCTCGGTGACGAACAGATCGTCCGGCAGGCTCAGGCGGTTCATGCGCGGATCGTCGCGGTCGAATCCGCACTTGAAGTCGCAGGCCACCGGAATCAGCGAGCCGGATTTGCCTTCCATCATGCGGATCGGATTGAGTTCCAGCGTGGACATGCCGTAATGATGGAACAGATCCCACAGCTTGGGCAAATGCTGCACCAGAGGCGAAATGATTTCCTTGGGTGCGCCGAGGTCGGTCAACGCATTCGAAACGATGAAGGACTTGAGGCCGGTCAACGGATCGAACGGCGCTTCGATGATCTGGGTCTTGTCCAGTTCTTCGATATCCATGCCGCCGTGATGTGTGAGAGTCATGACCGGCGCGCGGTAGCGGGTCGAATCGGTGATCGAGAAATAAATCTCGTGCTTGGCCGGAACCGCGCCTTCGAAGGTGACTCCGCGCGACTTGTACATGACATCGCCGACCTTGTATTCGGCAAAGTACAGGCGCTCTTTCTCGGCCAGCGCCGACTTCAGGTCGCTGGCGCGACCGATCAGCCCGGACTTGCCTTTCTTGCCGATGCCGCCCTTGAAAATGGGCTTGACGAAGACCGAGCCGCAACGCACGATCAGGTTGTGTATGTCATGTTCGCTGGCTTCCGGACCGAGTACCTCGGAGGCCGGGAAATCGACAATTTTGAGCAGCCCTGCCCCATGGAGCATTCCACTGATGTTCATAATTACTTCACCCCTTCTAGTTTCAAATTCTGTACCTGCTCAAGTGAAAGGTGAAACGTAAAAAGTAGAAGCGGTGTGGCTTTTACCTTTCACGTTTCACCTTTCACATTTCACGTTCTTAATATTCTGCCGGCAAATCCTTCAGTTCCGCCCACGAATATACCGGGCCCTTAACGCACACGTAGTCCTTGCCGACGTTGCAGCGCCCGCATTTGCCCAGGCCGCATTTCATCTTGTTCTCGATGGTCGTGTAAATCTGCTCGTCCTTGAAACCGATCTCGCGCAGGTTCTGGATCACGAACTTGATCATGATCGGCGGCCCGCAGGTGATCGCGATGGCGTTGCCGGGGTTGGGCGCCTTGTCCATCACGTTGGCGGGCACGAAACCGCAGAACGCATCCCAGCCTTCTTCCGCCTTGTCTACGGACAGGTGTACATCGGCGGAACCGCGCAGTTTTTCCAGTTCGGTGCGGTACATGATGTCGCGCGGCGAGCGTCCGCCGTAGAACACGGTGATGTTCTTGAAGTCGTTGCGTTGCGCCACCGCGGTGGTGATGACCGGCCAGATCGGCGCGAGGCCGCAGCCGCCGCCGATGAACACCAGGTTTTTGCCGCGCCAGTCATCGACCGGGAAGTTGTTGCCGTAGGGGCCGCGTATGCCGATCACGTCGCCCACTTCCAGCTCGTGGAAAGCGGAACTCACCTTGCCCACGCGCATGATACTGAACTGTTTATATTCCTTGATTAGGGGCGATGAGGCGATCGAGATCATCGACTCGCCGCGACCAAATATCGAAAGCATCGCGCACTGGCCGCACTCGTGGTCGAACAGCTTGCCGTCCACAGCCTCGACGCGGAAAGTCTTGATAGAGCGCTCGCCGACCACCTCTTCTTTGATGTAGGCGACCCTGGCCAGTTGCGGAAGATAGATATTATCCGACATGTTCGGTTACCTTATTGACGACGGTGACGATATCGATACCCACCGGGCATTCGCTGACGCAGCGACCGCAACCGGTGCATTGATGCATCCCGAAATTCTCGTGGAAGTACTGGAACTTGTGGTTGACGCGCTGGCGCAGTCTTGCGCCGGTGCCCTCGCGCGGGTTGTGGCCTGACGAGTGCATAGTGAAATCCGGGAACTGGCAGTTGTCCCAGGTGCGCACGCGCTGGCCGCTCAACGGTGCCTTATTATGCACTTCGTCATTGATGTCAAAGCAATGGCAGGTCGGGCACAGGAAGGTGCAGATGCCGCAACCGATGCAGGCCTGCGCCATTTCCTGCCACAGCGGCGAATCGAAGTTCGCCCTGAGCTTGGCCGGCGCGCCGTCCGGATCGTTGATCTTGCGCTGCGGATAGGCCACCGCATCGTCGTGCGTCTTCTTCAGCAGCTTCTGATCCGCCGCCGAAGGATCGGCAAACAGCTTGCCGCCCGCCGCCATCATCGCCTTGCCGGTTTCGGTGATCGCCTTGACGAAATAGCGGTCGCCGAGGTCGGTCATCTGCACGTCGAGACCGTCGCTGGAAACCGGCGACCCGCCGACCGACAGGCAGAAACAGTTCGGGCTGGGCGGCTTGTTGCAGGCCAGGCCGACATAGGCGATGTTCTTGCGGCGCGAGGTGTAATACTTGTCTTCGATGTGATCGGTGAACACCTTGTCCATGCGCGGCACGCCGCGCCCGTCGCACGGGCGCACGCCGAACACCGCGTGACGCTGCTCCTTCGGCACGATCTGCGTCAGGCGCGGCGCTTCGCCCTTGATCTGCTCGAACGAGAAGAATATCTCGCGCTGCGGGAAGGCAAATTCCTTGGGCGATTGCTTGGTGTTGGGGTGGTCGAGCCTGGCCGTGCCGTTGGCCGGCTGATAAGTCCAGATACCCTCGTCCAGCGCCGGTGTATGAACCTCCCAGAGCGTGGTTGTTGCCGCTTCAGCGGCATTACAACCACGGCCTACTCCTTGCGGGTGCTCTGTCAGCGCGGCAACCCAGCCGTCGATCTGTTTCTTGTCTAGAATTTTTTCCATGCTGTTACCTGATGGCTATCACCTGATGAATTGGCCGGGATCGCTGTCGAGGAAGGTGGCGACCAGCGACGGCCCGCCGATGCTGGCACCCGGCTCGAAACCGAATTTTTCGCGCGCTTCCCGTTCCATTTTGTTGTTGAGCATGCGGATCGGCACGTTGACCGGGCAGGCGCGCTCGCATTCGCCACAATCCGTGCAGCGCCCCGCAAGGTGCATGGCGCGCGTCATGAGATAGGTGATGTTCTCGGAACGCGTCGCCGAACGCTCGATCCACTTGATGCGGGTCGCCTTCTCCTCGGCCGTGGTTCCTGCGGTGACCGGGAAGGTAATGCTGTCCACCACGCACTCGTCGCAGTAGCACATCGGGCATACCGAGCGGCAGGCGAAGCAGCGCATGCAGCGGTCGAAATGCTGGCTCCAGGCGTCCCAGCGTTGTCCTGCGTCCTGCGCCTCGAAGCGCTCCAGCGCGGCAAACGGCGCTTCCAACTGGCGCCCGGTCTTATCCTCGCCGAACACGAGATTGTGTTCCTTGGGATAGGGGGCGCGGCATTCCAGGCAGCGATCCGCCATCACCTCGCGCGCCGCCAGGCGCTTCTCGCCTGCCGCGGTGGTAAATACGAAATCGTCGCCGTCGAAGGCGGCAGCGCTGGGCCGCTCGCCGTTCAGCAGCGGCGCGAGCTTGCGCTCGTCCACCACCCCGGCGCCTTCGCACGATACACCGAGGATGTAAACGTCCTCGCGCTTGAAGTAATGCTCCTGCAACAGCACGACGATGGAACGCGCATCGCAACCCTTGGCAACCACGGCGACCGGCCCCTTGGGGTTCTCGCGCATGTGCGCCAGGAATTTCTTGTCGTGCACCAGGTACAGGGAGAGATTGTTGAAACAGGTCGGATCCCACACCAGATCGTCGGCCTGCGCCGGATCGGTGATGAAGGCGGGTTCGGCCAACATGCCGCGCGTGCCGCGCCGGTAGCCGATGACCATGCGCGCCTCGCCTTTCGCGAGCATGTCGCGCGCCGTATCGCGAATGTCCTGGATATTTATCATTGGCTGACCACTTTCCTGAGCTTGTCCTGCGGCCCGAGCTTCCTGACGTCATCGACGAATTCGGTGACGACCTGGGCGAACTTGGCGCCCTCGGCAGCCGACACCCAGGACATGCGGAAACGATTCGGCTCGAGACCGATGAATTTGAGCAGCTCCATGGTCAGGTGCATCTTGCGCCGCGCCAGATAATTCCCTTCGATGTAGTGGCAGTCGCCAATATGGCAACCCGATACCAGTACGCCGTCCGCCCCCTTGTTGAAGGCCGACAGGATGTACATCGGCGACACCGCGCCGGTGCAAGGGATGGTGATCGGCGTCGCGTTGGCCGGATACTGGATGCGCGAAACGCCCGCCAGATCGCTGCCTGCGGACGAACACCACTTGCACAGGAAGGCGACGATTTTTGGTTCGAAATCAGCTTGTGGTTCAGACATCTGTGTTCCTTCTTTAAATTCTGGGAAGGGGGAAGAGAGAAGGGGGAAGGGTAAAACCTCCGCACCGCTGTTACCCTTCTCCCTTCACCCTTCTCTCTTCACATCTCTCAGGCAAGGCACGCCTCAATCATTTCGTGGATCTGCAACTGCGTGACGTTCTTCACGTCGATCGCGGCGCGCAGACAGGTGGCAGAACAACTGCCGCAACCTTCGCACAGCGCCTCATTGACAATCGCCTTGCCGTTTTCCAGGCGGATCGCGATGAACGGGCAGGCTTCGACGCACATGCCGCAGCCGGTGCAATGCGAGGGGCGCACCTTGGCGATCAGCGGCGAACGGTTCAATGTTGCCTGCGACAGCAGCGCGATCACCTTGGCGGCCGCCGCGCCTGCCTGCGCGACCGTCTCCGGAATGTCCTTCGGCGCCTGCGCGGCGCCGGCCAGATAGATGCCGCCGGTCACGCTCTCGACCGGCCTCAACTTGGGATGCGCCTCGGCGAGGAAGCCGTCCTTGTCGCGTCCGATCTTCAGCGTCTTGGCGATATCCACGGTGCCCTGCGACGGTACCATCGCGAGCGCCAGCACCACCATGTCGGCGTCGATTTCCACGTTCTGTCCGGTCAGGGTGTCGGTGCCCATCACCTTGATTTTTTCGCCCTTGCGATAAAGCTTGGAAACGCGGCCGCGCAGGTAGAGGGTGTCGTCGTCCTCCATGGTGCGCTGCACGAATTCCTCGTAGCCCTTGCCGCCGGAACGGATGTCGATATAGAACACGTAGGCGCGCCCGTCAGGGACATGCTTCTTGTACAGGCGCGCGTGTTTCGCGGTGTACATGCAGCAGATCTTGGAACAGTAGGCGCAATGCTTGGCCGGATCGCGCGACCCGACGCACTGGATGAACACCACGTCCTTGGGTTCCTTGTGGTCGGAAGGGCGGAGGATATGCCCGTGCGTTGCGCCCGATGCGGAGATCAGGCGCTCAAACTGCAAGCCGTCGAGCACGTCTTCGACCTTGCCGCCGCCCATCTCGTACATATTCTCCTGACCGTACAGGTCGAAACCGGTCGCCACCACGATCGCGCCGACATCCTCGGTCACCGTCTGCGGCTGCATGTCGTAATCGATGGCGCCCGCCTCGCAAACGTCCTTGCACTTGCCGCAAACGACCGGGTTCAGGCCCAGGCAGGCATCGATGTCCAGCGTGAAGCTGGCCGGGATCGCCTGCGCATAAGGAATGTAGATCGCACGCCGCGCGTTCAGATTAAGTTCGTATTCGTTCGGCACCACCTGCGGGCAGACTGCGGTGCAGTGGTCGCAGATCTTGCACTTATCGGGATCGACAAAAGTCGGTTTCTTGAGCACCTTGACGCGGAAGTTGCCGACCGAGCCTCCGACCTCCTGCACTTCGCTGTATGTCATCAGCCTGATGTTCGGGTGGCGGTTCACCTCGACCATCTTGGGCGACAGCACGCACTGCGAGCAGTCCAGCGTCGGGAAGGTCTCGGAAAGCTGAAGCATGCGGCCGCCAATGGTGGCCTGCTTCTCGACCAGGATCACCTCGATCCCGGCGTTGGCGATATCGAGCGCGGCCTGGATGCCGGCGATGCCCCCGCCGATGACCATGGCACGTTTGGTGACGGGAACCGCGATCGCTTCCAGCGGGTTATTGCGGTTGACGCGGCGCACGATGCTGCGCGAAATCTTGATCGCCTTCTCGGTGCCCTTGGCCTTGTCGGCATGCACCCAGCTGCACTGTTCGCGGATGTTGGCGATTTCGCAGGTAAAATTGTTTATCCCGGCGCGTTTGGCATTGTCGCGGAAAGTTTTTTCGTGCAGGTTCGGCGAACAGCAGGTGACGACGACGCTATCCAGCTTGTTGTCCTTGATCGCCTGCACCACCGACTCCTGCCCCGGTTCGGAACACATGTAGACGTATTCCTGGGTGAAAGCGACGGTGTTTTCGTCGGCCATTTCCTTGGCCACTCGCGCCACATCGACGGTGGCGGCAATGTTGGTGCCGCAATGGCAGACGAAAACGCCGGTGCGTTTCTTGCTCATGACGCCTCTCCACCGTTAATGTTAAATACGCGTAGCGTAGCGTTTGCCTCCTCTCCCGCAAGTGGGAGAGGATTGAGGTGAGGGAAACGGGCATGACGCATAACAAATATGCTCATATTCATGATTCATGCCCGTTATTCTGGCCCGCCATCTTCAGGCCGTGCTCGTAGCCCTTGTCGAAGGCCTTGATGTTGATCTTCAGGAAGCGATCCGGCACCAGGCCGGGCAGCGCCTTCTTCATCGCGTCGGCGGTGACCACGCCGGTGACTGCGGTGAGGAAACCCAGCGCCACGAGATTGGTGAACAGGCGGTTGCCCAGTTCTTCGGCATAGCGGGTGGCCGGTACGCGCATTACCCTGAGATCCGGATGCTCGCCGCGCAGCTTCACCAGTTGTTCTTCGACGATCAGGATGCCGCCCTTGGGCAGTTCGCCGTAATACTTGTCGTATGCCTCCTGGGACAGCGCCATGAGAACACTGGGCTGCGTGAGGTATGGGTACAGGACGCGCTCGTCGGAAACCACGAGCTGCGCGGCGCAGGCGCTGCCGCGCGCCTCCGGGCCGAAGCTCTGGGTCATGGTGGCGAACTTGTCGTCGTACAGGGCCAGCGCCTTGCCGGTAATCAGGGCGCAGCGAATGATGCCCTGCCCGCCGAATCCGGAAAACCTGATTTCTGTTGTGCTCATGCGCTCGATTCCTACTTACGGGTCTTCTTGGGCGCAGCCTTGGCTACTGCCTTTTTGGCGGGTTTCGCGACAGCCTTTTTGGCCGGAGCGACTTTCTTCGCAGGTGCCTTGGCTACAGCCTTGGCCTTGGGTGCTGCCTTTTTGGCAGGCGCCTTCACGGCTACCTTCTTAGCGGGCTTGGCAGCAACCTTTTTGGCCGGGGCGGCTTTTTTAGTTTCAGCTAACGCCTGCTTCGCAGGCATTACCTTGCTCTGAAACTTCGTTTTCGCCGGAGCTTTCTGCGCCGCCTTGGGTGCGGCTTTCACGGCTGCCTTTTTCGCGGGAGCCTTCTTTACCGCCTTGGCCGGAGCCTGCTTCGCTGCGGCTTTAGCAGGTTGCGCATCGTTTGCCTCTTGCTGCGCCACCTCCGCTGCCAGCACGGCGGCTCGGCGGACGGCGATACGTTCCTTCTCGGCTTTCTCCTCGGCTTCCCGCTCCGGAATGGTTTTGCCGTAGAGCTGGTAGTCGTCCCCGACCAGCTTGATGGCGCATTTGTCGGAGGCTTCCAGATAGGTCGGCTTGTTCTTTTCGACAAACTTGCCGACCACGATCTTGCCCTGGAAGTCGATGGCCGTTTCGCGTGTGTCGGCACCATGCTTGAGAATCGAGTTGTCCTGGTAATTCTGCAACTGGTCGACGCCATCTCCCAAACGATTACGGCGCAGATACAGCGTCGGGCAGGGCGAGATAATTTCGATGAAGGAGAAGCCCTTGCGCAGCAGCGCCTCTTCGATCGACTGCGTGACGTTGCGCGAATGCATCGACGTCCAGCGCGCGATGTAGGTGGCGCCGGCGGCATCCATCAAAAGCGGCAGGCTGAACGGATATTCGTAATTGCCGTAGGGCGTCGTCGAAGCCGTGGCCGTGCCGGGCGTGGTCGGCGTTACCTGCCCGCCGGTCATGCCGTAGGTGAAATTATTGTTGCAGATGACCACCAGGTCCATGTTGCGCCGTGCGGCATGGATCAGGTGGTTGCCGCCGATACCTGCCAGGTCGCCCTCGCCGCTGAACACCACCACGGTCAGTTCCGGGTTGGCCAGCTTGATGCCGGTAGCGACCGGAATGGCGCGGCCATGCGTGGTGTGCATCGAGTCGAAATTGACATAGCCCGCAACGCGTCCGGTACAGCCGATACCCGACACAACGACCAGCTTCTTGGGGTCGATGCCGCTGCGCTTGACCGCCTCGGCAAAGGAGTTCACCTCGGAGCCGATGCCGCAGCCGGGGCACCAGATATGCGGCATGCGGTCCATGCGCAGGGTGTCGGACATCGGGCTGCCGGCTTTGAATTTTTCGATATCGGTACTCATTTGCTTGCCTTTCTGATGGCGTCCAGAATCACCTGCGGATCATGCACCGCACCGCCGCAGTGATTGACGCTGATAACCTTGCTGCGGCCACCGGCGCAGCGTTCCACTTCCTTGACCATCTGGCCGTAGTTGATTTCCGGCACCACGAAGGCCTTCACCTTGCCGGACAGTTCGCGGATACGTTTCTCGCAGAACGGCCAGATGGTGATCAGGCGCAGCCCGCCGACCTTGATGCCTTCCTTGCGCGCGTCCTGGATAGCCTTGACGGCGATGCGCGAAGTGATGCCGTAGGACACCACCACGACATCGGCGCCGTCGATCTGGTCTTCTTCGAGACGGACGATGTCGTCTTCATTGCTGAGGATTTTTTCCATCAGGTGGGTCACGACCTTAACGTTCTGTTCGGCGGTCATCACCGGATAGCCCTTCTCGTTGTGCGTCAGACCGGTGATATGGAAGTTGTAGCCGTCGCCCGCGCGCACCATCGGATGGCCGCCCTTGCTGTCGAACTTGTAGGGGCGGCAATCTTCCTTCGGGCCGCTGTAGTTGTTGCGCGGAAGCACCTTGATCTGGTCGGCCGGCGGAATGACCACTTTTTCATGCATGTGGCCGACGGTCTCGTCGGTCAGGATGATGACCGGCACGCGGTAGAACTCCGACAGGTTGAAGGCTTCGATGGTGAGGTCGAAACACTCCTGCGGGCTGTCCGGGCACAGCGCGATGATCATGTTGTCGCCATGCGGGCCGTAGCGCGCCTGCATCATGTCCTGCTGCGCGGTCAGCGTCGGCAGGCCGGTGGACGGTCCGCCGCGCTGCACGTTGGCGATCACCATCGG
>MGXA01000074.1:36033-41475 GCA_001801215.1 Gallionellales bacterium RIFCSPLOWO2_02_FULL_59_110 | reverse complement strand
GAGATACGGAGATCATGTCTCCAATTATGTAATCCTCAATAATCCAGAATGGAAATTATATTCGCTTGGCCAGCTCGGTGGCTTTGCCGGTATAGGTGTCCGGTCTGAGTTGCAGTAATCGCTGCTTCTCGGAGTCCGGGATGTCCAGCGTGGCGATGAAGGTTTGCAGCGAAGCGCGGTTGATGCCACTCTGGCCGCGCGTGAGTTCTTTCAGCTTGTCGTAGGCATTCTCGATGTTGTAGCGGCGCATCACGGTCTGGATCGGTTCGGCCAGCCTTTCAGCAGCGATTCGTAGCCGAGCAGGGTGTAGCCGAGCGCCACGCCCATGTTGCGCAGCACGGTGGAATCGGTCAGGTCGCGCTGCCAGCGCGAGACTGGCAGCTTTTCCGACAGGTGTTTCAGCAGCGCATTCGCGAGGCCGAGGTTGCCTTCCGAGTTCTCGAAGTCGATGGGATTGACCTTGTGCGGCATGGTCGATGAGCCGACCTCGCCCGCCACCACTTTCTGTTTGAAATAGCCGAGCGAGATATAACCCCAGATGTCGCGGTCGAGGTCGATCAGGATGGTGTTGATACGCGCGAACGCATCGAACAATTCCGCCATGTAATCGTGCGGCTCGATCTGGATGGTGTAGGGGTTGAAGGCGATGCCGCGCGCTTCGACGAACTGCTTCGCGAATCTTTCCCAGTCCACGTCCGGGTAGGCGGCCAGGTGCGCGTTGTAGTTGCCTACCGCGCCGTTGATCTTGCCGAGGATATCCACTGCCGCCATGCGCTGTTCGGCGCGTTGCAGGCGGTAGGCCACGTTCGCCATTTCCTTGCCCAGCGTGCTGGGCGTGGCGGTCTGGCCGTGGGTGCGGCACAGCATCGGCAGGTCGGCGAGCTGGTGGGCGAGATTCCTTAAACGCTCGGCCAGTGCTTGCAGCGCAGGCAGCATGACGGCTTCGCGCGCGTTCTTGAGCATCAGCGCGTGGCTCAGGTTGTTGATGTCTTCCGAGGTGCAGGCGAAGTGAATGAATTCCAGTACCCCGGCAATTTCCGGGTTGCCGGACAGGTTTTCGCGCAGCCAGTATTCCACTGCCTTGACGTCGTGGTTGGTGCGTTTTTCGATAGTCTTGATCGCGGCGGCATCGCCTTCGCTGAAATTCGCGTTGAGCGCATCCAGCTGCGCGATGGTTGCGGTGGAAAACGGTGCGATTTCGGGAACGTCGACCTGTGCGCTGAGCGCCTTGAGCCACTCGATTTCGATCAGCACACGAAAGCGAATCAGCCCGAATTCGCTGAAGTAAGTACGCAACGCGTCCACTTTACCGTGGTAGCGTCCGTCGAGCGGGGAGAGGGCGGTGAGCTGGGTGAGTGTGGTCATGGTGAGCCCTTATATAACGAGAGTGAATTTGTAGGGTGGATGAGCGTAGCGTTATCCGCCGTATGGAGACTCATGCGGCGGATAACGGCCTGCGGCCTCATCCGCCCTACGAAATGCAAGTGTGCATATTTTACGCGAATCAGTTGAAACCTTGTTCGATGATTGCGCCACCCAGGCAGACTTCTTCGTCGTAGAGCACCACCGATTGCCCCGGTGTGACGGCCCATTGTGGCTGGTTGAACTCGAATGCACAGCGATCTTCATCAAGCGCCGTGATGCGGCACGGCGCATCGGCCTGCCGGTAGCGCGTCTTGGCGGCGTAGGGGTGATCGAGCAGCGGCGCGGTGCCGCCGATCCAGTGGCTGTCCAGTGCGCTCAAACGCGGCGCAAGCAGCGCCGGATGGTCGTGTCCCTGCACCACGATCAGGCGGTTGTGCGCCATGTCCTTGCCCGCCACGAACCAAGGTTCGCCGGTGGATTCCTTGTCGCCGCCGATGCCCAGGCCCTGGCGCTGGCCGATGGTGTAGAACGACAGGCCGATATGCTGGCCGACCATCTTGCCTTCCGGCGTAACCATGTCTCCGGGCGAGGTGGGCAGGTAGCGATTGAGGAATTCGCGAAACGGGCGCTCGCCGATGAAGCAGATGCCGGTGCTGTCTTTCTTGGCGTGATTGGGCAGGCCATGCTGCCTGGCAATGGAGCGCACTTCGGATTTCAGCAGCTTGCCGAGCGGAAACATCGCATGGCCCAGTTGCTGCTGGTTCAGGCGGTGCAGGAAGTAACTCTGGTCCTTGCTGTCGTCGGACGCCTTGAGCAACTGGAACAGGCCGTCCGCTTCGCGCACCTGCGCGTAGTGGCCGGTGGCGATGACATCCGCGCCGAGCTGGATCGCATGGTCGAGGAAAGCCTTGAACTTGATCTCCGAGTTGCACAGGATGTCCGGGTTGGGCGTGCGCCCGGCCTGGTATTCGCGCAGGAAATAGCCGAACACGCGCTCCTTGTATTCGGCGGCGAAGTTCACCGCTTCGATGTGTATTCCGATGGTGTCGGCCACCGACACCGCGTCCAGCAGATCCTGGCGCGACGAGCAGTACTCGCTGTTGTCGTCGTCTTCCCAGTTCTTCATGAACAGGCCGATCACCTCGTAACCCTGCTGCTTAAGCAGTAGCGCAGCGACCGAGGAATCGACGCCGCCGGACATGCCGACGACTATTTTTTTATGCATAGTTGACCAGCAAGTCGAGCGGGTAGCGTTTGCCGCCGAGGTAATCCTCAATACAGCGCAACACCAGCGGGCTGCGATGCCGCTCCTGCATGGCGCGGATTTCGTCGGGCGTCAGCCACACGGCCTGCAGGATGCCGGTGTCCAGTTTGCGGTCTGGGTCGTGTCCGGTGATTGTGCCGGTGAAGGCGAAACGCAGATAGGTCGTGTCCGATTCCGGCGCACGCCAGCGGTAGATGCCGAGCAGGTGCTCAGGGGTAAAGGAATACGCCGATTCTTCCAGCACTTCGCGCGCCACTGCGGCCAGCAAAGATTCGTCGGCCTCCAGATGTCCTGCGGGCTGGTTAAAGCGCACTCCCTGCGAGGTTTCTTCCTCAACCAGCAGAAATTGTCCGTCGCGCTCGATGGCGGCGGCGACGGTAACATTCGGTTTCCAAATCATTATTTAGAGCCTACTGAAATAGGCTTTCTATTCTACCAAAACAAAAAAGGCAGGGTTGCCCCTGCCTCCTATAAAACGTAAAAACCTTACTTGGCAGCAGGTTTTGCAGCAGGCTTAGCTTCCTCTTTAGCTTTCTTTGCATCAGCCTTGGCAGCAGGCTTAGCTTCCTCTTTAGCTTTCTTTGCATCAGCCTTGGCAGCGGGAGCGGCGGCGGCAGGAGCAGAGGCAGCGGGAGCAGCAGCGGCAGGAGCAGGAGCAGCGGCCTTGGCAGGAGCGTCAGCAGCAACAGCGGAGAAAGAAACGGCAGCGAATACGGCAACGATCAGTGCGGATAACAGTTTGCTCATTGTAAACTCCAATATATTAGATTAATAAACGTTTATGACACTTGCGTGTCGGCGGGTATAACGCACCGCACATTTGTTTGGTTGACACTGTAAAGCGGTATTTGTGGTGCCGGGGGGGGGACTCGAACCCCCACGCCTTGCGGCACCGGATTTTGAGTCCGGCACGTCTACCAGTTCCATCACCCCGGCAAGGGTATAAGTAATTTCTGTTGCACCGGATTGGGCTCCGGCCAAGCGGGGCGCATTATCCATGAATCAACTTGCCACATCAACTACAATCGCGGCTTTGCGAGTATTACGTGGTCGCCGATGCGCACCGATGAATTCGATTTTGCCCTGCCCGAACTGCTGATTGCGCAGCATCCGCCGGAGCGGCGCGGCGCCAGCCGCTTGCTGCATGTGCGGGATGGCGCGCTGGAAGATTGCCGTTTCGCCGATTTGCTGCGGCTGGTCGGCCCTGGCGATGCGCTGGTGCTGAACGACACGCGCGTCATCAAGGCCAGGCTGTTTGGCTGCAAGGACAGCGGCGGCAGGGTTGAGGTGCTGGTCGAGCGAGTGTTAAATGAACATGAGGCGCTGGCGCAAGTGCGCGCCAGCAAGTCGCCCAGGGCGGGCAGCCGCCTGCTGCTGGCTGCGGAAGGGTCGCTGCGCAGCAGCGGGGCATCCGCCGGGGTGCCCCTTGAGGGCGAGAACGTTTTGCCGGTAGAGGTGCTGGGGCGCGAAGGCGAGTTTTACCATCTGCGCTTTCCCGGCGAGGAACCGGTGTTTGAATTATTGGAACGCTACGGCAACTTGCCATTGCCGCCCTACATTGAACATGCGGCGGATGCCGGGGACGAGCAGCGCTACCAGACTGTGTTCGCGCGCGCGGCGGGAGCGGTGGCGGCGCCCACGGCGGGGCTGCATTTCGACGAGGCTATGCTGCAAGCCTTGCGCGGCAAAGGGGTACGGATCGCTTATGTCACGCTGCATGTCGGTGCCGGGACGTTCCAGCCGGTGCGCGCCGAATATATCAGCGAACACGCGATGCACAGCGAATATTACGAGATTCCGCAAGCCACCGCGGATACGGTAGCACAGGCGCATGGTGCTGGCGGGCGGGTGATCGCGGTGGGAACGACCAGCCTGCGCGCGCTGGAGAGTGCGGCGCAGGGCGGGGCGCTACAGGCAGGCAGCGGCGAGACGCGCATCTTCATCACGCCGGGCTACCGCTTCCGCGTCGTGGATGCGCTGCTGACCAATTTCCATCTGCCCCGATCCACCCTGCTGATGCTGGTGTGCGCGTTCGGCGGGATGGAGCAGATGCTGGCGGCGTATCGTCACGCAGTGGAACAGGAGTACCGGTTTTTCAGTTATGGCGATGCGATGCTGATCGAAAGGGAACAACCATAAATTAGCCACAGAGAACACAGAGATCACAGAGAAACCCCGGAGGTTTTGCCTTTCTCTGTGTACTCTGTGTTCTCTGTGGCTAAAACAGGGTTTGTCTGGAAGATATTTATGAAATTTACTTTGCACAATACCTCGGGCGCTGCCCGGCGCGGTACGCTCGATTTGGCGCACGGCGCCGTCGAAACCCCCGCCTTCATGCCGGTCGGCACCTACGGCACGGTGAAGGCGATGTCCCCCGCAGAGCTGCATGAGATCGGCGCGCACATCGTGCTCGGCAACACCTTTCACCTGTGGCTGCGCCCCGGCCTGGAGGTGATCGAGGCGCACGGCGGGCTGCACCGCTTCATGGGCTGGGACGGGCCGATCCTTACCGACTCGGGCGGGTTCCAGGTGTTCAGCCTCGGCGCGTTGCGCAAGATTACCGAGGAGGGCGTGAAATTCCAGTCGCCGGTGAACGGCGACAAGTTGTTCCTCACGCCGGAAGAATCGATGCGCATCCAGCGCGTGCTGAATTCCGACATCGCTATGATCTTCGACGAATGCACGCCGTATCCGGCGACCGAGCGCGAAGCGGCTGAGTCGATGCGCCTCAGCCTGCGCTGGGCGGCGCGCAGCAAACGCGCCCATGAAGGCAATGCCAACGGACATAGCGATAAAACCCCCCATGCCCGTTT
>MGXA01000074.1:0-36023 GCA_001801215.1 Gallionellales bacterium RIFCSPLOWO2_02_FULL_59_110 | reverse complement strand
CCATGAAGGCAATGCCAACGGACATAGCGATAAAACCCCCCATGCCCGTTTCCCTCACCCCAACCCTCTCCCGCAAGCGGGAGAGGGGGCAAACGAATCGCTTCGCGAGTTTCACTCTAACGCCCTGTTTGGAATAGTGCAGGGCGGCATGTACGAGGCTCTGCGCGACGAATCGCTGCGCGAGCTGGCGAACATCGGCTTCGACGGCTACGCCATCGGCGGCCTGTCGGTCGGCGAACCCAAGGAAGACATGCTGCGCATCCTCGCGCACACCGCGCCGCAACTGCCGCAGGACAAGCCGCGCTACCTGATGGGCGTCGGCACGCCGGAAGACATCGTGGCGGCGGTCGCGCAAGGCATCGACATGTTCGACTGCGTGATGCCGACGCGCAATGCGCGCAACGGCATGATGTTCACCCGCCACGGCGACATCAAGATCAAGAACGCGCAATACCGCCTCGACACGCGCCCGCTGGACGAGGAATGCGGGTGTTACACCTGCCGCAACTTCAGCCGCGCCTACCTGCATCACTTGCACCGCATCAAGGAAATCCTCGGCGCGCGCCTCAACACCATCCACAACCTGCATTATTACCAGCAGTTGATGGGCGAAATCCGCGCCGCAATCGAGGCGGATGCGTTCGAAGTTTTTGTTGCCGCATTCCATCAAGCGCGTGCGGGCTGATTCTTTTGACAAAATTGAAACGCCGATGGATACCGGCGCAATGGAAAAAAATAGCAACGATTTCATCCACACCTTGTGGGACGAACTGGCGGACTTCGACGCCGCCCGTTCCGACGAGGCGCTGAACCATCTCATGGCCGGGCTAAGCACGCTGGCGGGGGCATGGAATATCCTCTGGATGGGGGCGGTGCGCCCCGGATGTAGATGCCCCGGATTCCGCTGGCGCTGCATCCGTGCTACAAATCTGATGGAGCTAAGGCCGGGAGTGCACCGCTGTGGAGCGGCATTGTCGCCGGTGTGCGCGGCGTACGCGCGCGGCGCTTTATGCCGGGCCGCTTCGTGTTAGAATGCGCGCCTTTTGTTTCATCTACGGAGATTGAGTAATGTTTATCAGCAACGCTTATGCCGAAGCGGCGCCGGCCCCGCAGGGTGCCAGCATCATGGATTTTCTCCCGCTGATCGTTTTGGTCGCGGTGTTCTATTTCTTCATCCTGCGCCCGCAAAGCAAGCGCGCCAAGGAGCAAAGGGCCATGATCGAGGCGTTGCAGCGCGGCGACGAAGTCTTGACGGCGGGCGGTGAATTGGGCCGTGTCACCAAAGTGCACGAGCAGTATTTGGGCGTGGAACTCGCCGAAAACGTCGAAGTGACGGTGCAGAAGGCATCTATTACGGCCGTGTTGCCCAAGGGCACCATCAAGTCCATTAAATAATTTCCGGCGTTGGCATATTGCCGGGAGTTGTCGTATGCGTTAATCATGAGGTTTCGATGAACCGTTATCCATTGTGGAAATATCTGCTGGTTTTGGCCGCGTTGCTGGCCGGACTGATTTATACCCTGCCGAATTTTTACGGCGAATCTCCCGCCGTGCAGGTGTCGCCGTTGCGCGCCAGCCTGAAGGCGGATGGCGCCTTGCTGGAACGCGTGAGCAATGTGCTGAAGTCGGCCGGCGTCAATCCGGAGGTTGTTGCGCTGGACGGCAACAGCGTCAAGGCGCGCTTTGCCGATACCGATAACCAGTTGAAGGCCAAGGATGTGCTGGCCGCGCAGTTGGGCGACGATTATATGGTCGCGCTCAACCTGTTATCGCGCTCGCCGCAGTGGCTGACCGGGCTTAATGCGCTGCCGATGTATCTCGGCCTGGATCTGCGCGGCGGCGTGCATTTTCTGTTGCAGGTGGATATGAAATCCGCGCTGGGCAAGGCGCTGGAGGCTACCACCGGCGATATCCGCAGCACGTTGCGCGAGCAGAAGATCGCCTATTCCGGCGTCAGCCGTGAAGGCGATGCATTGCTGGTGAAATTCCGCGACGCCGAGGCGCGTAGCAAGGGTGAAGCGGAAATCAAACAGCGTTTCGCCGACTATGTGTTGAACGCCAAAGAAGCGGACGGCGAATTTATCTTGCAGGCTACGCTCAAACCGGAAGCGGAGCGGCGCATCCAAGATTCGGCCGTGCAGCAGAATCTGCTGACCCTGCGCAACCGCGTCAACGAGCTGGGCGTGGCCGAGCCGGTGATCCAGCAGCAGGGCGTGGATCGCGTGGTGGTGCAACTGCCCGGTGTGCAGGATACGGCGCGCGCCAAGGATATCCTCGGCCGTACCGCGACGCTGGAAGTGCGCATGGTGGACGAGGAGCGCCAGGCTGTGCCGGGCGCGGCCGCGCCGTTCGGCACCGACATGTTCAAGGATCGAGAGGGCAATCTGCTGCTGGTGAAGAAGCAGGTGATCCTGACCGGCGAGCGTATCAACGACGCGCAACCCGGTTTCGACAACCGCACCAACGAGCCCGCCGTGCATATCAACCTGGACGGCGTGGGCGCGCGCAAGTTCAAGGAGGCGACGCGCGAGAACGTCGGCAAGCGCATGGCGATCATCCTGTTCGAGAAGGGCAGGGGGGAAATCGTCACCGCGCCGGTGATCCGCGAGGAAATCGGCGGCGGGCGCGTGCAGATCAGCGGCCAGATGAACACGGTGGAGGCGCAGGACACCGCGCTGCTGCTGCGCGCCGGCGCGCTGGCTGCGCCGATGGAAATTATCGAGGAGCGCACCGTCGGGCCGAGCCTCGGCGCGGAAAATATCAAGCGCGGTTTCGATTCCACCAAGATCGGTTTCATCATGATCGCGGTTTTCATGATCGCCTATTACCTGATGTTCGGCACGATCTCCGTGCTGGCGCTGGGCGCGAACCTGCTGTTGCTGGTGGCGCTGCTGTCCATGCTGCAAGCCACGCTGACCCTGCCCGGCATGGCGGGCATCGCGCTGACGCTGGGCATGGCGATCGATGCGAACGTGCTGATCAACGAGCGCATCCGCGAAGAGTTGCGCAACGGCGTCACGCCGCAGGCGGCGATCCATGCCGGATACGACCGGGCGTTCGGCACTATCCTGGATTCCAACATCACCACGTTGATTGCCGGGATCGCGCTGTTCATGTTCGGCTCAGGCCCGATCAAGGGCTTTGCGGTGGTGCTGTGCCTGGGCATCCTGACATCGATGTTCAGCGCGATCATGGTGTCGCGCGCGATGGTTAACATCATCTATGGAAGCAAGGCGCGCCTCACCAAGGTGGCGATAGGCTAGGGATTGTCGGGCAGAGCCCGACCTACATTTGATTCCCGCATGAGGTAAATTAAGACATGGAATTTTTCAAGATCAAAAAAGACATCCCGTTCATGAGTTACGGGAAAATCACCACCAGCATTTCGCTGGTGACGTTTCTGCTGGCGGTGTTTTTTCTCGCCACCAAGGGATTGAATTTCGGCATCGACTTTACCGGCGGAACGGTGGTGGAGGTGCATTACGTGCAGCCCGCCGATCTGGTCAAGGTGCGCGAGCAGCTTGCCGCAGCAGACATGCACGATGCGCTGGTGCAGAATTTCGGCTCCAGCCACGATGTGCTGATCCAGGTGCCGCCCAAGCAGAATATTGCCGGGGCGAAGCTGAGCGAAATGGTGATGGACAGCCTGCGCAAGCAAGATGCCGGCGTGGAGATGCGCCGCGTAGAATTCGTCGGCCCGCAGGTCGGCAAGGACCTGGTGGAAAACGGCGCGCTGGCCCTGCTGCTGGTCAGCTTGGGCATCATCGGCTACCTGTGGCTGCGCTTCGAATGGAAATTCGGCCTTGCCGCTATTATCGCGAACCTGCACGACGTGGTCATCATCCTCGGCTTCTTTTCCTTTTTTCAATGGGAGTTTTCGCTGTCCGTGCTGGCGGCGGTGCTGGCGGTGCTGGGCTACTCGGTGAACGAATCGGTGGTGGTGTTCGACCGGATCCGCGAGAATTTCCGCAACATGCGCAAGGCAGATGTTGCCGAGATCATCGACAACGCGATCACCCGCACCATGTCGCGCACCATCATCACGCACGGTTCGACGCAGATGATGGTCGGCGCGATGCTGCTGCTCGGCGGCGAGACGCTGCATTATTTCGCCATGGCGCTGACCATCGGCATCATGTTCAGCATCTATTCGTCGGTGCTGGTGGCCAGCCCGCTGCTGATGGTGTTCGGCGTGTCGCGCGAAGACTTCATCAAGCCGGAGAAGACCGAGGCCGAGGAAGTGCTGCCGTAGTGGATGGGAAGGGTTAAAGGGGGAAGGGGGAAGGGCGAAATCCTCGCTCTTTAATCGGAGAGGCGGTTTTACCCTTCTCCCTTTACTCTTCCCCCTTCTCTATGTATCTGGATTAAACCGTGGAACTACTGACCGCCTTCATCGATATCGTCCTGCATCTGGATACCCACCTGTTGGCGCTTACCGAGCAATACGGCGTGTGGATCTACGCCATCCTGTTCGCGATTATCTACTGCGAGACCGGGCTGGTGGTGACGCCGTTCCTGCCCGGCGATTCGCTGCTGTTCGTGGCGGGCGCGCTGTGCGGGATGGGCGCGCTGCAACTGGAGTGGCTGATGCCGCTGCTGATTCTGGCGGCTTTCGGCGGCGACAACACCAACTACTGGACCGGGCGGCTGGTCGGGATACCCCTGCTGAAACACGCCAATAGACTCATCAAGCGCGAACATCTCGACAAGACTCATGCCTTTTACGAGAAACACGGCGGCAAAACCATCATCTTCGCGCGTTTTCTGCCCATTATCCGCACCTTCGCGCCGTTCGTGGCGGGCATCGGCCTGATGCGCTACCGCCTGTTCGTGCTGTTCAGCGCGCTGGGCGGCGTGCTGTGGATCGGCAGCCTGACCGTGGCTGGCTATTACTTCGGCAACATTCCCTGGGTGAAGGACAACCTCACCCTGATTATCATCGGCATCATCGTACTTTCCCTGCTGCCGGCCTTCCGTGGGTTGATCCGGCATCACAGACAGCCTGCGGGCTGACACCAGGCAGTATTTCAAACGCTTATTTCCGGCATATGCGCCGAAATGTCCGGTCGCAGCTATCTAAAACCGTTCAAGCACCGTTATGAGGACCCCCGCAAGACACACACAATCCACGGGGATTTTGTTAGTTTGAAAAAATTCCGGATCGATGAGGGCGGAAGCCTGGGGCGAAACCCGGTATGTGCGATCCGTCCCATAACGTGTCCACCCAACAGGTAAACAGGTGAATCAACGGAAAAAATCTTTTAGTCATCGCCATATGCGTTTCAATAAGCGGTCAACTGAGGTTTCTATTGATGATTACCTAATCGAAGCATGATCTCCGTATCTTGTCGGGCTGCGCCCGACGCGGCGGGCAAATCCCGCCCTTGTAAATCACGTAATCGTCATGAATTATGTAAAGCACAATAAGATGATACAAAATGAGGGGGCACGGCGGCGAGGCCGCGCCTGAATAATGTGCGGCAGCCGTCAATCTTTGAGCATTCGAGCTGCTCCCTATATCCTGAACCGCGCCACTGCTTCCTGAAGAGAACCGGCGGATTCCCTCAGTTGGGCGGAGGCATCGGCGACATTCTGAATGGCGATGGCGTTTTGCTCCGACATGGTGGCGATTTTTTCCACGTTGGCGGCAATCAGGCCGCTGGAAGAGCTTTGCTGCTGGAGTGCTGCGGAAATGCTGTTGACCGCATCCACCACCCGATCCGAGCCGCTGCCGATTTCGCCCATGGCCAAGCCGGCTTCCCCGGCCATCGCCACTCCCGTTTCGACGCGCTGCTGCCCTTGATGCATGGTTTCCACGGCATGCTTGGTTTCGGACTGGATGGCCCCGATCATGGTGGTGATTTCGTCGGTGGATTTGGCGGTGCGTTCGGCAAGTTTTCTGACTTCGTCGGCCACCACGGCAAACCCGCGTCCCTGTTCGCCGGCGCGGGCCGCTTCGATGGCGGCGTTGAGGGCCAGCAGGTTGGTCTGGTCGGCAATGTCCTTGATGACTCCGGCAATCGTGGAAATGTTTGCGGAGTGCTCGCCCAGAGAAAGAATGCGCTCGGATGACTGGTTTACGCTCTCGGCAATGTTGCCCATTTCCGCCGAGGCCTGGCGTACGATGCCGGCGCCGCGCTTTGCGGTTTCGCCGGCTTCCTGGGCCAGTTTATAGGAATCGCGGGCGCTCTCGGCCATGTGCTCGATGCTGGTGGTCAGTTCTTCCACTGCCGCCGCGGTCGAGGCGGCCGCTTCGCTTTGTTGCCCAGACTGGCTCGCCACGTCGTTGGAGGTGATGTTGAGAGAAGCCGATAATTCGGAGATGCGCTGCGCGTTGCTGGTGATGCTGCCGATCATCTGGCGCAGCGATTCCTGCATGTGTCCCAAAGCGTTAAGCAATGCGCCGATTTCGTCTTCGCGCCGGGTGCTGACCAGGTTGGACAAGTCGCCATTGGCGATTTTTCCGGCGGCGGCAACAGCCTCGTTCAGCGGGCTGATCACCAGCGAGCGCGACAGCAGGAACAGCAAGCCAATCAGGATGCCGCCCAGCACCACGCCGGTCGCCACCACGGCGAGGATGGATTTTTTTACCGCGCCGCCGACCTCGTCCTTGGGGTAGGCGGCAATAATTTCGAAGCCCCAGGGGGCGAAGGTTTCCCGTTTGATCTCCCAGCCCTGAATGTTGCCGCCAGCAACGCCCAAAACGGTTTCGGGGGTGGCTTTTTCGGAATGAAAGCGCGCCTTGCCCTTGTCGTCCAGCAGCGCAACGAAACCGCCGTTCAGGATGCGGCTTTTGGCGATGGATTGCTGCAAAGCCTGCATGTCGATCTTGTAGCCCACATACCAGATGCCCGCAACGTTTTTCTGGGCGTCGAACATGGGTTCATAGCCGGTGAGGAAGGGGTTGCCCAAGATGTCTACCTGGCCATAGAAAGCCTTGCCTGCACGGATAGCCTGGATGGCCTTGCCGTTCGGATCGAGCACGGTGCCGATAGCGCGTTTGCCGTCGCTTTTCTTCACGTTGGTGCTGATCCGCACAAACTCATCGCCGGATTTGGAAAACAGCGTCGCGGTGCCTCCCTGGCTGGAGGTTACGCCATCCACCAGTTCGAAGCGGTGGGCCTGGGGCAGGGCGCCAAAAATCAGGTCGGGCGGCATCTTGCCTTCGACTTCCACCGGATTGCCCTGACGCGGGATGCCGGGGGCGCCGCCGCGTTCCATGAGCAGCTTCATCGAGCCCTTGACGCGTTCCATCATGATGGCGTCGGTGACGGCAAGAACTTGCGTTACGTTGGAGAGTTTTTCCTGGATTTCGCTCTGGGCAGACTGCTCGATACTGCGGCTGTTGCCGATCGAAATGACTGCAACCAGTATAAGGGTGACGACGACGACGAGAATGGAAACAGGCAATATGAATTTTGCTTGAAGACTGCGGGAAAACATGCGAATGCCTCCTGATTTATTTGAAGTGAAAGCTCTAAAACGTATTGATTGAGACCGTTGGCGTATTCGGAATTGCCGGAAGAACGTCCCGGCAAACTTACCCGATGCTCGACGCGGGGCGGATTAAACGCCATTTACGGGTTCACGGCAAGCGTCGCACCTAATGTATAATGCGCGCCTTTGAAAATTACCCGATAGCAGGAGATTATGCCTATTTATGCTTACGCTTGTTCCAGTTGCGGCCTGCAAAAGGACGTGCTGCAAAAAATGAGCGATGCGCCGCTTGCCGTTTGCCCGGAGTGCTGCAAGGAGACGTTCGCCAAGCAATTGACTGCCGCCGGCTTCCAGTTGAAGGGCGGCGGCTATTACGCCACCGATTTCAAGAATCCGCCTAAGGCTGAACCCAAGGCCGAACCCGCTTGCGCGCCCTCTTGCGCCAGCGCCAGTTCATGCCCGGTGGCGAACGGCGCGGCCTGATGCCTGGAATGATTGGCGCATGAAAAAGTATCTCATCACCGGTCTGCTGGTCTGGGTCCCGCTCGGCATCACCATCTGGGTGCTGGATCTGACCATCGGGACGATGGATCAGACCTTGCTGCTGCTGCCGCAGCAATGGCATCCGGACCGGATGTTGGGCATGCATATTCCCGGCTGGGGCATCATCCTGACATTCCTGGTAGTGCTGATAACCGGTTTACTGGTACGCAACGTGTTTGGCCAGCGGCTGTGGACATACTCTGAAAAAGTAATGCTGCATGTGCCGTTCGTCGGCAGCATCTACAAGGGGGTGAAGCAGGTCAGCGACACCCTGCTGTCCGGCAACGGCAACTCGTTCCGCAAGGTGCTGCTGGTGCGTTATCCCCATCCTCATGCCTGGTCGCTGGCGTTCCAGACCAGTGTGCCGGGCAAGGTGAGCAACCTGTTCGATGAAGAATATGTCGCGGTGTTCATCCCCACAACGCCGAGCCCGGTGAACGGCTTTTATTTCTACGTGCGCAAGGCGGACACCATCGAGCTGGAGATGACGGTGGACGTGGCGTTGCGCACCATCGTGTCGATGGGCGTGGTCGCCACGCCGGAAGAGATGCGGCAGCAGGCGCTTCCCACAAATTAATCCCGAACATTTTCCAAAACCATAAATTCAATCATGCGAACTCATTATTGCGGACTGCTCAACACCGACCAACTCGACCAGACCGTCAGCCTGTGCGGCTGGGCGCACCGCCGCCGCGACCACGGCGGGGTGATTTTCATCGACCTGCGCGACCGCGAAGGGCTGGCGCAGATCGTCTGCGACCCGGACCGTCCGGAAATGTTCGGCATCGCCGAACAGGTGCGCAACGAGTTCGTGCTGCGCGTCACCGGCAAGGTGCGCCGCCGTCCGGCGGGCACCACCAATGCCAACATCGGCAGCGGTGAAATCGAGATTCTGTGCCACGAGATCGAGGTGCTGAACACCTCGGTGACGCCGCCATTCCAGCTCGACGACGAGAACCTGTCCGAAAATGTGCGCCTGACCCATCGCGTGATCGACCTGCGCCGCCCGCAGATGCAGAAGAACATGATGCTGCGCTACAAGGTCGCGATGGCGTTCCGCCGCTTCCTCGACAGCCGGGGCTTCATCGACATCGAGACGCCGATGCTGACCAAGTCCACCCCGGAAGGCGCGCGCGACTACCTGGTGCCGTCGCGCGTGCATCCCGGCGAATTCTTCGCGCTGCCGCAGTCGCCGCAGCTGTTCAAGCAGTTGCTGATGGTGGCCGGCTTCGACCGCTATTACCAGATCACCAAATGTTTCCGCGACGAGGATTTGCGCGCCGACCGCCAGCCGGAATTCACCCAGGTCGATATCGAGACCTCGTTCCTGACCGAGACGCAGATTACCGCGCTGATGGAAGAACTGATCCGCACCGTGTTCAAAGAGGCGCTGGATGCCGATCTGCCCAACCCGTTCCCGCGCATCACCCATGCCGAAGCGATGCGGCGTTACGGCTCCGACAAGCCGGATCTGCGCATCACCCTGGAGCTGACCGAAGTCACCGACGCGGTGCAGGATGTCGCGTTCAAGGTGTTTTCCGGCCCCGCCACCAGCGGCGGGCGCGTCGCGGCGTTGCGCGTGCCGGGCGGCGCGGCCTTGACGCGCGGCGAGATCGACGGCTACACCGAGTTTGTGAAGATTTACGGCGCGAAGGGGCTGGCTTACATCAAGGTCAACGACGCGAGCCAGTTGAATGAACACGGCCTGCAATCGCCGATCGTGAAAAACCTCCACGAGGCCGCGCTGAAGACCATCGTCGAGCGCACCGGCGCGCAGAACGGCGACCTGATCTTTTTCGGCGCCGACAAGACCAAGATCGTCAACGACGCGCTCGGCGCGCTGCGCAGCAAGATCGGCCACGAGAAAGGCTACGTCAACGGCAACGCTTGGGAGCCGCTGTGGGTGGTGGATTTCCCGATGTTCGAATACGACGAAGAGGCCAAGCGCTGGACGGCCTGCCATCATCCGTTCACCGCGCCCAAGGACGATCACCTCGCGCTGCTGGAAAGCGATCCGGGCAAGTGTCTGGCCAAGGCTTATGACCTTGCCTTGAACGGCTCTGAGCTCGGCGGCGGCTCGGAAGAAGCGCAGCTCAAGTTCGGCTTCCTGCTCGACGCGCTGCAATACGGCGCGCCGCCGCACGGCGGCCTGGCGTTCGGGCTGGATCGCATCGTCACGATGATGACCGGCGCCGAATCGATCCGCGACGTGATCGCCTTCCCCAAGACGCAGCGCGCGCAATGCCTGCTGACGCAAGCGCCGAGCGCGGTGGACGAGAAGCAGTTGCGCGAACTGCACATCCATTTGCGCAAGCAGGTGCAGACGTCGGTGGATGTTGCCAAGGGGTAAATTAGGATGGCCATTCCAGACTTCCAAAGTTTGATGCTTCCGCTGTTGAAGCTATTAGCTGACAAGCAGGAACATGCCATGCGGGAAGTGACGACGCTATTGTCCGATCAGTTTCAGCTAACTGAAGAGGAGCGCAATTTATCGTCTGAAATCAGCGGCCAAGGGGTAATGTATAACCGTACCGCTTGGGCTAAGACATACCTAAAAAGAGCTGGTCTGATCGAGCAGCCAAGGCGAGGTTTCTTTAAGGTTTCTGCAAACGGCGAGAAGGTGTTGAAGTCTCCACCGCCTTCTATTAACTTGAAGTTTCTTGAGCAGTTCCCAGAATATATCGCTGCAAGAAATAATTCTAACCCATCAGAAACCTCTCCTCAGCCAATTGAGGCCGCTGTTATTAAAAGTGCCACGCCAGATGAGCTAATCGCCAGTGGTGTAAAAGGCATTCGCGATAATTTAGTGAGCGAAATCTTGCAGCAGATACGAAGTGGTACACCGTTTTTCTTTGAGAAGCTGGTGGTCAATTTATTTGTGAAAATGGGCTATGGCGGTGCACAGCATGGCAGCGCTTGGGTAACAGGGCGTAGCGGCGATGGCGGAATTGACGGCGTAATACATGAAGACAAGCTTGGATTGGATGTTATTTACATACAAGCCAAACGTTGGAAGGACGGCAATACAGTTGGTGGCCCAGATATGCATCAATTTGTTGGCGCTTTGGCAACTCGTAAGGCGAAGAAGGGTATCTTCGTTACTGCTTCTGAATTTACCAAAGCAGCAAAGGAAGAGGTCAGCAAATTGGGGCATGAGCCGCGCGTGGTTTTGATTGACGGGGTCATGCTGGCAAATTTGATGATTGATTACAACGTGGGAGTTTCGATAGCGGAGACCTACGAAATCAAAAAAATCGATTCGGATTATTTTCTGGAAGAATAATTCTTCATGCGCCGTTTCGGAATACGATTAAACAGCCGCCTGATTGGATTATTTGCAGTAGTGCTGGCATTGGCACCCTTGCCGGGCAAGGCTGGCGCGTTGCCAGCACCCGGCAACAATGCAATAGGAATTATTGCAGTGGCCGAGCTGCCCGCCGAGGCGCACGACACGCTGCTGGCCATCAAGCAGGGAGGGCCGTTCGCCTACGAGCGCGACGGCGTGGTGTTCGGGAACTACGAGCGCATCCTGCCGCAGCGGCAGCGCGGCTACTACCGCGAATACACGGTCAGGACGCCCGGCGCGCGCCATCGCGGCGCGCGGCGCATCGTGTGCGGGCCGTTGCCGGAATGTTATTACAGCGCCGACCATTACCAGACTTTCAAACGCATCAGAGAATAGCCATGAATTCGCTGACACAACAATTGAACGACACCGCTGCGGCAGGCAGCTACTCGCTGCAATGCGGCGTGGACGAGTTGCGCACCGCCGCCAATGACGCGAATTTCGCGCTGTTCGATGCCGACCTCAGGGGCATCAAGGGCAAGCAGAATCTGCTCAATGCACTGGCTGCCGCTGCCGCTTTCCCGCCCGAGTTCGGCGTGAACTGGGATGCGCTGACCGATGCGCTGTGCGACCTGTCTTGGCATGGCGAGGCGGCGGGTTACGTGCTGCTGCTGCGCAACGTCAGCGCCACCTTCGGCCTGTCCGCGAACGACCGCGAGATCGTGCAGGACATCCTCGCAGATACCGTGGTGTACTGGCGGCAGCGCAACAAGGCGTTCTGGGTTTTTTTCGTCTAATTTCACGTGATTTTGATACGCATAATTTGTGTGCACATCTCCGTGGGTCGGGTTGTAGGTTGTAGAGCGGATGAGCGCAGCGTCATCCGCCGCATGGCTGCATGGTTCACAAACGTCGGAAGGTGCTCCGCTTTGGCCGCAAGCTCGAAACTTCGCTTCGCTCGTTTTCCGACCTACGGTGTTTTCTGGTTTGTTTCGGTTAAGGCATGACACCCTATAAACAGCCGGTCTCGGTGCTGGTGGTGATCTACACCGCCGAACCTTTGACCGAACTCAGGACAGACCTTGAAGTGCTGTTGCTGGAGCGCGCCGATCATCCGGGTTACTGGCAGTCGGTCACCGGCAGTTGCGAGCCGGGCGAGTCGCTGCGCGATACGGCGCTGCGCGAAGTGCTCGAGGAGACCGGGCTGGATGTGTCGCAATACACGTTGAGCGACTGGCAGGTGCGGAACGAGTACGAGATATATCCGCACTGGCGCCACCGTTACCCGCCCGGCATCACGCGCAACACCGAGCATGTGTTCGGCCTGCAATTGCCGCATCCCATAGCTGTCCGGTTGGCACCGAGCGAGCACTTGAATTTTCAGTGGCTGGCGTGGCAGGATGCGGCGCAGAAAGTTTTTTCATCGAGCAACCGCGCGGCGATCCTGGAGTTACCGTCACGCGCGAGCAGGAAAATGCCATGAACGAAAACATCATCCATATCCCGTACGAGCATCCAGACGCCGCACAGACCGCTTGCAGCACCGTGCAGGCGTGGGCGAGGAGGCCGCGCGAACCGGCTCCGGCGGAGAAGGCCGAGCTGACCGCGCGCATCAAACGCCTGCTCAAGGAGCAGGATGCGGTGCTGGTGGCGCATTACTACGTGCATCCAGACTTGCAGGATCTCGCGGAAGAAACCGGCGGAATCGTCTCCGATTCGCTGGATATGGCCAATTTCGGCCACCAGCATCCGGCCAAAACCATCGTGGTCGCGGGCGTGCGCTTCATGGGCGAGACCGCGAAGATCCTCAACCCGGAAAAGCGCGTGCTGATGCCCGATTTGCAGGCGGAATGCTCGCTCGACCTGGGCTGCCCGGCGGACGAGTTCGGCGCGTTCTGCGACGCACATCCCGACCGCGTGGTGGTGGTGTACGCCAACACCAGTGCGGCGGTGAAAGCGCGCGCCGACTGGATGGTGACCAGCTCCATCGCGTTGCCGGTGGTCAAACATCTCAAGGAGCAGGGCAAAAAAATCCTCTGGGCGCCGGACCGGCATCTCGGCGGCTACGTCCAGGAGCAGACCGGTGCGGACATGCTGCTGTGGCAGGGCTCGTGCGTGGTGCACGACGAGTACAAGGCGCAGGAACTGATCGAACTGAAGGCGCAGCATCCGCTGGCCAAAGTGCTGGCGCATCCGGAGTCGCCGCGCGCGGTAGTCATGCTGGCGGACGTGGTCGGCTCCACGACGCAACTCATCAAGGCATCGCAGCAACTCGATGCGAACGAGTTCATCGTCGCGACCGACAACGGCATTCTGCACAAAATGCGTACCCTGTCGCCGCACAAGGTGTTTATCGAAGCGCCCACCGCCGGGCATGGCGCGACCTGCATCAGTTGCAGCCATTGCCCGTGGATGGCGATGAACGGCCTGCTTAACCTGGCCGAAGTGCTGGAGAGTGCGGGAGGGTCGCCGAGTAGCGGCGGGGTACCCACCGGCCTACCCCTTGCGGGTGCAGGCAAGAACGAAATCCTTGTCGACCCGGCGCTCATCTCGCGCGCCGTGCTACCGATCCGGCGCATGCTGGATTTCGCCAAACAGATCGGCCTGCCGACGCGCGGCACCGGCAACGCGTAACGCATGAAACAACGAACGATTCGCAACACCGCTTGGGCGCGATGAATTGCGCCCCCCATTGGTTTCATCATCAGGGATGGCAACTTCGCCCTGCCCGTTAGCGAAAACATGCTGAAAGTCGCCACCTACAATATCCACAAGGGCTTCTCACATTTCAACCGGCGCGTGGTATTGCACGAGCTGCGCGACCGCTTGCGCGAGCTGGATGCCGACATCGTGTTTTTGCAGGAAGTGCAAGGCGAGCATACGCACCATGCCGAGCGTTTCCATAACTACCCTGGCGGCGCGCAGCACGAGTTTATCGCGGAAGAAGTCTGGCCGCATTTTGCTTACGGCAAGAATTGCATCTATGAGGCAGGCCATCACGGCAACGCGATCCTCAGCCGCTTCCCGATCCTGCAATCCCGGAATATGGACGTTTCCGCCCATCGCTTCGAAAGCCGCGGGCTGCTGCACTGCGAGATCGAAATTGGCGGGCAGCTCGTGCATTGCGTGTGCGCCCATTTCGGTTTGTTCGCCAAGGGCAAGCGCATGCAAACCAGGGCGCTGATCGAATATGTGCGCAGCATGATTCCGCCCGATGTGCCGCTGATCATCGCCGGGGACTTCAACGATTGGCGCAACAATATGAGCCGATCTATCGCGAGCGAACTGGGCATGCATGATGTTTTTCACCTTCATGCGGGAATGCCGGCACGCAGCTATCCGGCCAGGCTGCCGCTGCTGCGCCTGGATCGCATTTATGTGCGCGGTTTCAGCGTGCTGCACAGCGATGTGCATGTCGGGGGGGATTGGCAGCGCCTGTCCGATCATGCCGCGCTTTCGGCGCGGTTGAAGCGGCATGAGCCGGTTGGAGCGTCATGAACGGCCAGCACCAGGTTGCCGGAAACCGGCTCACGCTGTTGCAAAACGGCACGGAATTTTTTCCGCAATTGTGTGCCGATATCGATGCCGCGCAGCATTCGATTTATCTGGAGACCTACATTTTTGCCGCAGACAATACCGGGCGCATGATCGCCGATGCCTTGCGGCGCGCTGCCGCACGCGGGCTGGCGGTGCGCGTTTTGCTGGACGGCTTCGGTTCGGCGGAATTGCCGCAGCATAGGGTGGACGAGTTGCGCTTGGCGGGAGTCGAGGTGCAATGGTTCCGGCGCGAGATTTCCCCCTTTACCTTGCGCCGCAGCCGTCATCGCCGCCTGCTGCGCCTGCACCGCAAGCTGGCGGTAATGGACGGGGAGGTGGCTTTTGCCGGGGGGGTCAATATCATTGACGATATCCCCGTATACCGCGATTTCAGCGAGCCGAGACTGGACTATTCGGTGCGCGTGCAAGGCCCGGTGGCCGGCGAAATTCATGTTGCCATGCGGCATTTGTGGGCACTGGTGTCATGGGCTAATTTGCGCCGGCGCGGCAAAGAATTCAGGTTGCTTGTCATGAACAGGGCCGAACGCATTGCGACGCCCGGGATCGCCTTGTTGTTGCGCGACAATTTGCACCACCGGCGCGATATCGAGCGCGCCTATCTGAAGGCTATTACCGGCGCACAACGCGAAATCATTATCGCCAATGCCTATTTTTTGCCGGGCCGTGTTTTTCGCCGCGCCTTGAAGCACGCGGCGCGGCGCGGTGTCCGGGTGGTGTTGCTGTTGCAGGGGAAGGTCGAGTATCGCTTGCAGCATTATGCGACACATGCGCTTTACGGCCAGTTCCTCGCTGCGGGCGTAGAAATCCACGAGTATCAGGCCAGCTATCTGCACGCCAAGGTCGCCGTGGTGGACGGGCAGTGGGCGACTGTCGGCTCTTCCAATATCGACCCGTTCAGCCTGCTGCTGGCGCGCGAGGCGAATCTTGCCGTGCAGGATGCCGGATTTGCGGGAGAGTTGCGTGCCAGCTTGCTGGCCGCGATTGGCAGCGATGCAATACGTATCGGCGATGAATACTGCGGGAACCGCAATTTTTTTGGCCGCCTGATCGCGCGTCTAAGCTATGGCGCAGTGCGCGCGCTGGTCGGCTTGCTGGGATATCGCAGGCATGGTTAGTCATGATTTTTCGTTGCCGGAGAGTTCATCCGAGTAGTCCGCTTGTGGGTATTTAGCTTATTGACCTGTAACCCGTGAAGGGATAGGGTGCCAGCCAGTGATACCGGCGCGGAAGCAAGCCGATCCGCCTCTTGTTATTCTTGATCGACGGTGAGGGCCGCCAGGATATGAGAATACGAGCACGCGAAATTGCACTTTTCCTGGCGTTGTTGCTTGCGCCAGGATGGCTGATGGCGGCAACGCCACCGGTGATGGTGCTGAAGATCGAAGGTGCGATCGGCCCCGCGACAGCGGACTATGTCGTGCGCGGCCTGGCGCATGCCGCAGAGGAACAGGCGCAACTGGCGGTGCTGCAAATGGATACGCCGGGCGGCCTCGATACCTCGATGCGCCAGATCATCAAGGCGATCCTCGCCTCGGAAGTGCCGGTGGCAACCTATGTCGCGCCGGGCGGCGCGCGTGCCGCCAGCGCCGGAACCTACATCCTCTATGCCAGCCACATCGCCGCGATGGCGCCGGGCACTAATCTCGGTGCCGCCACCCCGGTGCAGATCGGTGCACCGCCCGATTTTTCACCGCCGGACAAGCCAGCGCCGGGTGCGGAAAAAACGAAACCCGATGATGCCCTGGCTCAGGCAGGTGACTCCAAACAAACATTGAGCCGCAAACAGGTCAGCGATGCCGCCGCCTATATCCGCAGCTTGGCGCAGATGCGCGGGCGCAATGCGGAATGGGCCGAGCAGGCGGTGCGCGAGGCGGTCAGCCTGCCCGCCGAAGATGCGCTGAAGCTCAAGGTGGTCGATTACGTCGCCGCCGATCTGCCGCAACTGTTGTTGCAACTCGACGGCAAGCGGGTGAATGCGCTCGGGCGGGAAGTCCTGCTGGCGACCGCGGATGCGCAATTGCTCAGTTACGAACCGGACTGGCGAGCCAGGCTGCTGGCGGTCATCACCGATCCCAGCATCGCCTTGATCCTGATGATGATCGGCGTCTACGGGCTGTTCTTCGAATTCACCTCGCCCGGCTTCGGCGTGCCCGGCGTGCTCGGCGCGATCTGCCTGCTGCTGGCGCTGTATGCCCTGAATTTGTTGCCGGTGAACTACGCCGGGCTGGCGCTGATCCTGCTGGGTGTTACGTTCATGGTCGCGGAGGCGTTTTTTCCCGGCTACGGCGTGCTCGGCATCGGCGGCGTCATCGCTTTCGTGGTCGGCGGGATCATTCTGATCGACACCGAACTGCCGGGTTTCGGTATTCCTTTGGGGCTGATTGTCGGCATCGCCGTGTCGAGCGCGCTGCTGCTCGGGCTGGTCGGCGGGATGGCGCTGAAGGCGCGCCGGCGTAGCGTGGTAAGCGGCGGCGAGACCTTGATCGGCAGCGTCGGCGAAATGCTGGCGGATGCCGCAACCGAAGGGTGGGCGCGGGTGCATGGCGAAAGCTGGCGCGTACAACTGGAATCCCCTTTGCAGCGCGGGCAGAAAGTCCGCGTTGTGGCACGCAACGGCCTGGTTCTTCAGGTCAAACCCATGGAAACAAAAGGAGAATAATCATGTTCGAATTCGGGTTCGGCAGCATCGCATTGGTGATCCTAGCTCTGGTCGCCGCGTCGTTTCGCATCCTGCGCGAATACGAGCGCGGCGTGGTGTTCATGCTCGGCCGCTTCTGGAAGGTCAAGGGGCCTGGCCTGATCCTGGTGATTCCCGGCGTCCAGCAGATGGTGCGCATCGACCTGCGCACCGTAGTGCTCGATGTGCCGACCCAAGATGTGATCTCGCGCGACAACGTGTCGGTCAAGGTCAACGCGGTAGTGTATCTGCGCGTCATCGATCCGCAGAAGGCGGTCATCGAGGTCGAAGACTTTCTCAACGCCACCAGCCAGTTGGCGCAGACCACGCTGCGCTCGGTGCTCGGCAAGCACGAACTGGATGAGATGCTGGCCGAGCGCGAACGGCTCAACCTCGACATCCAGCAGGTGCTGGACACGCAGACCGACGCCTGGGGCATCAAAGTGGCCAATGTGGAGATCAAGCATGTGGACATCGACGAATCGATGGTGCGCGCCATCGCCAAGCAGGCCGAAGCGGAGCGCGAGCGGCGCGCAAAGGTGATCCACGCCGAAGGCGAATTGCAAGCCTCGGAAAAGCTATTGCAGGCCGCGCAAATGCTCGCGCAACAGCCGGAGGCGATGCAGTTGCGCTACCTGCAGACGCTCGCCGCCATCGCCGGAGACAAGTCCAATACCATCATTTTTCCGATGCCTGGGAATTTCATGGAATTGCTGTCCCACCCGAAATCTCCGGGCGGCGGGGCTTAAATCCAACGAATATCGCTGTGAAGCGCGTTGATGCCAGCCAACTGACATGGCGGGGAGCAGGTAGCAATTTTCGAGCTATGCCGGATGGTCATTGCCGCCTGCGGCGCAATGCCCTTTACCCTTTGGGGAACCTTGCCTTTACCCCTGTGAGCATAAGCAATTTACCGGCCCTCGCGGCATGCGTATAATGCGCGCTTTGCCGGGAGCATGTTTCATGCGCATCATTCAAAAAGCACTGACCTTTGACGACGTTCTGCTCGTCCCCGCCTATTCCAACGTATTGCCGCGCGACGTCACCCTGCGCACACAGTTGACCCGCAACATCAGCCTGAACATCCCGTTGCTGTCCGCCGCTATGGACACCGTCACGGAGTCGCGCCTCGCGATTGCCTTGGCGCAGGAAGGCGGTATCGGCATCGTGCACAAAAATATGTCAGCCCAGGCGCAGGCCGCCCAGGTCGCCAAGGTCAAGCGTTTCGAAAGCGGCGTGGTCAAGGATCCCATCACCATCACGCCGGACATGACGGTGCGCAACGTTTTGAGTTTGACGCGCCAGCACCGGATTTCCGGATTGCCGGTGGTGCAGGGCAAGCAAGTGGTGGGCATTGTCACCAACCGCGACCTGCGCTTCGAAAACAATCTGGATCAGCCGATCCAGAACATCATGACACCGCGCGACCGGCTGATTACCGTCAGGGAAAATGCCAGCCTGGAGGAGGCGCGCAACCTGATGCATAAACATCGCATCGAGCGCGTCCTGGTGGTCAACGATGCATTCGAACTGCGCGGTCTGATGACGGTAAAAGACATTCTGAAATCCAGCGAACATCCGCTGGCCTGCAAGGACAGCCTCGGCCGCCTGCGTGTTGGCGCGGCTGTCGGCGTGGGCGAGGGCACGGAAGAGCGTGTCGCGTTGCTGGCCGAGGCGGGCGTGGACGTGATTGTGGTGGATACCGCGCACGGGCATTCGCAAGGCGTGCTGGATCGCGTCAAATGGGCCAAGAACAATTACCCGAAGGTCGATGTGATCGGCGGCAACATCGCCACCGGAGGCGCGGCGCAGGCGCTGCTGGATCACGGCGCGGACGGCGTGAAAGTCGGCATCGGCCCGGGATCGATCTGCACTACGCGTATTGTCGCGGGCATCGGCGTGCCGCAGATCGCCGCGATCCAGAATGTCGCAAAAGCCTTGCAAGGCACCGGTGTGCCCTTGATCGCCGACGGCGGCATCCGTTATTCCGGCGACATCGCCAAGGCGATCGCGGCGGGCGCACATGCGGTGATGCTGGGCGGATTGTTCGCAGGCACCGAAGAAGCGCCGGGCGAGATCGAGCTGTTCCAGGGACGCTCTTACAAGTCCTATCGCGGCATGGGCAGCCTCGGCGCGATGCAGCAGGGCTCCAGCGACCGCTATTTCCAGGAAGGCGAAGGCAACATGGACAAACTGGTGCCGGAAGGCGTCGAAGGACGCGTGCCCTACAAAGGCAGCGTGCTGGCGGTGATCCACCAACTGATGGGCGGGCTGCGCTCCAGCATGGGCTACCTCGGTTGCGGCGACATCGCCACGATGCACACCAAAGCCGAGTTCGTCGAAATCTCGGCTGCCGGCATCCGCGAATCGCATGTGCACGATGTGCAGATCACCAAGGAAGCGCCGAATTATCATATAGACTAGCTGCGGGAAGGGAGAAGGGGAAAGAGGGAAGGGTAAAACCGGCACATCTTCTTCTCCCTTGAGCGCCGCAGGCGCGATCCCTTCTCCCTTCACCCTTCACCCTTCCCAGGTTTTAACATGCACAAAAAAATCCTCATCCTCGATTTCGGCTCCCAGTACACCCAGCTGATCGCGCGCCGCGTCCGCGAAGCCCATGTCTATTGCGAGCTGCATCCGTGGGACATGCCGGAAGCCGACATTCGCGCCTTTGCGCCGAGCGGCGTCATTCTCTCCGGCGGCCCCAACTCGGTGTACGAAGACGAAACACCCAAGGCTCCGCAGGTGACGTTCGATCTGGGCGTACCGGTGCTGGGCATCTGCTACGGCATGCAGACGATGGCTGCGCAGTTGGGCGGCAAGGTCGAAAGCGGCAAGATGCGCGAATTCGGCTACGCGGAAATCCGCGCGCAGGGTCATTCCGCGTTGCTGCGCGGCATTCAGGACAAGACCAACGCGCAAGGCCATGGCCTGCTCGACGTGTGGATGAGCCACGGCGACAAGGTGACGGCGTTGCCGCCGGGCTTCTCGGCGATTGCCTCCAACGAGGCCACGCCATACGCCGCGATGGCGGACGAGACGCGCCGCTTCTATGCGGTGCAATTCCATCCCGAAGTGACCCACACCCCGCAGGGCAAGGCGCTGCTCTGGCGTTTCGTGCATGACATCTGCGGCTGCGGAGATGACTGGAACATGCCGGACTACATCGGCGAGGCGGTGGAGAAAATCCGCGCCCAGGCCGGTAAGGACGAAGTGATCCTGGGGCTGTCCGGCGGCGTGGATTCCTCCGTCGCGGCGGCGCTGATCCATCGCGCCATCGGTGACCAGTTGACCTGCGTGTTCGTGGACAACGGCCTGCTGCGCCTGAAAGAAGCGGAGCAGGTGATGGAAACTTTCGCCGATCACCTGCACATGAAAGTCATCCATGTCGATGCCAGCGAGGAGTTTTTGCGGCATCTGGCTGGCGTGACCGACCCGGAACAGAAACGCAAAATCATCGGTCGCGAATTCGTCGAGGTTTTCCAGCGCGAAGCCAAGAAGTTGCCGCAAGCCAAGTGGCTGGCGCAGGGCACCATCTACCCGGACGTGATCGAATCCGCAGGCGCGAAAACCAAAAAAGCGCACGCCATCAAGTCGCACCACAACGTCGGCGGCCTGCCGGAAAGCCTGCACCTCAAGCTGCTCGAACCGTTGCGCGAACTGTTCAAGGACGAAGTGCGCGAGCTGGGTGTTGCGTTGGGCCTGCCGCACGACATGGTGTACCGCCATCCGTTCCCAGGCCCCGGCCTCGGGGTGCGCATCCTCGGCGAAGTGAAGCGCGAATACGCCGACCTGCTGCGCCGCGCCGATGCGATTTTCATCGAGGAACTGAACAACACCAAGGCTGAAGACGGCAAGTCATGGTACGAAAAAACCTCGCAGGCCTTCACCGTTTTCCTGCCGGTCAAGAGCGTCGGCGTGATGGGCGACGGTCGCACCTACGAATGGGTGGTCGCCTTGCGCGCGGTACAGACCCAGGACTTCATGACCGCGCACTGGGCACATCTGCCTTACGAGTTGCTCGGCAAAGTTTCCAACCGCATCATCAACGAAGTGCGCGGCATCAACCGCGTCGTCTACGATATTTCCGGCAAGCCGCCGGCTACGATAGAGTGGGAATAAGGACATTCGAGAACGGGCTTCCGTAAAATTTGATGTAACTGGCTGGCTTATGGGTGAAGCTCAATGCTCGTTCATTAAAATATCGGAACTGGCGCAATGCCTTGGCTTGTAGAGTGGCGAACTTTATCATCAGTTGATACACTAACGCATGCGGACAGATAACGGCATTAATACGCTGCTTGATTTGAACGGCAACATCGTTCAGCAGGAGCGTGGTTACTGGGTTGAGATTCACGCATGGCGCGTTGAGTCCACTGTTTTGATGCCTCACGGCATTCGCTATGCCTTAACATTGCATGAGCAAAGCGGTGAACGAGTGATGGGCTACGACAATGCTCATGCGGTCAAGCCATTCGGTCGTTTCAAGTTTGCCGGGCAAATATTGCCTTATGACCATAAGCATCGGCACATTTCCGATAAGGGCGTGCCTTACGAATTCAAGGATGCCTATCAGTTACTGCGGGATTTTTTCACGGATGTGGATCGAGTATTGAAGGAGACGGAAAAATGAAAAGCATCGTGATAGGCATCATGCCGCAAGAAAAGATTCGTGAGCGCCTTTATGCGATTGCCAAGGGCGAGTATAAGCCGAAGCCAAGCGAGCCAAAGATATGGTTTACTTCCATGAAGTCGCTGGCTGAAGTGCTCAGCGATGACAATCGCGCGCTGCTCCATGTGATCAAGGACTCGCAGCCGGAGTCCATTTCGTCTTTGGCGGAAATGACCGGGCGCAAGCCTGGCAATCTTTCACGAACACTTAAAACCATGTCCAACTACGGCATCGTCGAAATGAGGCGCGAAAAAAACCATGTGCGCCCGATTGCCAAGGCGACTGACTTTCATATTGTGACAGCCTGATGGACTTGCACCGGTAATAGAGGATTCTTGTTACGGTTGTGTCGTTGTGATTGCTTTGGGCTTTCATGAAGATCAGCCGAACTGGTTGGAGTGCTGACGGTATCAGGAGGGGGCTGATATCGTTAGTTCAAAGGATATTTCAATAATACAGTAGCCCGAGTTGATAGTTGTTGTGGCGCCTTGGTGGAATTTCATACAAGACATCATGGCAGCAACGAATACCAAGACACAGCAACAGCCAGACTAACAGTTCGCGGTCGCCAATATCGAGGGGATGAGACCATGGCTATTTCGGAGCCGACGACGGTATCACAGCGTCTTGGTGGCAGAACTGCTGCCCATCTTCTATTCGAACGTTTACCCGACAAGTTGTTCTTCCCGTTGGCCTCAACGAATCGCCATCGTTACTGGGCCATGTTGTGCCGCCTGCACGACAAGCGTTTTGGTCCCGATGCTCCCCTGCCACCCAGTCATGGTTTTGCCGTGCGTGACCTGATGCAGGACATCGAGGATGAACTTTTGATGCAGGATATGTGGGAAGAGGAAGAAGGGCATACGCCGGGAACGCCCATTGCCATTCGTTCTAATGCCGTTTTCAACTACCTCGCGGACAGCGGCTGGTTCCGGCTGGAACGGCACGGCGTGGAAAAGAAGGTCACCATGCGGCCAGCGGTCAGCCAGTTTCTTACGGTGCTGGTGTCCTTTGCTGAGACCGGGCCGGTATTCGTTTCGGGCAAGATTCGTTCGATTGACCTCAATATCCAGCAGGTGGCAGAAGGTAAGGCAGAAGGCGATACACTGGCCGAAACAGCCGAGCAAGCGCGGAATCTTCTGGAACATGTGCGCAATACCGGCACCAACATCCGGGACATCATGGATTCCATGAATGTAGAAATCACTACGGCCCAGTATGTCCAGCGGTTCTTCAATGACTATATCGAGCAGGTTTTCATTGGTGACTACCGAGAGTTGCGCACGCGTGAACATCCTCTGTCCCGCCGCCCGCAGATTCTACGAACAGTGGAAGAACTCCATGGAAACGAGCAGCACCGGGCGCGTTTGATCTCGTGGTACGAAGCCAAGCGTTGTGCCGGCGACAGGCGCAAGGCAGAACAGCTTTTCGAGAAGGATATTTATAGGCTGTTCGAATTGCGACGCATTGATGAGTACCTGGATCGCCTCGATGATGAAATCCGGCGAGCCAATCGCCGGGCTCTCGCATTTCTCGATTACCGTTTACGTTCGCTCAGGCCTGTTGACCACATGGTCAAACGCGCAATTGCTGCAGCCTTGTCGAATCAACTTCCTATACTGGGTGATCCCTTTCCAGCGGGAGAAATGGTCTGCGGCGAGAGCTTGGCGGAACCGCGCAAGCAAAACGAACGCTCTGTTCCTTCAATCTTGCGTCGCCAAGTCCCATCCGATATGCAACTGGCGAAATCAAGGATCATGCTGCGGGCTAGGGAGTCGCGATCAATTACACTACCGAAGCTGGCAGAGTATGTGCACCGTCAGCTTGATGGGCAGACAAGCATTACAAACGATGTGCTGTCGCTTGATTCCATACGGGACATACGCAGCTATCAGACATTGGCTTCCGTTGGCTTGGCAATGAGCAGCCCAAGCCGGAGGCTTCAGTTGTCGGCCATGACCGTGGCGAGAGGATTCCGGATTTGTATGAGCGACGCGCCTGAAGAAATTGCGGGAGAGGTTTTATCTGGCCGACCATTTACGATTGAGGTTCGTAGCGCGGAGAAAAGGGAGAAGGAACAAAAATGAGCCAGTTCTGGGAGAACATCGCAGCTCGAACAGATGGGCAACATACGGCGGAAGAATTTGAGGCTGCCGCTTACCGCTTGGTAGTCGAGCAGGTTATCTATTACGCCGACCGGCACAGCCGGACCGCCTACTGGATGATTGAGCGATATGAGCGGGACTTCAAGCAGGCACTAGCGCCACTGGGTATCACGATCGAGGTCAATCGCCAATTACGCTATGCCTTTGCGCAGCCCCGGCACGAGAAGGCGGGCACGGCCTCGGTGTCGCAGACCGTATTGGCACTGGTATTGCGTACCATCTATGACGAAGCGGCACGCATCGGTCAACTGACAGATGATGGGGAGGTTGTCTGTGACCTGGTCGAACTCGAAGAGAAATATCGTTTGATGACTAGTCGCGAGTTACCTGCAAAAGGGGAGCTCGATTCCCTCATGAAGACTATGAAGCGCTGGGGAATCGCGAAGAAATCCGAAGAGGCGGGCGGCGATGGCGATGCAGGAGTGGCAACAAGCCAACCCTACGTGGTAGTGATTCGTCCGGCCATCGTGAATCTGCTGGGAGAAGCAGCATTGCAGCGGCTTGCCCAGTGGCATGTTGTTACGTCACCGGACGATGCGCCAAACGAAAGCAAACCGGAGGCGGATGACGCGAACGACGGGGAGAGGGAGGCGATATGAAATATCTGGAACATATACGGGTCGTTCAGTTCTTCCTGTTCGAGCGTCAGGATTTGCGCTTGAACGAGATCACCGGAATATTCGGCCCGAATGGCAGCGGCAAGAGTTCGATGCTGGATGCCGTTCAGATTGCCATGCTGGGAGCCAACAGCCGCTTAGTGGCGTTGAACGCGCAAGCCGATGAGCAGGCGACCACGCGTTCGTTGCGAGCCTACTGCCTCGGGCAATACGGCGAAAGCGCGGAGCATCGCGCCCGGGATAGCGCCACGACTTACATTACGCTGATCTGGCGGGATTCGGAAACTGGCGCGCCACTATCCATGGGAGTCTGCATCCATGCAGCAGCGGATAAGGAAAATCATGAAGTCCTTGGCCGCTACATTCTTCCTGGCATAGAGCTGGCAATGGCTGACCATATAGAAGTTGTAAACGGCGAGGAACGCCCGAGGGAGTGGGGCACTTTTCGACACCAGGTTATGGAGCGATCACGTGTTTCCGGCGAAGATCCTTTTTTCAATGATGCCCAGCGTTATATCCAGGCTGCCCTTCTGGCGTTGAGGGGTTCGGGGAGTCCGCCCCATACGGATTCCTTTACCCGCGCTTTTCGATTCGCGTTGCGCATGCGTTTCGACAAGACAGTTGATCAGATCGTAAGGAACGACGTTCTTGAGTCTCGCCCCACCAATGTCAAGAAATTCCGCGAGGTGACGGAGTCCTTCCGGCGTCTGGCCGAACTGGTGGCGCAAGTTCAGGCCAAGATCGCCGATGGCCAGCTTGTCGAGGCTGAGTTTGCCAAGGCTGCCGAGGAGTCGCGCCGGGCTGCAACTTGGGGGGCCACTGCCAAAATGGCCGCCGTCGAAGTGACGCGTGAATTTGCCGAACAGGCGAGCGAAGCCAAGACTACAGCGGAAGAAACTCTTGAGGCCAAGAAAATCGAACACGGTGCACTCGTCGAGCAGGTCAGGCAAGCTAAGGCGGAAGCTACCCGATACCGGCAAATCCGCGAAGCTCACGCGGCCCATAAGGATTACGGCTTGCTCCAGTCCGAAATTCAGACGGCTGCCGAACGTGAGAAGGGGAAACACAATGAGCTTCGCGCCAGCCTGGGTTTGGTGCGCAGGACTTTCGACGAGACTGTGGGATCGCCATTTCTTGAGGCTCATGCATCGGTTTTGCGTTCAGCCTCTGGGGAGCTTGAGACACTGACAGGTCAACTGGGGCAGCGAAATGGAGAAGAGATTGCGGCGGTTCTGCGGCCAGCCCTGAAATTGGCGGAGAAGGTATACAACGATCTGTTTCAGCAGGGGAGCGCGCTGGAGGGCAAACTTGTGGCGGCCAGCGGGTCTCTATTGTTGGCGGAAGCGGCGCTCAAGCGTGTCAAGGAAGGGCGTCCGCCGTTGTCCCACGATGTCCAACGGTTACTCACCGAACTGCGGGATCACGGGCTGAATCCTATACCCGTCTGTGACTTGGTGCGGATTACCGATCCTGATTGGCAGCCGGTCATCGAGGCTTACCTCGGCCCGCACATTGAATCCTTGCTGATTCCTGCCGAGCAGGAGCAGGAAAAGAAGGCGTATCAAATCTACCGGAGGATGAAAATCTACGGCGTCAAAATGGCGCTTGAAAGTCGCCAGTCGTTTGGCAAGGCCGCTTCCGGTTCCGTGGCCGAATTGATCGAAGGTGAGCATCCTGCTGCGGTCGCCTATCTCCGGCGTCAATTCGGTGATTTGATGCAAGCGACTACGGATGCCGAAGCTCTCGCCGGTAGAAGAACGCTGACCCGGGACGGGATGCTTCTTTCCGGAGGCGACTTAGACCGTCTCCGGCCAGTTCGTCCGGATCAATTCCGTATAGGGGCGGGAGGCTCCGGTCAGCGCGACGCCATACAGACGGAATGGAATACGCACAAACGGGAAGTTGAACGGCTGGAGAGATTGCAGCACGACTTGAAAAAAATCATGGAGTCCATGCAGCAGATCGCCAACGAAAAACTGGTCATGCAACATGTCCTTGGCGCGTGGGGAGAGATGGAGCTGGCGAAGCGCGATGTGGCCGCCAAAACGCAACAATTGGAGGGGCGTGCCGATGCCGAATATGTAAGGATTGGAGAGCAGGAGCGACACTGGAATACTCAGGCTGGACAACTGGAATCGGGGGTTGAACCTATGGTTTTGGCCAAAGGGCGAGCAGAAAAGGAACTTGAAAATCGTATCAGCGAGGAGGCAAGAGCAAGGGAAAACCTGAATCGTGCGGTTGCGGAGGCGGAGAAGGCACGACACCATCCGGAATACGATAGCGAATTCTGGTCTCGTCAGTGGGACTCGTTACTGGAACGCTTCGATACCAGATATTCCGAAATGGTCGAACATGCGAACGATCAACAAGGACTGGCAAATCAGCGCATGAACAGAGCCATCGCAAAAGGAATGGGGGAGTTCGGCACCTTCCTTGAAAAGTATCGTGAACAAGTCCCGCAGGATGCGGCGACTGAATGGAAGAAGGCGAGGGCCTGGCTTACCGGCTTGCTGGAGCGTTTGGACAAGACGGAATTGGCCGGCTTCAAGGAAGAGATGGATGCGGCCTACCGCACTTCACAAGAAACCTTCCGCAACGACGTGGCGATCGCCTTGAGCAACAATCTGGAATGGCTAGAAGAAACCATGGACAGGCTGAACGCGGTATTGAAAACCTGCCCTGCGTTTTCCAATGGCGAGCGGTATCGGTTTCGTCGTGTTGTCAGGCCTCAGCTTGAGTCGTTGCTCAAGTTCGTCAAGGATGTCGCCGCCTTCGGACCGACCCAGGACCTTCTCGGTGGCGCCGGTGAAATTCCGGAAGCCTTCAAGCAGCTTCTTGAGGACAAGGTTGCTCCCGGGGCGGCGGGAGTACGCAGTCCGCTGGATGATTATCGGGAATTTTTCGAGTTCGATATCGAGATCCTGCGAGAGGATCCATTGACCCAGGCAACCAAGGTAGTTGGCCATTTGAGCAAGCGGCTTGGTCCCGGCTCCGGGGGCGAGCATCGGGCGCCGCTATATGTCATTGCCGGGGCTGCATTGGCTTCGGCCTATCGGCTCGATCGGGGAAGCCGGGATGGCTTGCGCCTGATGTTGTTGGACGAAGCATTCAACAAGATGGACATGACCAACATCATTGCCACCATGCGCTACCTGGAAGAACTTGGCCTACAGGTCTTCATGGCCAGCCCCGGCGAGAACCTGGGGATATTGACCGCCTTCCTGCACCGCTATTACGACATTCTTCGCGATGCGGACAACAATGCTGTAATGATCGAGGGGCATGACGTATCGGCGCAGGTGCGATCCCGGTTCAGAGAAGACCTGCCAGAGTTCAATCTGGAATTGATTGACAGGGAAGTTGCCGCAATGAGGTTTCGTCCTGTGCTTCAAGAGGATCAGGTCGGGTTGGCAACATAATGGATACTCAGGCTCGCTTGCTTCTTGAAAAGCTTTTGTCGGCAGGAGAAAAGGAATCTGCCGGCAGACGATCGAGACAAGCCGCTTTGACCGCGTCCCATCTTGCCGATTATCGAAGTTTTACGTCGCTCCAGAAAAAGGAATCATTCGACACAACGATGCGTGCCGCCCAAGTGGAAGGGGCGGTAAAATTGAAGTGGGACAACGAACACACGGAGGATGGTTTTATTCGGCGAGTTGACCTGTTGAACGCCGGAAAACTTGCCGGATTTCTCGGGGTAGTGCTTGTGCAGGATCAAGTTGACCAGGCCGAGGTGCAATTAGCGCCTTTCGCAGTACGGTTTTCCGTGGTTCAAGAGTTGATGGCACATTGGAGGAAATTGCGGAAGGCCAGAGGCTTGGGGCCTGATAGCGTGTCGGACTGGCTTGATGCAATACGTGCCATTGAGGTATTTCGACACGAGATTAGCGGCGAAGTGATTTCCATGCCAGTACGGGAGGCAAGTGCGCGGTTGTTCAATGACAGCAAGCGTATCGAGCGTATCACTGGCGCCCTAGATGTCTTGCTGGCAAACAATATCGAAGCTGAAGTTCGAGAGCCGGCTGCGGTATGGCAGGAACTGGGGCTTTTCAGGGAAGAACATCCGGTACGATTGGCTGGAAACGTGACGATCGAACGTGAGCGGGTGACGGCTCTTCTGGATCGTCCTTATACAGGATTGCCAGCCGGTACTGTGAAACGATTGGCAAGTATTCCAACCATGATAATGACTATCGAAAACCTGACGACATTTCATAGTGAGGCGAAGCGGAGTTGTGATGAACCGATCCTGTTGATTTACACCGCCGGCATGCCGTCACCGGCATGGCGCGCTATGTATGTCCGGTTGTTGCATGATTTGCCCAATGGTGTGCCGGTTTGCCATTGGGGTGATATTGACGAGGGTGGCTTCAGAATCGCAGCAGTACTCGCACGGGAAGCACTGTCGGTTGGGTATGTGCTCCTTCCATGCACCGTCATGCATCCCGATAACGTCCCGGAAGAGCGCCGTAAGAAGGCTACACCCCACACCTTGGAGCGTATTCGCCATTTTGCACAGATGGCAGGCTGGGATGAACTGGGGGAGGCGGTTGCAACGGCAGGATTTACTGTAGAGCAAGAAGGGTTGGCCTGATCCTGCGAGGGAGAGGATGGTTTCGCAGTGAGGGGCACTTAACCAAGGCTGTTTCGAAGTATAAATCGCAAGGACTTTCGCATATCATTGCAACTGCTGCTTATGTCTGATTGCCGCTGACGGTATCAGCGAATCCGGATTTGCCAGTTCCATGGGCGGGCAAACTGAATCTTTGGGGCATGCAATGAATCCGATAGTCTTCGATAGATGGCGAAAGGTGCATTTTTATAACATCGCCCTGAAACCCGCATGAATACTAAGCCTCGTATTTTTGACGGTATTGGTGACGGTATTACCGAAAGATCAACGAGCCAAACCCAGTATCCATGCTGGTTACAGGGCGCAGGAAACAATTGAGTGGGAGTAGGGCTTGCTTGCAATCGATTGTTATTAAACGACAAACTATTTGCTTGTTGATGTATTGTTTCGAATTATCAATGATTCCGAATTATCAAGCCAGAAATACGCTGTAGCTCCGATAAATACGTTGTTCGTGGGGCAGCATGCCCTTGGTAATGGTATTTTTGATGGTATCAAAATGATTTTTATTTTTCATTCCGCCCGATACCATCAACGCTGTTTCCAAGGTTGATGGTATCAAACGGCGCAGGCTTGGGGAAAGCGCGATTAGCGGTAAATAAACGAGTGTATATTTATTTGAACGGCTGGTTTGTGTGTGAAATTCAACGCTCGTTTATCACAATGAGCGGCATTGAGAAAACCCCTTTGCATTGCGCTCCTTTTTCAAGCAACTGACTTGAATTTGTTTGGATTTTTTGCCATAGTTAGCGCATGGCTTTAACTAAATCAAATAATTCAATACAGAGACTGCTTGATGCACTGCCGCACGGTGAACCCGTGGAAACCTCTACCTTGGCTAAACACGAGGTTTCCCCGCAATTGGCCTCTTACCTCGCCAAGAGCGGATGGCTACAGCATCTGTCGCGCGGGGTGTATTTGCTCGTCGGTGACCAACCGAGCCGGGACGGATGCTTGTTGTATCTGGCAAGGCGTACCCCTGGCTTGCATGTCGGAGGCAAAACGGCGCTCGCTTGGCGGGGCGTCCGGCATAACTTGTCTGTCCGCGATCAAATCGAGCTATGGGGCAATCAGTCCATGCGTATCCCAGCCTGGCTGACGGCGCACTATCCCTGCCGTTACCAGACCACCCAACTGTTCGATGCCGGACTGCCTGCGGATTTTGGAATACAGCCGCTACCAGAAACCCCGAATGGTCCACCGGTATCCGTCCCCGAACGCGCGCTGCTGGAGATGCTGTGCAATGTTGGCAAGCACCAATCGGTGGAAGAGGCAATGCACCTGACTGAGAGCCTGCGCAATCCCCGTCCTGACGTGCTCGACACCCTGCTCACCCACTGCTCCCGCATCAAGGTAGTCCGGCTGGCGCGCCAATTCGCCGATGAACTTGAGCTGCCTTGGGCGAAGATTGTCCACCCGCATAGCCAGCGCATGGGCAGTGATCGCCGCTGGACGCTGCGCACCCGCAGCGGTGAACTCCTGAGCCTGAAAAAATAATGGATCGCCAATACGTTGATACAGTCCGCCTGCTGCTTGCCGTCGCACCGGTGATTTTTGAATCGCCGCATTTTGCGCTCAAAGGCGGCACCGCACTCAACCTTTTCGTGCAGGATCTGCCACGCCTGTCGGTGGATATAGATGTCGTTTTCACTGCTGCTTTCCGAGCGTATGTTTAGCGGGAGTAAGCAACAATGATTGAGAAAGTTGATGCGTCCATTAATGTGCCGCGCTTCTTTTTCACCGAGCCTTGGGAGCCTCTGGTCGTGCGTCGTGGTGATGCTCTGGGTCTAAGCGCCTTGTTAGATCAATTCGCCGATGCTGTCGCTCCAGACTTTAGCAACCGAATTCGAGATGGTCGCTGGGTCACAATACTGGCATGGTGTCTGGTGCAGTCCCAACAGGTTTTTCATGCCAGTGGTGGGCGTTCGGTGAGTACCCGCAAGGAGCAAAACGAGCGATATGCTTGGCTGCGACCCTTGGAGCTCATGTGGGTGGCTCGAACAATTACCCTGCTTGAAAAAGAAGACTGGAAGCAACGCTCATTGGCAGGGCAGCGTCGCGTCGCCCCTTGGATCAACAAGCAATCCATTGAACGTTTTGGAATGTCGCCCGAACAATTTCGCGCCTACCGGCAAACAGGGACGTATGGCGGATACCGCCGGGCGTTTCGCAAGTGGCCTGGCATGACCGCAGGCGATGGCTGGACTCCTGGGCCAAAAACAATGGCGTTGGCAAAATGGCTGGACGCAAAATTAAAGGGTGCGCAACTAAAGCTTGGCGATGATCTTGGCAGGAGCGCCAAAACAGGTCGAGGCAAAGAATGCAACTGGTGGCTGAATCACTGGAAAGGATTTGCTCAATCTGGAAAAAATGCTGACGTGAATACGCTACCTCGTCAAAAAAATGATTTCGCGGTGTTGCCGGAGGCCGAGATTCTTAAGCCCATCATATTTGGCGACGACCCACGAGGACAAAAACGAATCAAGGTAGTGCGTGCAATTCAAAAATCTGTGGCGACTAACCATCTTGAGCTGTGCCAATACTTAAGCATTCAGTTCAAAGACGATCCCATTATCGCGCGGCTTTACAGTTTCTCGCGACTGGCAGATGCGGGCATGGCAGCGATGGATGTTATTGCCGAAGTGCTGCGAGATAAGCCCGACATTGCGCTTAAAGAAGCCGCGCAACATAAAAATGCCGTGAGCGTTTGCAAAGAGTTGCTGGCAGCAGCGCAAGCCTGGCGCAAAGTACCCGCCATGCAAATGCGCCATATCGAGGCGGCACATCGTTTTGCCGGGGCGATTACGACAGATCAACCTATCGAGTGTTTTCGCATATTGCTACAGCATCACGAAACCTATGGAGGTGGCTTGCACTGGTTTGTGCTTCGCAACGGGCGAGTCGAAGCCGGTACACCCCCCACAAATTCTGCCTCAAGATATGGTTTTCGTTTGTGGTCGTTGTGTCGTCTTGCCACGCAATGTGGTGTGCTAAAAACAATGCCCAAAGCACTGCTTGACGAGCTCGCCAATTCGGATGATGAATACGATGAGTAGCGGCGAAAGTTTGGGATGGGAATCGCTGCTGCAATCCGGTGCGCCTGAAGGTTGCACTCTTCAGGCTGCGCTATTTACAACGTATGACCGTGCCGATGAGCGCTTTCTGGTAGAGAACCTGTTGCCCGTGCTGCTGAAGTTGAATCATGAGCCGGATGGAGAGGGTACAGAGCGCAGTTGTTTTTTGCTTAAGTTGGATGATTGTCTCAAAAAATTGCATGGTCGGATTGTGGTGGTGTCTTCGACATTACGAGAAGAATCAAGTGAGGAAGCCGCCGCCGTTAGTGATGGAATGTACGGGTGGATATGGCGCTCGATTCGTCATCTAACGGTGGGTAAGAATAACAAAGCCGTGCAACACGCAAAGCTTTGGCTGCTGCATTGGGCAAAAAATGGAAACGAATATATTGAGATTATTATTTCTTCCGCGAATCTAACGAACTCTGCGTTCAAGCGGCAAATTCAAGCGGCGTGGCGCGTGAGTTTGCCGCTTCAGCCTCAAGCCTCAAAAACAAGATTGAGCAGTTGGGGAGTTTTTCCCGGCTTTATGCGCGAGCTTGCGGTGTCGTGTGGTGATGACTCGCATGTTGGCAGGTTCATTGATTTGTTAGCTCGTGCAGACTGTCCGCAAGGCATCACCTTTGTTGCCAGCGTCCCCGGCAAACATTCACAGCGCGAGCAATGGGGAGCTGCGGGTCTTCGAAACATTATTCCTGCTGTGCGCGGTGCGGTGAGTGCGTCTGTGCTCAGCCCCTTCGTTGGTTCTTGGAGTGAAGACGCATTACATCAATGGTGCGCACATTTTGAGGGTAAGCCGGATCGAATTTCACTGGTTTGGATTGATATAAATCATCCTTGGGTAAAGAACTGGCTGCTCCCCGCATCTACATTGAACAACTTAATTGCGGCGGGTAGCAGCTTGTTGCAGCTTCGTTATGAACCGAATGACAATAAACAGACCGATCATTTTCATGACGACCACCAAACGGGCGATGATCGTTGGAGCCACGCCAAGGTATATGCCTTCAAGCGAGGGAATTCCCGACGTTTATTGCTGACATCCGCCAATTTCAGCAAGGCCGCTTGGGGAGAAGAAGTACGAAGCGGCGAACTCAATATTGAAAATTTTGAATTGGGTGTCTGCGTCGAGCAAGCTGCTTGGCCTTTTGAACATTTGACCGAGTTTGAAGATAGTCAAGATGCCGCCACAAGCACGGACAAACTGCGGCGCAGTTCAAGATTGATTTCCTGGGCAGAGGCAACATGGGACGGTAAAGTAATTCTCGTCGAATGTAAAAGTGAGCGCGATGTTACTGGCCAAGTTATGAGCCGCAATAAACCGTTAACGATCACCAAATGGAAGACGGGCGCTGACGGTCTTCGCGTAGCGCAAATCCGGTGGCTTGATGCGAAGCGGCAACCGGCATCGGTGTTGCTGCGATGCGAATCGGAAGAGTTGATCAAAGATGTGTTTGACGCAAGGAGATTAGCGGAACGGGAAAGCAGTTTTCCTGACGAGATTGATGAATCAGAAGTGCAAACGATTCGGGATAAATTGTTGATTGAACAGTACGGAGGGAAAGCGGTAACAGATGCTGATGCGGATTCTGATCTAATAGTAGCGGGTGAAAATCAAGACATGGAAGAGTATGCCAAAGAGCAATCCGGTCAAGCCGACAGCTATTCGGTTGAGGCATTCGTCATCGCGCGCCAGCATCTGCAAGTTGTGGATAATTGGGCGGGTCAAGTAACGTTGGCAAAGCATGGTTCAAACGAGTTCGTTTTGGAAATTCTGCAACGTGACGGACGATTATTGATGGCAGCCTTTAACCGCCAAGCCGAACGTAACGGCAGTGATGAAACAGGGGCACGGCTCGCAGCCGAAGAATTGGCGTTGCGCTTAAAACATGATGCTTGAGGAATGACGATGCAAGTTGATGATCTGCCCAATCTCTCCGCTACGCAATGGCGATTCTTATCGAATCCAAAAAATTATGTTGCGGCAAGCAAATCAAGCGATCGCCCGCTTTTGTTTGAGAGTACGCAACGTCAATTCTTAACTGCGCGTGACATCCTCGCACGTCTTGGTGGATGTTGTGGTGAACCGACTCGCGGAGGTGTGCTTCTCGCGGATGATGTGGGGCTGGGCAAGACTACTGTTGCTGCGTTGGTTGCGTGGGTATTCGCGTCTGCCGGTGAAAAGAGAAGTGTTCGGATTCTGGCGCCCAATGAAGTGATGGTTAGACGCTGGGAGGAAGAGTTGCAGTCCCATGTTGCATTGCTTCAAAGTTGCGCGCCCAATTTAACTGATGTGCATCGTAAGCGCGTGAAAGTGGGGGCGGTAAAACGCCTGCCAGCAGGTTCAATCCAGGTGGTGAAGCATTCATACGTTGCTGCGGGCAACAACCTGAAGTGCGATTTATTGATCGTTGACGAAGCGCATCGCGCCAAAGGTGAACACACGGCATTCAGCCGCTCACTAAAAAAGCAGAAGAAATATGCTGAACGCGTCTTGATTTTAACGGCAACGCCTTTCAGCATCAGGCTGGATGAACTGAATCGAATGCTGACACTGGTCGGCGCAGATCATGTGCATAGCGCCGTCAGGATTTTTAGTCGGGCACTCGAAGATATTTACACGGGGAGTGCCGTACGAAGTTCGGATGATGTTGCCAAAAAACTGGTTCATAAAGCCAGCGCAGCCATCGAGTCAATTAGCCATTATGTGATTCGCCATAGCATTGATGATCTGCCAAAAGAGCAAAAAACATTAGGTATAGGGGAGGATTGGAGTATCTCTGTACCCAAAGCAACTTCTGATGAATTGGAATTGATGTTGCGCATGGATCGTATGTTGCGCGTAGCCAAAGTTGCGGGTGCTGAATTGACCAGCGCTACGAATGACCCACGTTTTCACGTTGGATGGCAGCATTTTGACAATGAAATAAATGACCTGCACGAGAAGATTATTGGGTTAGACCAACTCGAAAAAACATTGGTTGAAAAACAGCTACGCGAAATCAAAAAATTGCGCGGCAAAGTGGGCGTTCATTCAAAGATGATCGCGGTGGAAAAAGCTGTGGCGGCAACGATTAGTCAGGGAGAGAAGGTTGTCATTTTCTGCCATCATCATGCGACAGCCCAAGAACTAACTGGGTATTTGGCATCCCAACTTCCGCAAATTGTTGCATTCGGCGCGCCAGACAAATCTGTTTGGGTGGAAGCTTGGCATCAAGCGTTTGAATCAGATGTCAATACACAGTACGACGAGAATCTACTGAATATTTTGGGTCTTCGTGAAATCGAGTGGGTAGAATTTAGCATGAAATCCTCTGCAAGCCTTGTGGCATCTGGCAAAATCCTGTCTGCACCCTTTGCA
>MGXA01000073.1:3762-4980 GCA_001801215.1 Gallionellales bacterium RIFCSPLOWO2_02_FULL_59_110 | reverse complement strand
GTTCCAGCCCAGCACCACCACCCGATCCCAGCCGCCCATCAGGTTGTCGCGTTGCGCGATGGCTTTTTTAAGCGTGGCCGCACCGGTGAGTTTGTTGGGTGAATCCGCCAGCACCAGAGTTTTACTCCCTCGCCCGCTTGCGGGATAACCAGCGACTTGGCTGGCGTTGTTGGCCAGCCTAGTCGAATGGCTAGTTGTTCCATCAGAGGGTTGGGGTGAGGGTGCATTTGGCAAATACCCCAAATTCCTCGCCGGATTATCTTCCGGCGGCAGTGGCAGCGCGCCAAACAGCGACAGCACGATCTGCGACAAATCACCGATGCGAAAGCCGCGCCCCAGCATCGATTTTGCGGCTTCCACCTGATAGTCGCCGATGGCCTGATACAAAAACGGCTGCGCGTTCTGGTCGATCAGCCGTTTGCGCATCACCATGCAGGCGGGCTTGCCGAGGTCGGTGGTGACCCAGCGGCGACCCAGCTTTTCGGCGACGGCGGCAGTGGTGCCGGAGCCACCGAAGAAATCGGCGACGAGACCGTTTCGAGGGCTACTGGCCTTCAAGAGTCTCTCAATTAGCGCAGTAGGTTTCTGCGTAGAGTAACCAACCCTGTCCTTTGACATGGAGTTTTCATAGGGGATATCCCAAACGTCATTCGGAATCATGCCCTCCTCGGGATAGTAGGTACGCCACTTGCCAGCATCAAATCGTTTTCTGCACACACGCCCGGCATCGTCCTTGTCTCGGAAATGCGATGCGATGTATTCGGCGCTGTAAGGAACCTTCGCCCCCTGTTCGTCGAAATAGGCGTGATTACCTTTGCCATAGTGGAATATCGTGTCGTGCTTCTGAGCGAATCGGTCTGTAGGCCTGCCAAGTGTTGAGTAGTGCCAGATCACTTCATTCCTCATCTGTTCCCGTCCAAACACCTCATCCATCACGATCTTCACGTAATGCCCGACATGCCAGTCCAGATGCACGTAGATTGAGCCGCTGTCGGACAGCAGTTCACGCATCAAAATCAGGCGCGGGGTAATCATCGCGAGGTAAGAGGCCGTGCCGTCACTCCAGGTGTCGGAGTAGGCGAACTGCTCAATCACGGTGGGCTTCTGTTCCAGCTCCATGCTCCTGCTTCCCCCTTTGAAAAAGGGGGATTGAGGGGGATTTTCACCCGCTGAAATCCCCCCTAACCCCCCTTTTGCAAAGGGGGGGATAACGGCGGG
>MGXA01000073.1:0-3719 GCA_001801215.1 Gallionellales bacterium RIFCSPLOWO2_02_FULL_59_110 | reverse complement strand
GGGTCGATGTAAATCAAGTCCACTTTGCCGCGCAGGCTGGGCGTTTGCTCGTCGCCCGCCAGCAGCGCGGCCATCGCCAGCAGGTTATCGCCGTAGATCAGGCGGTTAGTCCAATCGCCATTTATCCCGTCATTCCCGCGCAGGCGGGAATCCAGTGGGTTTAAGCCAACGGCATTTTCAATTGCTGGATTCCCGCCTGCGCGGGAATGACGTGCAAGGGAGTCCAGCCTTGCGTTGGCGCTAATCCAGTCCTGTTCGGCACTGTCTTTGGCGGGCAGCACCCATTCGCGGGTTTGCAGGCTGACGCGGTGGCGGCCTTCGATACTTTCCAGTATGCGTTCGGCTTCCTTGCGGCCATTGGCGACGATTTCGGGGAGTTGTTCCAGCAGGGTTTTGGACATTGCTAACAGTTACGTTATTTACGTAACTAATAGTCTACTCCATGCCTGAACTTTGATGTTGGTTACGTTGCTGCCATTACAACTCAGTAACGTAACTATATGAAAACTCCACAACAGAAATTCGCCGAGCGGTTACGCACCGCGATAGAGAAGGCTGGCTATAAGGCAGAGGCTGCCGTGCTGGAGCGCGAGTTCAACCAGCGCTATTACGGCAAGGGAGTTACGTTGCACGGCGTGAACAAATGGCTGAAGGGGCAGGCCATTCCGCGCCTGGACAAGATCGAGACTTTGGCAAAGTGGTTACGCATTCCACCCGAAGAGTTGACCTTTGGCTTGGAGATCAAACAACAAATCAAGGAAGCCCGCGCCCGTTGGGACGAAGGCATCGGCTATCAGGATCGGGAAATCTTCGAGGCGTTTCTCTCGCTACCAACGCCGCAACGCAAGATCGTGCGCGAGGTGATCCAGACTTTCGCCAAGGCGTTTCCGGCAGAAGGCAAGACATCTGCCAAGTCACGGAGCGATTAGACTACGCGCCGCTCCAGACCTTGCAATACGTTAGCCCCGTTGCAGCAGGTGCAGGTATTGCTCGCGCTCCGCATCGCTTAAGCTGGCCAGGCCGCCTTGCGCCAGTTTTGCCTGCAAGGTCTGGAACTGCTGCCGACGCTGGCCTTCATTGAGCCTGTTCATCAGCCCGTCAAACTCCGCCGCCACATCGAAATTGTCGCCCCAGTTCAGCATGTCCGCCTCGGCCGCCGCGAGGATTTTCTCGTGCGCCGTGCCTTGGAACATCTGCATCAGCGCGGCGCCGCTCGCCGCAAACCCGGCTTCGCGCAGCACGTAGAGCAGCGCCTCCACCGCCTCGGCTTCCGCGCCTTCGCCCTGCCACTCGACATGGATTTGCGCGCCCAGCGCCGGTTGCGCGATCAGGCATTGCAGCAACAGCCGGTGCGACGAAGGCGCCGCGCGCCCGGCTTTCTGAAAAACTCGCGGCGCCGCGCGCGCGACTGGCCTGATTTCATACAGTGCCTCCAGTTCCGCCTGGCTCACCCCGGCGAGCGCCGCGACTTCCTTGCGCAGCAGCAGCGCGGTGGCCGGCGCGGTAATCGCGGTCAGCAACGGTTTGGCGCGCTGCAACAACTGGTTGCGCCCTTCCTGGGTGCGCAAATCCAGTTCTGCGGCAACTTCGCGCAGCAGGTAACCGGACAGCGGCATCGCTTCGCGCACGCGCTGCTCGAAAGCGTCCTTGCCGAATTCGCGGATGAAACTGTCGGGGTCGTGCTCGACCGGCAGGAACAGGAAGCTGATACGCTTGCCGTCCTGCAAATAGGGCAGCGCGTTTTCCAGCGCGCGCCATGCGGCTTTCTGCCCCGCCTTGTCGCCGTCGAAACTGAACACGATGTGCTCGGCAAGACGCAGCAGCTTCTGCACATGGTACGGCGTGGTCGCCGTGCCCAGCGTCGCCACGGCGTATTCCACGCCGAGTTGCGCCAGCGCCACCACATCCATATAACCTTCCACCACCAGCACCTGCTGCCCGCCGCGTATGGACTTTTGCGCCTGGAACAGGCCGTATAGTTCGCGGCCCTTTTCGAACAGCGGCGTCTCGGGCGAATTGAGGTATTTTGGCTCGCCCTTGTCCAGCACGCGCCCGCCGAAGCCGATGACCTGCCCGCGCACGTTGATGATGGGGAACATGATACGGTCGCGGAAGCGGTCGTAGCGCTTGCCTGCGCCATGACCGCGCGAAGCGCGAGCGTCTGGCGGCGTCCCCTTTACGGGGGCTTCGTCACCGGTTATCACCAGGCCGGTCTCGGTCAGCGTATCGCTCTGGTAATCGGGAAATGCGGCAGCGAGATTTTGCCAGGCGTCCGGCGCGTAGCCGATACCGAATTTCGCGGCGATCTCGCCGGACAGGCCGCGCCGCTTGAGGTAGTCGATCGCGCGCGGTGTTTGCTTGAGCTGCTCGCGGTAATAGCGCGTGGCGGTCTGCATCACCTCGTACAGATCCGGCGCAACTTTCTGGAAGGTTTCCCCCGCTGCGGGGCGTTCGCGCGGCACGTCCAGGCCGACGCTGTGCGCCAGTTCCTCGACCGCCTCGACGAAGCCTAGCCCGACATGCTCCATGACAAAGCCAATGGCCGTGCCATGTGCGCCGCAGCCGAAGCAATGATAAAACTGCTTGGCCTGACTGACGGTAAAGGAAGGGGATTTTTCGTTGTGGAACGGGCAGCAGGCGACGTAGTTGGCGCCAGCCTTCTTGAGCGGCACATGGCGCTCGACCACGTCCACGATATCGACGCGGTTCAGCAGGTCTTGGACAAAACTTTTCGGAATCACGCCCGCACCGCCCTTACATCAAGACAGCTTCTTAAAGATTTTCGTCATGCCGGTGAAACCCGGAATGACCAAGCCGGACTTATTTGGATAATTGCGCTTTGATCAGCGCGGAGACTTTGCCCATATCGGCACGCCCGGCCAATTTGGGTTTGAGCGCGCCCATCACCTTGCCCATGTCCTGCGGGCCGGCTGCACCGGTGGCGGCAATCGCTTCGGCCACGGCTGCGGCGACTTCGGCTTCGCTCATCTGCTGCGGCATATAGTCAGCCAGCACGCTCATTTCGAATTTTTCGACATCAGCCAGATCCTGGCGGCCTGCCGCCTCGTACTGGCTGATGGAGTCGCGCCGCTGCTTATTCATCTTTTCGATGATGGCGATCACATCCGCATCCGACAACTCGATGCGCTCGTCAACTTCACGCTGCTTCATCGCGGCGAGCAACAGGCGGATCGCCCCGAGGCGCGCCGCATCCTTGGCGCGCATCGCGGTTTTCATGTCTTCGGTGATTCGCTGCTTGAGGCTCATATTGAAACCGGCCGCTGCGCACATGGCTGGCGCGGCAGGCCGGTAAGGCCTATTAATACAGCTTGGGAGGGAGAGTCTGGCTGCGCAGGCGCTTGTAGTGGCGCTTCACGGCGGCGGCCAGCTTGCGCTTGCGCTCTGCGGTGGGCTTCTCGTAAAACTCGCGCGCGCGCAGGTCGGTCAGCAGACCGGTTTTTTCCACGGAGCGCTTGAAGCGGCGCATTGCAACTTCAAACGGCTCATTTTCCTTAACTCGTACAGTTGTCATGAACTAACTACCTTTTACCAAAAAATTGAGGGCGCGATTCTAGCAAAACAGCTTGCCCGCCACAACCGGAATTTAACCGACCGTTATCCGCCCGAATTTGCGCTTGCCGACCTGCGCGACGACAACCACACCCATCTTGAGTTGCAGGGCTTTGTCGCTGATTTTTTCGCCGTCCAGCTTGACCCCG
>MGXA01000072.1 GCA_001801215.1 Gallionellales bacterium RIFCSPLOWO2_02_FULL_59_110 | reverse complement strand
CCTGCCTTCTCTCGCGCCCACACCGCTTTTGAGGCCACAAATTGTGATCTCAAATTATTCTCGATCAACATTGATTCAGCCTTAAGCAATTTTAATATTCGGTACCGCTGTAACGAACCGCCCACCCCATTCCCGGACATACGCCAACTGATCCATCACTTCTTCGCGCAAGTTCCACGGCAGAATCACCACATAATCCGGTCGAGTTTGTTTCAATTGTGCCTCGGCAACGATCGGGATGCGACATCCGGGCAGAAATTTGTCCTGTTTGGCAGGGTTGCGATCCACTACGTAAGGCAATAAATCCGGGCGCACACCGGCGTAATTCAGCAAGGTGTTGCCCTTCGCGGCCGCACCATATCCTGCAACTGTTTTGCCTGCTCGCCTGGCTTCAATCAGGAATGACAAAAAGTCGTTCTTTACCTGACTCGCCTTGGCCTGGAAGCCGGCGTAAAAGGTGAGCGTGGTCATACCCGCCTGCACTTCTCGTTGCAGCATATTTGCCACGTTTGCGCTTATTTCATGCATACCGGAATCCGTGCGTTGCGCATAAACGCGCAGGCTGCCGCCGTGGGTGGGTAATTCCTCGACATCAAACACGCTCAATCCGTTGCACTCAAAGATGCGTTTTACCGCAATCAACGAAAGGTAGGAGTAATGTTCGTGATAAATGGTGTCGAATTGGTTTTCAGATACCAAGCGAAACAGGTGCGGAAACTCAAAGGTAGACACGCCCGCTGGTTTCAGCAGTACCGCAAACCCTCCTACAAAGTCGTTGATGTCGGGAACATGCGCCAGCACGTTGTTGGCTGCCGTCAGGTCAGCCTGCTTGCCTTGCGCGACGAGTTTTTCTGCCAGTTGTATCCCAAAAAACTCCTCGACGATTTCGATGCCCTTGGCGCGTGCCGCATCGGCTGTGCTGGTGGTCGGCTCGACACCCAGACAGGGAATGCCCCGCGCCTTGGCGTATTGCAGCAAGTAGCCGTCGTTCGCAGCCACTTCGACGATATGGGAATTCGCATTCAACGCAAAGCGCTGCGCCATGTCCGCAACGTAACGCTCGGCATGTTGCAGCCATGTGGTCGAGAAAGAGCTGAAATAGGCGTAGTCAGCAGAAAACAACTCGTCTGCCCCGGCGTAATCTTCAGTCTGCACCAACCAACAGTGGGTGCAAACCAACACGCGCAGCGGAAAATGCTTTTCAGGTGCGTGCAATGTGTGTTGAGTAAGATAGGCATTGGATGGTGGAGCTGCGCCCAGATCAATCAGCGGCAAAGTCAATTCAGTCTGGCAGTGACGGCATTTCATAAAACGATTCCTCGGAAATTCTGGCTAATAAATGGGTGATTACGGTCGCGCTCGGAGAGGTCGTTTACCGGCAAAGGCCAGGCAATGTTCAGTCTTGGGTCGGCCACGTTGAGCGCGCCCTCGGCCTCGGGATGATAGGAGGCGGTGTGCAAGTAAATCAGCTCGCAATCTTCAGTCAGCGTCTGGAAACCGTGGGCGTAGCCTTCCGGGATAAGCAGGCTCTTTCGATTGATGGCGGAAAGAATTTCTCCATGCCAATGCAAGAAGGTAAGCGAATCGCGCCGGAGGTCAACAGCCACGTCCAGTATCTCCCCTTTCAGGCAACTCACCAGCTTGGTCTCGGCATGCGGCGGGTGCTGAAAATGCAGGCCGCGCACCGCACCTCTCTGGCGCGTGAGGGTGTGGTTGATTTGGGCGACAGGTTTATCAATGCCAGCCGCTCGGAATTCCTCGGCGCAATAAAAACGCGACAGGAAGCCGCGATGGTCTTCTATCGCCTTGCGCTGCACCAGCATCAACCCGGTTAAGGGTGTCGGAATAAAATCGAAGCGCGACATGGTTAATCGTTTCGCCGCAGAGACTGATAGCCGGTGATTTGCGCCAATGTGACCGAGCGCATGTCTTCGGCCTTGCGCCACGCCGCATGCCACTCCAATGTTTTGTGCAGGGCGGCCTGCAAACGCCAGCGTGGTTGCCAACCCAGCCGATCGTGAGCCTTGCTGCTATCCAGTTTGAGATAGTGCGCTTCATGCGGCTGTGGCGCATGATCACATTGCCAGTTCACGTCCTTACGCATTTCGGCCAAACGCTCGACAATCCATTGCACCGAACGGGCATCTTCATCGGCCGGGCCGAAATTCCAGGCTTCGGCAAAAACTGCCCCGTCGGCATACAGCCGTTCGGCCAGCACCAGATAGCCGGACAGCGGCTCCAGCACATGCTGCCAGGGGCGCGTGGATTGTGGTGAGCGGATATTCAATGTTTTACCTGCATCCATGGCGCGCAGAAAATCGGGGATCAAGCGGTCTGCCGCCCAGTCACCGCCGCCAATCACATTGCCGGCTCTAGCGGTTGCCAGTGCGACGCCGGTGTATTCAAGAAAAGAACGCCGGTAGGCAGCAGTCACTAATTCGGCGCAACCCTTGCTGCTTGAATAAGGATCGAAGCCGCCCATCGCTTCGGTTTCGCGGTAACCCCATACCCATTCGCGATTTTCATAGCATTTGTCTGTGGTGACGTTCACCACCGCCTTCACGCTTGGCGTGGCGCGTACGGCCTCGAGCAAATGCACCGTCCCCATAACATTAACCGCGTAAGTTTCTGCCGGTTGAGCGTAGGAGTAGCGCACCAAAGGTTGTGCGGCCAGGTGGAAAACGATTTCCGGACGTGCGGTTTGCATGGCTTCCCGCAGTTTATCGGCATCGCGGATATCCGCGATTTTACTGCTCGTCATACCGATGCCGACTTTTGCCGCCGTGAAAAGATTCGGCTCGGTCGGCGGATTAAGCGCGTAGCCATGAACTTCTGTGCCCATGGATTGCAGCCACAGCGACAGCCAGCCACCCTTGAAGCCTGTATGCCCAGTTAAAAAGACGCGCTTGCCGCGCCAGAAGTCGGCGTTCACTTCCACACCCTCCAGGGGGCTTTTCCGCTTTGCCAAAGGTCTTCAAGGTGATTTTTGTCACGCAAGGTGTCCATTGGCTGCCAGAACCCTCCATGCTCAAACGCCATGAGTTCACCCTGAGCTGCAAGTTTACTAAGCGGCTCACCTTCCCACGAAGAACTATCATTAGCGATCAAATCTATACAGCTTGGCGATAAAACAAAAAAACCGCCGTTAATCCACCCGCCATCACCTTGCGGTTTTTCAATAAAACCGCGTACTGACTTACCATCCATATTAAGCGCGCCATATCGGCCAGGAGGTTGAACTGCGGTGACGGTCGCGCGTTTGCCATGTTGCCTGTGAAAATCTATTAGCGCGCCGATGTCTATATCAGCTACTCCATCGCCATAGGTGAAGCAAAATGCTTTTTCATCTTTGACATATTCGGCGGCACGTTTGAGACGTCCACCAGTCATGGTGTCATCGCCGGTATCTACCAGCGTCACCCTCCATGGCTCGGCGTTGCGTTGATGCACTTCCATCTGATTGTTCTGCATGTCGAAGGTCACATCCGACATGTGCAGAAAGTAATTGGCGAAGTACTCTTTAATTACATATCCCTTGTAGCCACAGCAAATAACAAAATCATGGATGCCGTGTGCAGAATAAGTTTTCATGATGTGCCAAAGAATCGGCTTCCCTCCGATTTCAACCATTGGCTTTGGCCGGACAGAAGTTTCCTCGCTGATCCGCGTTCCCAGTCCACCTGCAAGAATGACTGCTTTCATTCAACTTCTCCAAGTCGTTTATATGCCGTTTTGTAATCACTTATGATTGCTCTCCAGCAACCCTTTTTGTTCTGCCTCGCGCTTCAGTTCCTCGATCTCCGCGCGCAGCCGCTCGTATTCATGCAACTTAATTTGCAGAAACTCTACGGTCATGCGCGCCCTCTCCTCGATCCCGCGTGGGGTAAGCAGATAGGCATAGGCCAGCTTGTTGTCGCTGTTGCGGAAGTTATTGACCTTCAAGCAGCCTTTTTCGACCAGCGCGTTGATGCAAAAATTAACCTTGCCAAGGCTGATACCCAGGCGTTTTGCCATATCTCTCTGGGAAAGGCTGGGGTTGTTTTCCAGTGTTTTGAGCAGGCCGTAGCTTGTGTTATCGTCGTTCATGGGTGCGTTCAGTTGATGAACAGTGCGCATTACAGCAGCAGAGCCAGCCCCTGTCAAGGGCAGGTTTCACTCAGCTTTTTACGTGAGGCAACACGGGGCACCCAACCGCAACGACCGACGGGTTTGGAGATGCCCGCGAAGCGCTATATCATTCGCCTGCCCAATTCTGATTCCTTTGCCATTTCAAAAACGCCCGTGCAGAACCTCTCGAACATCCTGCTGATCAAGACCTCTTCGTTCCATCTCTACGCCTGTGACTGATCCCGCTCCATCCAATTTGCGCATCGCCGTTGTTCGTTTCTCCGCCTTGGGTGATGTGGTGATGATGGCCGCTGCAGTGCGCGCATTACAGTGCAGCCTGCCTCATGCCGCGATCACCTGGATCACCGGCCCGCTGGCTTATTCTTTGCTGGAAGGCATGGAAGGAGTGGAATTCCAGGTTGCGGAAAAACCACATTCGTTGGCGGATTACCGCGCTTTCTATCGCACATTCCGCCATCGGCCATTCGATGTGGTGCTGGCGGCGCAAGCAAACTTGCGAATCAACCTGCTTTATCCGGCGTTGCACGCCCCAATCAGGATCGGTTTTGATCGCACTCGCGCTCGCGAAGGGCAATGGCTGTTCTGCAATCGCCGCATCCCTTTTCGCGATACGCATTTGGCAGATAGTTTTTTATCTTTTGTCGAAACATTGACTGGCAAACCCGCTTCCGCGATCTGGAATTTGCCTTTGGATGAAAGCGACTTGCAATGGGCGCGCGAGCAATTGCGCACACTGCCCAGACCCCGGGTTGCGATTCATCCTCATGCCAGCAAGGCAGAACGTAACTGGCTGCCGGAGCGCTATGCGGAAGCTGTGTCACAGGTCATCTCCCGCTGGCATGCCGGAATCCTGTTGACCGGCGGCAACGCGGCGGCGGAGCAGGTGCTGTGCGAGCGCCTCGCACAGGACGCTCCCGACCATACGCTGAATCTGTGCGGCA
>MGXA01000071.1 GCA_001801215.1 Gallionellales bacterium RIFCSPLOWO2_02_FULL_59_110 | reverse complement strand
TTCGCTTCCTTCAACTGCTTGTTGAGTTCGGTGGCATGCAAGAAATCCATGGCTTGCTGTTCCGCAGCGCGCTTACGCTCGGTGATGTCCAAGCTGTACCCGGCGAGAAAATGGGGTTTCCCCTCGATAAAGATGGGAAACTTGGTTGTCGAATAGAAGCGCCCGTCAAGCTCTTCCTCGACGGTGATTGCCTTGCCCTCGCGCAAAACCCGCATGTCGTCAGCGACCATATTTCTCGCAAACTCTGGCGGGAAAAGCTCGTCCATGCTTTTGCCGAGCAGTTCCGCAACGGGCTTCCCGAGCATTTTCTCGAAGTTGTGGCTGAGCCGCAGCGTGCGGAGGTTTTCGCCCTTGAAGAACACATAAATGGGGCTGAATTCCATGAAACGGCTGAAAATTTCCTCGCTCTCGCGCAGCGATTCCTCCGCCAGGTGCCGGTCGGTCACATCCCACACCGTGGAAATCATCAGGCCCTGTTCCGGCAGCGGGATATTGACGGCGCTGACGGCCCGGCGTTCGCCGCCGCGCGTGGTGAACGACACACCCTCCCAGCGCATGCGCGCCGCATCGCCGCTATCGATGTCCGCCATGACGCGCGAGCGGATCCGCTCGCGGAATGCGGGATCGGCATACACCTTCTCGAAGAAATCGCCGGTCGCTTCCAGGGAGCCCGGCGGCACGCCGTAAATGGCCGCAAAGCGGCGGCTGACATAGGTGAACCGCCCATCGCCCATCCTGTTCACGGCAAAACCGATCGGCGCGTTCTCCAGCAGGGTTTCGACGAAGGCGTTGTGTTTCTTCAGCTCTTCCTCGGCCAATTTGCGCTCGGTGACGTCGAGGCAATAACCGATATAGCCGATGAATTCGCCCTTGCTGTCGTAGCGCGGGCAACCGTCGTCCTGGAGCCAGCGATACTCGCCATCGTGGCGGCGCAGCCGGTAATCCATGCTGAATTTTATGCGCCGGTCGAATGCCGTCCCATAAACATCCATGCAATGCCGCAAATCGTCCGGATGCACGCCTTCCGTCCAGCCGTTGCCCATCTCCTGCGCCAGGCTGCGCCCGGTGAATTCCAGCCAGACCTTGTTGAAGTAGTTGCACAGTTTGTCGGTGTCCGCCATCCAGATCAAGGCCTGCCCGGAATCGGCCAGCGTGCGGTATTGCAGCTCGTGTTCGATCAGCAGCGCTTCCGCCGCCTTGCGCTCGGTAATGTCGCGGACGATCGCGGTAAAAAAACGGCCTCCGGCGGTTTGCCATTGTGCCAGCGAAAGTTCCAGCGGAAACTCGCTGCCGTCCTTGCGCAGCCCGAAAATTTCTACCGTTTTGCCGATCAGATGCCTCGCCCCGCCCGCCACCACCCGCGCCAGGCCGGTATTGTGGAGGTCGCGGAAGCGCTCCGGCATCAACACCGTCAGGGGCAGGTCGGCCATTTCGGCCTTGCTGCGGCCGAACAGGCGTTGCGCCGCAGGGTTCCAGTCCGCGATGTCGCCGTTGCCGGAGATCGTGATAATGGCATCGCTGGCCGATTCTGCGACCGCGCGGAAATGTTGCCCGCTCTCCGCCAGCAAGGCTTCCGCCTGCTTGCGTTTGGTGATGTCGCGCACGATACCGATGGCGTGCCATGCGCCGCCCCACTGTGTCGCGGAAACGGATAACTCGGCGGGGAATGCTTCGCCGCCCTTGCGCAGGGCGATGACCTCGCGCACCGCGCCGATGATCGGCCCCTCGCCGGTTCCCATAAAATGCGGGAAAGCCTTGGCAAACTCCGGGCGCACCTCCGGCGGTACAATCAGGTCATGCAGTTCCTGCCCGGTTGCCTCTGCGGCGGTATAACCGAAAATCTGCTCGGCGGCGGCATTCCAGAACGAGATGCGCCGGTCGGCCCCCATCATGATGATGGCGTCCTGCGCCGACTCGGTGATCTTGCGCAGTTTCCTCTCGCTTTCCGCCACCCGGTCTTCCGCCTGCTTGCGCTCGGTGATGTCGCGCGCGGAGGCGAACAGCAGCGTCCCGTCTACGGGCGGCGTCGTCTTCCATTCCAGCCATCTGTAGCTGCCGTCCTTGCAGCGATAGCGGTTGGTGAATCGCAGGGTCGCCTGACCGGCCTGTTGCCTTTCCACTTCCTTTATCGTCGCAGCCCGGTCGTCGGGATGAACCAGACCCAGGAAAGGCATGGCAAGGATTTCCTGCGTGGTGTATCCCAGCGTTTCCTGCCACATGGGGTTGATTTTCAGCAAGGCGCCGTCGGTGGATGCGATGCACACCAGATCGGGGATCAGCCTGAAGAACCTTTCCAGCTCCTCTTCCGCCCGCCTGCGCTGGGTCAGGTCTTCGAAGCCGAGGATGTTCTTGTTGCCTATGGAAGTGAAGGAAACCCTGACATAGCGTTTCGACCCGTCCTTGCAGGTGATCAAGGTTTCCATGGGCGCAATGCTGCCGCGAGTCTGGAAGGCTTTTTCGACCCGTTCCGCCCATTCGGCTTTGATCTCTTCCCGGTATACCTCGTCGGGGTAGGCCGGCGGCCACCAGTGTTGCGCGTCGGGAACGTCTTCCAGCGTGTAGCCGAACAGTTCGGTGAACTTGCGGTTCATCATGACGATCTTTTCGTCCTCTCCCACGCCGACATCCACGATCATGGCGATCGGGGAATGCTCGACGAGCGCCCTGAAGTCGGCCTCGCTCTGCCGCAGCGTCTGTTCCGCCGCCTTGCGCGCGCAGATATTCCGCTCTTCGGCAAGCGCCATCTGCACTGCGGGGCCGAGCCGTATCAGCCGATCCTTGAGGACGTAATCCTTCGCTCCCTGCTTGAGCAGTTCGACGGCTTTTTCGTCTCCCACGACGCCGGTCACGATCACCACCGGTATCCAGGGATATTGCTGCCGGACAATTTTCAGCGCGGCGCCGCCGTCGAAGGTGGGCAGCTTGTAGTCGGCGAGGACAATGTCCGGCTTGAATTCCTCCAGCGCGCGGGCAAATGTCTCCCTGGCGTCGACGCGTCTGGCGGTAAAGGACAAACCCGCCTCGCGCAACGCCTTCTCCATGAGCTCGGCGTCGGCGGGTTCGTCCTCCAGCAGCAGGATGCGCAGTTTCGTTTGTTCGATCGGCTTATCCATGGCTATTTAACCCAAATAGTTCATCAGAAAATCACCTGTCAACCGGCATTGACTCAGCCCGGACGGAAACGGAAGGATTGATCCTGCCGGATCAACCTAAGGAGGCGCTGATTTATTCGTCATCCCCGCGAAGGCGGGGATCCAGTGCCTTTACTTAACTGGGTTCCCGCCTTCGCGGGAACGACGAAACCGAATAAATCAGCGCGTCCCTAAGCCGGATGAGATGGAACCAAACAAGCCCGGATGAAACGCAGTGAAATCCGGGAACGGATATGATGCCCCCGGATTCCGCTATCGCTGCATCCGGGCTACAAACCCCGCAAGGCTCACCTTCGCTCAAACCCTTGCCAATGCCAGATAAATGCAAAACTCTTGTCACGTTTTGACATCATTTAACTGGTAAGAGACCAAAAACCTTAGTTCAATCCGCAGATTTCGCAGATTAACGCAGATTGTCAGAGAGTTGTTGGCAAATATCGCATCACCCAAAAGGTAGATCAGCAAGCTAAAGTTGCTTGTTGTTTAATCTGCGAAAATCTGTGTGATCTGCGGACAACTGCTTTTTCCAGGATCAACGGATATGCGCCTTCCCTGCCCGGCACCCATCATACAACGCTTTCCCGCGTAATTCCCCAGCCCGCAAGGTTAGCCCGGATATTTCACCGGACCGGCCCTAAAATCAACGGAAAGCGGCATGAATACAAGGTTGCAGGCGCACAATAGCGAAATCCAGTTTGTACCGCAGGCCTTCGCGGGTGCTGGCGGTCGCTTTGCGGCATCTTCGCGCCCCCGCTTCGCGCCAATAGGCGCGGCTATTGGCTTGGCGCGGGATGCGCAAATCTGCTCGCAAATCGCCTCGCCATCATCCCGCGATCCGGCGAAACATCCGGGTTAGGCCCGGAGCGGGCCGCTTTTCAGCAACACCAGCGCGGCGCCGCTGCCACCGTCCCCCGGCAGCGCATCGCACCAGGCCAGCACATCCGGGCGCTGCATCAGCCAGTGGCGCGCGAGCTTGCGCAACACGGCTTCGCCGCCGGGGCTGTTCGTTCCCTTGCCGTGGATGACCCGCACGCAGCGCAGGCCGCGCTGTGCCGCCTCGCACAGGAACGCCTGCAACAGCTTGCGCGCCGCGTCGCCGCTGTTGCCGTGCAAATCGAGGCTGTCCTGCACCGGCCAGTGGCCGCGCCGCAGTTTGCGCAGGGTCATGCGCGACAGGCCGTTGCGCAGGAATTCGTCCGGCGCATTCGCGGCTGCGGAAGCGGAATAACCATTGGCCATGCCCCCGTCGGACAGCGTGTCGGAGATTGCGGGGGGCGGGATGGGAGCGCGCGGCAAGGGTTTGCGCGGCGGTTGTTGCGGCTTGATGCGGTTATGGTCGGGCAGCGGCTGCACTGCGCCGACTGCCGCGCGGAACAGCGCGGCATCGTCTGATTCGATCGGTTTTTTCGGTCTCGACGGAGGCTGTTTCACAGAGCCCCGTGCGGTGTCATATCTTGCCCAGCGCGGCGAGATACTTGTCGGCATCGAGCGCGGCCATGCAGCCGGTCGCGGCGCTGGTGCAGGCCTGGCGGTAGATCTGATCCTGCACGTCGCCCGCCGCGAACACGCCGGAGATGCTGGTCGCCGTGGCGTTGCCCTGCTGGCCGCCGTGGGTGCGGATATAGCCGTTGTCCATCTCCAGTTGCCCGGCGAAGATGTCGGTATTCGGCTTGTGGCCGATGGCAATGAACACGCCTTTCAGCGTGATGTCCTGTTTTTCGTTGCTGTGCACATGCCTGATACGCATGCCGGTTACGCCGCTGGCGTCGCCGAGCACTTCGTCGAGCACCTGGTGCAGTTGCAGGACGATCTTGCCTTCTTTCACTTTTTCCATCAGGTGGTCGATCATGATGCGTTCGGCGCGGAAGGTGTCGCGGCGGTGCACCAGCGTAACGCGGCTGGCAATGTTGGCGAGATACAGCGCTTCTTCCACCGCGGTGTTGCCGCCGCCGATCACCGCGACTTCCTGGCCGCGATAAAAGAAGCCGTCGCAGGTCGCGCAGCCCGACACGCCGCGCCCCATGAAGGCTTCCTCGGAGGGCAGGCCGAGATATTGCGCCGACGCGCCGGTGCAGATAATCAGCGCGTCGCAGGTGTAGTTGCCCGCATCGCCGCTCAGCAGGAAGGGTTTCTGTTGCAGCTTGGCGGTGTGGATGTGGTCGAAGATGATCTGCGTGTTGAAACGCTCGGCGTGCTTCTGGAAGCGCGCCATCAGGTCGGGGCCTTGCACGCCGTCCGGGTCGGCCGGCCAGTTGTCCACTTCTGTGGTGGTCATCAGTTGCCCGCCCTGCGCCAGGCCGGTGATCAGCACCGGGTTGAGGTTGGCGCGCGCGGCGTACACGGCGGCGGTATATCCGGCGGGGCCGGAGCCGAGAATGATGAGGGGGTGATGCTGGGTCGGGGTATTCATGGCAGGGTTCTTTCAGCAATTTGAACGAGAGCGGAATTTACCAGTAGTTGCGGCAGCCTGTCGAGCATTCATCGGTTAGAATTGCGCCATGAAGATTATCCATATCTGCATCGCGCTGCTGGCAGGGTTTTTTGCAGTATATTCCGCGCATTCCGCCACTTTGCCGGGCATCCCGGAATTCATCGACGAAATGGTCGCCAGGCACCGCTTCGACCGCGGCGAAATGGAGAAAGTGTTTGCCCGTGCTCAGCATCTTCCGGACGTGATCGAACTCATTTCCCGCCCCGCGACCATCAAGCCGTGGCTCGAATACCGCGCGGCTTTCGTGAACCGGAGGCGCATCCAGCTCGGGCTGGAGTTCTGGAACAAGCACCGGGAAACCCTGGAGCGTGCCGAAAAGAAATACGGCGTGCCGCAGGATATTATCGTCGCGGTGATCGGGGTGGAAACCCTCTACGGGCGGAACGCCGGCAATTTTCTGGTGCTGGATGCGCTGACCACGCTGGCGTTCGATTACCCGCGCCGCGCGCCGTTTTTTCGCAGCGAACTGGAGAATTACCTGCTGCTCGCGCGCGACCAGCAGTTCGACCTGCTCGCGATACGCGGCTCGTATGCCGGCGCGATGGGTATCCCGCAATTCATGCCGAGCAGTTACCGCAACTACGCGGTGGACTTCAACGCCAACCGCGCGACCGATCTGCTGCGCGAAGAAGCCGATGCGATCGGCAGCGTGGCCAACTACCTGCAAGGCTACGGCTGGATCAATGGCGAGCCGGTCGCGGTGCGCGCGCAGATTGCGGGCGAGCTTCCCGACGCGGCAAGCAAGATGCCGCGCAGCCTGGCCGAATGGACTGCGGCAGGGGTGGTTCCCGACGCCGATTTTGCGCAGGAAAAACCCGCGCGCCTGCTCGATTTCACGGTGGAGAGCGGCAAGGAATTCTGGCTGGCGTTTGGCAATTTCGAAGTCATCACGCGTTACAACAACAGTGATTTTTACGCGATGTCGGTATTCCAGCTCGCCGTGGAATTGAAGGCGGCGCGCGGGGCCGGCGATAGCAAATAGGAAGTGGGAAGCCAATTCGTAGCCCGGATAAAGTGCAACGGAATCCGGGAAGAACAAAGCACCGCATTCCCGGATTTCACTACGTTTCATCCGGGCTACCTTTTTATCCCAGATTGTCCATTAGCCATGAATTGGGTCATGGCGGGGTATTCCCCCCTTTTACAAAGGGGGAGGCGGGCTGAATTTGCCAATGGATTATTTGGGTTTATTGAACATCGTGAAAGCAACTGACACGCAAGCCGTATGGCGCTGCCCCAATAATTAAAGGAAAAAGATCGAATGCTTCACTCAGAACAAATGAATGACCGGGAGGCAAGATGAAGCTGTCCGAACACCCGTTCTGGCTGGTGGGTTTCCGCCCGTTCTTCGCCTTGGCCTGCCTGTCGGGGCTGAGCCTGCCGATCCTCTGGGCGCTGTTCTTTTCCGGCGTCATCCCGGCGCCGGAAACTTCGTTTACCGCGATGCAGTGGCACGCCCACGAGATGTTTTTCGGCTTCGGCTGGGCGGTGCTCGGCGGCTTCCTGCTGACCTCGACCAAGAACTGGGTGAACGTGCGCGGCTATCACGGCAACGCGCTGGTGTTTCTCGCCGCCGCGTGGGTGTTCGAGCGCATCGGCATGTGGTTCGAGGGCGCATGGCCGCCGTTCCTGTTCCTGGTTTCCAACAACCTGTTTCTCGGGGCCATCGTGGCGATGGTGTTGTGGACGCTGATCCGCAACCGCAAGGATGACACCTACCGGCGCGACAATATGTTCTTCCTCGTCATGCTCCCGCTTTTTCTGCTGGCGAAGAACCTGATGCTCGGCGCCGAATACGCCGAGGCCGGCTGGAGCATGGCGCTGGGGCTGTTCCGCCTGGCGTTTCTGGTGATGATGGAGCGCACGCTGGCGCAGTTCATGAAGAGTGTGTTCGGCGCGGCGATCCTGCGCAAACCGGCGCTCGACAACTCGATCAAGCTGTTCGCGCTGCTGCTGGTGTTCGAAGGCTTGATGCCGGCGCAACTGTCGGGCTGGCTCGCGCTGCTCGCCGCGCTGCTGCTGGCCGGGCGCTTCGTTTTCTGGAAGCCGCATCTGGCGATAAAAAGGCTGGACATAGGCATCATGTACCTCGGCTATCTCGCCCTGGTCGCCCAGTTGCTGATCGAAGCCGGCAGGCATACCCTCTATCCGGAATGGGCGCTGTCCGTATCCATGCATGTATTCACCTTCGGCGTGATGGGGCTGGTGATTCCCGGCATGATCGTCAGGATATCCAAGGGGCATACCGGCAGAAAGGTGGTGTTCGACGCGTTCGACAAGCTGGCGCTGTGGATCATGATGCTGGCCTTTTTGCTGCGTATCGTCGCGCCGCAAATCCACCCCGCCGCTTACCTGCACTGGATACATCTCGCGGCGGCATGCTGGTTCGCCTGTTTCGCCCTGCTCGCGTGGCGCTATATTCCCATGCTCATGCAGCCGCGCATCGACGGCAGGGAACACTGACCGCGCGCACTGTGTGAAACTGGCTACTTGTGCGCGGCTAGAAGTTAGCGGCCAATATCCTCGATGGCATCCACTATCATGCTGGTGCCTATCGCGATCAGCAGGATGTCCGCCGCGACCCGCACGTAGCGATGCCCGCCGGGAGGAACAGGCAGGCGGATCAGTAAATCGTTCGGTAAATCATAGTGCCGCAGCCCTGGCGGAAGCGGGTGGCCGACAGCCCACTTCCTGGCCTGGCCGGGCGGCAGGCAACCATTGTTTTTCTTGGCTAGGCCGGGAGGGCAGTTTCCGGAGCGGAATTTTGCGCCGTAGTAGTCATGGACAATGCGGCGGTAATCGTCGTTGAAATGGGTTTTTGCCGATTCGCGGCGGCTGTCGTCCTGGCGATCCTTGCTGTGTTTTTCGCTTTTTTTCTCATGCTTGTTCCCTTGGCTGCCTTCTCCCCGGGATGGCGGGTCGGCGGTTGCCGGTGTGGCGGCAAACAAGGCAACCAGTGAAAATGCGCAAAGACGGGCGGAAAGTTTGAGATGGCGGTTCATGGTGTGCCTCCTGTTTTCGGTTTGGAAAATAACGGGGATCACTTGCCTGAAGTCCGGCGGCTATACGGGCTGCATGTGCCGACTCTACCGCATTCCCAATCGGGTAACAATCGGCTTATTTCCGCTTGCGCGGGCTGTTCGTGGTTTATGCATGGCGAACGGCGGGCTATGCGGTAGTGTCCACCTTCCGCCCGACCCTTGTGCCGTTCTCCGCTGGGGAGTGTTGGGTGCCCGTTCGATCTTCGCTCACGCCGCCAGCGCCGCCGTGGGTGTTTTTCCGCGCAGGCTTGCCATCGCCGTGATTGGGTTTGCGCCTGCCAAGCCGGTTCTCGATATATTTGACACTGCCTATCAAGTCCATGATTTGCTCCAATGTTATGGCTAACATCGGCAGATAAACCAATTTCTTTAAGCCAGGCTTGAATCGCATTACACAGCAGTCAGTAATTATGGCGACGCGGAGCGTCCCCTGATGCGTTTCCACGGATACCGTGAGAACGAGAAACACCGGATTTGTAGCCCTGATGCAGCGGCAGCGGAATCCGGAAGGCATCATATCCGTTCCCGGATTTCACTGCGTTTCATCCGGGCTACCCGTTTGGTTCCGGCTTGTCCGGCTTAGTGGCCTAGGCCGAAATATATAGATATTTCGGCATATATGATTTTCGCGGCAATTTATGTAAGGTGCGGCCTGCGGATATGGGTGCCTTGCAAAGCGGCAAGGCCGGGCGCCAGATATCCGGGTGCAGCAGGACGATTTCAGTTTTCAGGCAAGGAGCTAGTCAAATGGTAACCGGTACAGTCAAATGGTTTAACGATTCGAAGGGATTTGGTTTCATCTCTCCCGATAATGGCAGCGAAGATTTGTTTGCGCATTTCTCCGCGATCAACATGAGTGGTTTCAAGACGCTGAAAGAAGGCCAGAAGGTCAGCTTCGAAGTGGTGCAGGGCCCCAAGGGCAAGCAGGCTTCCAATATCCAGTCAGCTTAATTGATCTCCTGACGGATTGGTGAAACCGGCATTCTGCAAGGCTTGCCGGTTCGCCGAAGCGCGGTGCATGAGGCCCGCTGAAACAGGGTTTAACCTAAGTCGGACGAGCCGGAACCAAACGGGTAGCCCGGATGAAACGCAGTGAAATCCGGGAACGGATATGATGCCCCCGGATTCCGCTATCGCTACATCCGGGCTACAAACCCCGCAAGGCTCACCTTCGCTCAAACCCTTGCCAATGCCAGATAAATGCAAAACTCTTGTCATGTTTTGACATCATTTGACCGGTAAGAGACTCAAAACCTTAGTTCAATCCGCAGATTTCGCAGATTTCGCAGATTAACGCAGATTTCCAGAGGGTTATTGGCAAATATCGCATCACCCAAAAGGTAGGTCAGCAAGCTAAAGTTGCTTGTCGTTTAATCTGCGAAAATCTGTGTAATCTGCGGACAACTGCTTTTTCCAGGATAATTTGAGCTTTTCACTTACCGGTGCAACCATCGTGCCCTACGTAAACATCAAGATCACCGAAGAGGGAGTCACCGCCGAGCAGAAAGCCAGGCTCATCGAAGGCGTCACCAACCTGCTCAAGGATGTCCTCGGCAAGAACCCAGCGACGACCATGGTCGTCATCGACGAAGTTCCTACGGACAACTGGGGTATTGCCGGAGAACAGGTCAGCCTGCGCAGAAAACGCGGCATGTAGTTAACCGCGTCCAATAACGGCAATTACCGAACCGGCGGTTCATGGCCGCTCAGGCATTCGCCATAACCCACTTCGCTTGATCGATGCCCCATTTTTCGAAGGATTCGTGAGATTTGATTCTGTCGTTCGATGCGTCGAGGCTCACCAGCTCCGGAACGATGTGGCACATCCTCTTGCAATCGTAAATGAGCTGCACGACGGGCTGCAACAACTTGTCCGGCATCACCTCCCGCACGACGCCGAGCCTTTCGCTTTCCATGCGCACAAGCGACCCCGCCGGGTAAATCCCGATCCCTTTGATAAACGCCTGCACCAGCCTGTGGTTAAAATGCGTGCCGCTCCACTCGAACACTCTCCTCAACGCATCGGTTGGCGGCATTCCCTTGTGATAGACGCGCAGCGAAGTGATTGCGTCATAGACATCCACGATAGCGAGCATCTGGCCGTAAAGACTGATTTGATCGCCTTTCAGCCCATACGGATAACCCGTTCCGTCGTAACGCTCGTGATGCTGCGCGGCCGCGTTGAAAGTGATCTCGCTCACGCCCTTGACGCCCTTCAGCAGCGCGGCTGTCTCGGATACATGGCTTTTCATAATCCCGAATTCCTGGTCGTCAAGCTTCCCCGACTTGTTTAATATGCGCGCCGGCACTTTTGCCTTGCCCACGTCGTGGAGCAACCCGCCCAGGGAAAGCGCCTTGATTTCATCGCGCGGCAATTCCAGCACCCGCCCGAACGCGACCGCCAAAGCTGCGACGGAAACCGAATGCTGGAAAGTGTATTCGTCGATGCTTTTCATTTGAGCCAGAGGCAGCAACGCGGAAGGCTGACGAAACATCGAATCCACGATGCCGTCGACAATGGGCTCGCACTGCTCCATTTCGACCTGCTTGCCGAGCCGCACGTCTTTCATCATGTTTTGCATCAGTTCACTGGCATTGGAATACAGCTCTTTTGCGCGATTGAATTCCTCGACAGGCGAAAGCCTGGAGACGATGCCCGGCAGGATTGCGGACGGTTCGCATAGCGGTTTTTCGATTTCCCCGGCGTCGGCCGCTCCGATTTTCGCCGCAGCAACATCCGCTCCAAGGCTCGTATCGATATAGACTTCCTCAAGACCAGCACGAAGAATCTTGTTCAAGGTCGCGGTTCCATCGACCATGAACCGATTATGCAGAAACGGATGATCCATCCAGCCGCAGTTCAGTTTCTGGATATACATCCCGATTCTGAGTTGATCTATGGGTATCTTTTTTATCATTTCCGAAAAACCGCCGGGCGTCCCTGCAAATGTTGAAGCTTCCGCTAAACCAGTTGGTGCGGGCTCTCGATGATCTGCTGGTAAATCATGCTTTGCAGGATGACCATATCGTTCGGTTGCAGGCCTTGAAATTCTACGCCGTAGCGGATAATTTCCGTGCTGGGCAAATCGGCGTTTTCGGCATCGATCACGGCGCGGATCGCCCCCTTGACCGACAGGAAGGCATCAAGCTTGTGCAGGTTCACCCGGAACGCCAGATTGAGAACGTCGCCCTTGTTGCCCAGGGTGCGCTTGGCATCAAGCGCCGCGCCGTTGGCGCTGATGTTGGAAATAAGCGCGGAGGACTGTTCGCCGGGGTTGCGCGAATTGGTGTTCTGCACCGCAGCGATGATTTTGGACTTGACCCGCGGCGCCTTGCGTATCACGACTCCCTGTATGACATCGGGAAACGACAGGTGCAGGTATTCGTAGGGCATCTTGCATATCCGCCCTATCGTGCAGGTAAAAGCGAAGGCATTTTGCCCGGAGAAAGAACGCATGACGACTTTTTCCCCCTCCATGAGTTGCAGCCGGAGTCCGCTGGCGGTAATCGGCGCGGAGACCAGCAGGCTGACATCCCGCAAATAACCGATCACCTTGACCAGAAAGCGTTCCCGCCCTAACTGGGCTGGCGGCTCGAGTTGCAGGCGGCTTTCCGCCTTCAGTTTCATATCGTCGAAGGTGAATGGCGCACCGGCCCCGACGGCGCCGATTTGATCCGGAGCCGTTGCGGCGGCAGAAAGTTTGCCGCTGCCGTTATTGTCGTTCGGGGTTTCCCACGAGAGCTCGCGGTAGACATCATTGGCCAGCAGGTTATCCAGATGCGCGTTGTCCGGAACCACCCCGCCCTGCTCGACCAGAACTTTATATTCCCGATCAAACAACGTCCAGGGCAACGGTTGGCCGACGGCAATGTCGTTTCTGCTGACAAGAATCAGGCTCATATCGTCAATCGCTCCTTTGGGGCTTTTCGTGGTTAATGCAGCCTGGCTGCCAGAGACTGTTTCAGGCGTTGCGGCGTTTGGCATATAGCCTGCCGGGATTGCCGCTCTCCCGCATCTCTGGCCAGGCATCGCTTTAATGCCGGGTTGCGTTGACGTCCAGCATGCCTTTAATTACAGCGAGCTGTTCAGCGTGGTCGGTTAGAAAATTCTGGCATTCCCCGGCGTAGTAGCCCAACCTCTCGGCGGCAAAGACATTTGCCCATGCGACGAACTTTGCGGCACCGGGTATTTGCAGATTTGCCACCGTCACCACATCCACATAATCCGCCACGCCCGAATTGTTCGCGCGAAGCAGGTCGTCATGTCCGGCGGGGACGGCAACCAGCTCCTCCGGAAAATTCCAGTTTTTCAGCAGCCTGGTGCCAATAGCAGCAGAAAATTTGTGTACCAGCTCTTCCAGCGTCGTTTGATCGAGGCGCGCGTGGTAGCGGTCTGCATAAAGATACAGCGGCAGCGCGCCGATATCGTGCACCAGCCCGGCCAGCATCGCCTGCTCCGGCTTGAGATGCTTGTGCCGCTGCGCCAGCACATAGCTGTTCGCCGCCACTTCGCGGCTATGCTGCCATAATTCCTTGAGTTGCTGGTTGACATACGGGCTGCGCGCCTGAAACAGTTTTGACATGGTGACATTCAGCACCAGGCTGCGCAGCATCCGGTAACCCAGGCGGGAAATAGCGCTGCGCAGATCGCTCGCCGGCCTGCCATTCGACAATGCCGCGCTGTTGGCCGCCCTGATGATGTGCATGTAGACTACCGGATCCGAAGAGAGCAGGTTGACCACCCGGTCGGCGGAAACATTAGGGTCGTCGATTAAACTCTGAATCTTGAGCGCCATGTCGGGCAGAGTGGGCAAATCCAGCCGATTGTTATCCAGCGCATCGTATATCTCGGCGACAATCGCCGGTTCGGCGCTTACATGAGGGTGTGGCGGCACATGCGCCGCGTTGCTTGCCGGCCCGGCAATATCTATAGTCGATTCTGCAATCATGGCCATCTCCGTGTTGTATGGTTGAGCTTCATTACCAATATGCCCGCTGTCCAGATTGAAACAGGGCGCGATTAGAACAGCTTGCCTCACGCAAAACCATATGCAGTTATACCTATATATTTCGGCATATTGACAACACGCAGTTTTTAGTGTCCCGCTAACTTAAGGGCGCCGAAGCGGTCGGCGGCAGTGCCATCCGGCACGCCGGTCAAGCCAAGCCGTTCGGCAATCAGCACGGCCTCAATGCGGTTTTTGACGTGCAGGATTTTGCGCACCGCCGCCACATGCGCCTTGACGGTGCCTTCGGTAAGATCGGTCGCCCTGGCAATATCCTTGTTGCATAGCCCGGTGGCCAGATGCCTCAGGATATCCATCTGGCGCACGGTCAGGCCGTATTCGTTGGCATTCGAGCGGCGGCTATCGTTGCGGGTATTGCTGCTTTCAATCGCCATGCCGGGTCGTCGCAAAAGCTGCGACGGCGCATAAATGCTGCCCGACAGCGCCATCCCCACCGCGCCCAGCAGCGCCGAGCCGGTTGAATTTTTGCTCACGAAACCTCTCGCGCCATAGCTCAGCACCTTGCGTATCACACGACCGTCTTCCTCGCCGGACACCACCAGAAGCGGAATATGCGGGCAACACAGACGAAAAAGTTTGACGGAAAACGTCCCTTCGCTTCCGGGAGTTCTTAACTCCAGCAATGCAATATCCAAACCGGGATGTTGCCCGGCAAGCTTCAGACCATCGGCAAAGTTTTCCGCCTCCAGTATCTCGCTCACGCCTCCGGGCATCCGCTTTAATATATGGCGCAATCCCTCGCGGAACAGGGCATGGTTGTCGATCAGCAATATTTTCATACAGGTTTATTCCGCTAAATCAGAATTCCCACTTGGGAATATGGGAAATTTATCTCAGCCGAACGCCTGCAACCATGATGCAAATGCACTAGATTCGATATAATCCGCAAAAATCAACAGCTTTTGTGGAGTGGGAAATGTTGCAGCGTCTGTCGCGCACCCTGCGCGAAATTCATTGCTTGAGCCGTGAAGCGCCGGCGACGGCCTTTCAGGGTGCCATATTCGAAGCGATGAAGGGGTTGGTTCGTTTTGATTACGGTTACTGGGGCGCCGGGCGGGAGCCGATCGAGGCGGTGGTGATGCACTATTCTTACCTGTACCGGCTGCCCGCAAAGGAGGTGAGCGCCGCCTTCGAGAAGGTAAAGTCCCGTCCCAAACATGTCGAATTTATTTCCCGCTGCATCATCAACGCTGGACAGGCGCAAATCATCGATGTGCGGAAAGCAGGCTTGGACGATCTTTACAGCCGGTTTGGTGTCGATCAAATCGTTACGCTCTACACGCACGACGACGACCTCGGCCTGTACCATGTAATTTCCCTGTTTCGCGGCGGCGCGGAGCGCTTCACCGAAGCGGAGCGCCTGCTGTTCGAGAATTCCGTGCCGCACCTGCTGGATGCGTGGCGCGAGAGCAAGCTGCTGCACCTGTCCGGCGTCAACCGGGAAGCCAACCCGCTCGTCCCGGCGGCTGCGCTGCTGGACCAGGAGGGCGCGGTGCATTTTGCCCGCCCGGCCTTTGTCGAGCTGATGCGCCGCGAGTGGCCGGACTGGCGCGGCCCGTTTGTGCCGCAAGCGATGCGCCGGATGCAGGACGGTTCCTTTAGCGGCGAACAGGTGGCGGCACGCTTTACCCCGCAGCATGACCTCTACCTGGCAACGCTACGCAGAAAAGGGCCGCTGGATCAGCTCACGGCACGGGAGTTGGAGGTGGCGAAGCAACTGGCCCAAGGCGCCAGCCACAAGGAAATCGCCAATAATCTCGCCATCGCTCCTGCCACCGCGCGCAACCATATCGCCAGCATCCACGCCAAGCTCGGCACCGGCAAGGGTGCGCAAGTGGCGGCCCTGCTGCTGAACGAAGGGTGGCTCTGACCCATGCTGAACCGGACAGGAAATTTATTGCTGGAGCTGCACCGCGGCTGCCGCAGGCAGGCGGCGGCTGACTTTCCCGGCTGGGCAATGGCGCTGGTGCGGAAGGCCATCCCCAACAGCGCGTGGTTCTGGGGCAGCGGCTGCGAAATCGATGGCGAAATCATCGTGCACGCCTTCATGTTCGACAATGTGCCACTGGAATCCATGCAGGTGTGGGAACAGCACAAGCATCTCGACATCTTCGCGGCGCGCTTTATGGCGCAACGTAACGTGGTGCATAACGTCACCCACGAGATGCTGAAGGCTACGGAGATTTACCGCCTGCTCCATCACAAGGCAGGGGTCGAGCAACTACTCGGAACCTATACATACAAGCCTTCCTGCGGCTTGTACGATGCGATTTCCCTATACCGTTCCGATCCCGCAACGCCCTTCTCGGAGGAAGAGCGGCTGGCAATGCAGTGCCTGGTTCCGCACCTGATCGAGACGCGGCATATCAACTACCTCGAACACCTGTGCGCTGGCGCGCAGCGCGCGACGCAGCAGCAGTCGCTCGCGGCGGCCGACGGCAAGGGTGTCATCCATGTGGCCGGCGATGACTTTGCCGGGTTGATGCAATCCGAATGGCCGCAGTGGCGCGGCCCACGCCTGCCCGAGCCGCTGGTCAATGGATTGGGCAACGCCGCGCAACGCTATGTCGGCAGGACGATCGCCGTGAGCTTTGTGCCGGTATTCGATATGCTCCTGCTCAAGGCGCGCCCGCGCAGCGCGGTCGACGGCCTGAGCAGGCGCGAACTGGAGATCGCACACCACTTTGCGGGCGGGCTGACGAACAAGGAGATCGCCCGGGAGGTCGATCTATCTCCGGCCACGGTGCGCAACCATCTCAGTTCCATCTATCTCAAGCTGGGCATCGACAACAAGGCCGAACTGGCAACCTTGCTTTCCGCCTGGGCGGCGGATTAGACAGGCGAAGCAGCGACACCTCAGTATCGGTAGCCAAGCCGGACGCCTATCGTCCGCGCGGGGGCGTAATAGGCGAGATAGCCCAACCCCTGCGGATCGAAGATCGCCCTGGTGTAGGTCTTGTCGGAGAGATTTTTCACGAAGGCCGCACCGTATATCCCGGTCTTGCCGGAAGACTCGTAAGCCAGCAGCGCATTCCAGACGGTCAACCCGGCATCGCTGGCATAGTCGTTCCTGAACGGCGTGTAGTAGATTTTCGACCGGTAGCTGCCCTCGCCGCGCAGCGTTAGCGCGCCGCCTGCCGCCGGCCAGGTATATTGCGCCGCGAGATTGGCTGTAACATCCGGTGCGCGCGACAACGGGTTGCCCTTGCGGTCGGCTGCGCCCAGCGCCGGGTTTTGCGGGTCTATCGTGATGAATTCGGCAAACCGCGCATCGAGCAATTGCACGCCGCCCGACAATTCGAACCGCGCAGTCGGCTTCAATACAGCGCTGGCCTCGATGCCCTTGCTGACGGCCTTCGCCGCATTCTTGATTTCGGAATAAATGCCGCCCGCTCCGCCCAACACAATGGACACCTGCATGTCGTTGTATTTCGTGTAGAACGCCGCGAGGTTCAGAAGCAGCCGGTCATCGAGCAATCTTGACTTGATGCCGGTTTCATAGCTGATCGCCGTTTCGGGATCGAAGGCCGGCTGTGGCGCAACGGTGTTGAAGCCGCCGCTTTTGAAACCCTTGGTCGCCGAAGCGTAATACATGCGGTTCTTGTCCGGCGAGTAATCGACCACCAACTTGGGCGTCACCGAAGACCAGGTTTTCCTGCCGATCATGCTCCCAACGAGAGTGCCGTTGACATAGGTCTGGTCTTTTTCCAGATCTTTCGTCTCGATGCTGTAGCGCGCTCCCCCGGTCAGGCGCAAACCGTTCGCCCATGAATAGCTTGCCTGCCCGCCGACGCCCAGCGCGTCGGTGACCACGATCGCCACCGAGTCGGTGGTCAGATTGAGAAGCGGGAAGAAAAAGTTGAACCCCGGCGCATCAACCTTCTGGTGGGTGTACGACAACAGCCCCGTCCACGACAGCGGGCCATTGTTGTTGGAGGTCAGCGTGAATTCCTGCGAGAAGAAATTCGTGACCTCGGGAATGCCGATGCCCGTCGTTGGCGATCCCACGCTTATCAGCGGAATTTCGGTGCCGTCCAGGTCGGCGCGTTCGATGTTGTAGTCGGTCTTGTGCAAGGCGGTAATCGACGTGAGTTCCGCCGCACCCAAATCCCATTCGGCTTTGGCATCTATGCCGGACTGCGTCATATCCACCTCGTTGGGCAAGTTCTGCATCACCGTGCGCGGATCGCCGATCACCGTCGCGCCGAATTTGGCGAACAGCGGGTTCACCGCCGGATGCAGCGGCTTGAATGCCGTCGTGAAATTGTCCCGGTAGTAATGCGCGTTGAACGTTACGACGAGGTTGTCGCCAGACAGGAACTGGAGCGATCCGCGCAGCGCATCGGCATCGCTGCTGTTCCCCTTGAGATTGAGCAATGCGTTATGGGTGTCGCCATCGTCGCTGTCATGCAGGAACGACAAACGCCCGTTCACCGCATTTTCGGACAAGGAACCGCTGACTGTGCCGCGAACCATTTTCCGGTTGTAGCTGCCCGCCAGGATATCGAACTGCCCAGATGTTTCTGCGCCTGGCGCCCTGGATACGATGTTGATCGCCCCGCCCGTGGCGTTGCGCCCGTACAGGACGCCTTGCGGGCCCTTCAGCACTTCGACGCGACTCACATCGACGAACTGCATCGCCGTGCCGGACGACCGGCTCTGATAGACACCGTCGATATACACCGCCACCGCGCCCTCTACTCCCGATCCGACGATGTCCGTGCCGATGCCCCGGATGAAGAGCAGCGACTGACCGGTAGAAGCACGGGTTACCGTCAACCCCGGAACATGCTGCTGCACATCGACGATAGAAACGATCTTCGACTGCTCGATATCCTCTCCGGTGAGCGCCGCCATGGAAACCGGCACCTTGTGCAATGGCTGGGGGCGCCGTTCGGCAGTAACAACGACTTCTTCCAGAGCAGGCGGGACGTCGTTGGCGACGGCGCTTGAGACGCCCGGCTCGTCTGCTGCAAATACTACGGGACAAATCCAGAATGCGGCGCAGCCAGCAATGCGGCAAATTTTGAGCCTTGTATTATGTTCCATGCATTTTCCTGTGATTATCATTCCAGTGTAGTGTTGCGTTCTTGGCGATACTTATGGACAACCCCTTGTCGGGCCCTGCCCGACATGGTGGGCGGAGCCCACCCTACGCTATCCGGCATGACCGGCTATTGCAGGAAGCGGAGCACGACACTATGGTGACCATCACCGACTTCCATCTGGGCGTGGTATCGGCAGCCTGTTACGACAGCCCTTTCTCTCTTTTCAGCACCTCAAGCTCCGAGCGCAGTTTGACGAGTTCATCGTTGGCAGAACGCAGATGCTGAGCAATGACCTCGGCAAAAAGCTTATATAAGACCGAGACGAAAAGCGCCTGTTCGATGGGCTCCGCCGTTTCGTTCATGAATGAAGCATCGATGGCGAGACAAACCGTCGGGCCGATTGCGTGAACGGATGCGGAGCGCGCCTTCCCATCGATAGCCGCAAGCTCGCCGAAAGTGCTGCCGATCTCATTGAATATGGCGATTTGCCTGCCGTTTTTTTCGATACTGACCGCGCCGGAAAACAGGATGTAGACCCAACTGTCGTAGGACTTCTCTTCGGTGATGACTTCACCCTCGTCGAACTTCCTTATTTTGCTGACGCGCAGGATGTCCCTGATATAGTTTTCGCTTATCGAACCGAGAAAAGGAAGGCGTTGCAATTTCTCCGCGAGAAATCCATTACCTTCGAGATATGGCGATTCCTGCATGTTTCAAACCTCCCGCACCGTAGGATTGTTGATATGAGAATCCGGAATGTCGGCGCAATAAACCGGTTGCCGCATTTTATACTTTTTTGTCGGGCGCGCATCGCGCTACCCGGAAAGCCCGTCATCCTGGTGTAGAATGACCGCGTCTGAACATCAAGGCGATGTCACGAATTTCGCAAGCAAAACATGCGTCATATCCAGCGCATCAAGCAAAAACATCTTTCATTCCCGGTCGGTTCCGCCTAATCATGCCCGGACAACTCATTGGCCGTTTTGAAATTCTGAGCGAGCTTGGCAGGGGCGGGCAGGGAGCGGTATATCTTGCGCGCGACCCACAGCTCGACCGGCGGGTTGCCATCAAGACGTTGCGCAAGCTGGGCCATAAAACCGAGCAGCTGACTCACGAGGCGCGCATCGTCAGCAAGCTTCAGCACCCCAACATCATCACCCTGTACGATTACGGCGAACACCAGGGCGCCCCTTATCTGGTTTATGCCTACGTCGAAGGCAAAACCCTCGCCCAATTGCTGAAGCAGGAAAAATCCCTGCCGTTCACGCGGGCGGCAGAAATAGCCTGCGATGTGTTGAAAGGGCTGTCCTATGCCCACGAACAGGGTATCTCCCATCTGGACATGAAGCCCGCCAACATCATGATCGCCAGCGGTGGCCTGGCGATGGTGATGGACTTCGGCCTCGCGACAACGACCGGCGACCACGAGCAAACCATCGCCTCCCCCCTGAGCGGCACGCCCCGCTATGTGGCGCCGGAAATCATTTCCGGACAGCAAGGCGGGCCGCTCTCGGATATCTATGCCGTCGGCGCGGTACTCTACGAGATGGTGACCGGGGAGTTTGCGGTAGGCGGCGAGAACATGTTCGAGGTGCTGAACCGTGCGGTGCACGAGCAGGTCGCCGCACCATCGGCGCATAACGCGGGGTTGGACAAAACGCTCGAAGCTATCATCCTGAACGCGCTGGCAAAAAGCCCCGGCGATCGCTACCCGAACGCCGCCTCGATGCTGCAAGATCTCGATGAGTATCTCGCCGAGTCGCGCAGCGCGACGATGGGTTTTCTGCTGCAGCGCATGCGCAGCAAACAGGATTTTCCCGCCATTTCCGGCGTTATTTCGGAAATCAACAGGATTGTCGCCTCCGAGGATGAAAGCAGCAACCGCCTGACCAGCGTGATCCTGCAGGATCTCGCGCTGACCAACAAGCTGCTGCGCCTGGTGAACACCGCCGCCTTCAACCGTTTCGGCGGTTCCATCAACACCATTTCCAAGGCCGTTTCCATCCTCGGTTTCGAGACGGTGCGCAACATTGCCGCCTCGCTGTTGCTCTTGGATTTCATGCAAAACCGCTCGCAGGCGGCACAGCTCAAGGAGGAAATCATCAAGGCTGTGCTTGCCGGGGATTTGGCCGCGCAAATTTCCAGCCGGGACGATGTCCGCGACGTGGAGGAAATCCTGATTGGCGCGCTGTTCCACAACCTCGGCAAGATGCTGGCGATTTTTTATTTTTTCGATGAAAGCCAGGAAATCGCCCGCTTGGCCGATACGATGAAAAACGAGGAACTCGCCGCCGCGCAGATACTGGGCATTTCCTATTCGGAACTGGGCATGAATGTGGCGCGCAACTGGAATTTCCCGCCGAGCCTGATCGCCACCATGCGCCCCCTCTCTGGCGAGACCGTTCCCCCGCCGAGAAACGACCTGGAGCAGATGACCGCCAGAATCAATCTGGCCTACGAGTTGTGCGACATGTCGGTTTTGCCGGGCCACCCGGACAAGCGCCAGCGGCTGGCCGAGCTTTCGGCGCGCTACAAGGATGCGGTCAGGATATCGGAACAGGATCTGCCCGACATACTCAAGAACAGCCTGGAAGAAATAGGGAAGCGTTCCGGCGTGCTGAACATCAACACCGCCGGCAGCCCCCTGCTGAGCCGCATGCGCCAATGGGTCGCCAACGCCGCGTTCGCCCCGAAGAAAAAGGCCGGAAACGATATGGACGGTGTGACCGACCTCGGCAGATCCGTCGCGGACAGGTACGGCGAGCAAGACAGCCTCACGTTGCCGCTCAACCCCGACTCGATACTGGGCGCGGGCATCCAGGACGTGACCAACACCATGATGGGCGATTTCAACCTGAACGACGTGCTGAAAATCGTGCTCGAGACCATGCACCGCGGCATGGGATTCAACCGGACGCTATTCATGATCCGCAACAACGCCCAGGGCATCATGGCCGCCCGCTTCGGCTTCGGCCCGGATGTTGGCGAACTGATCCCGAATTTCCGCTTTCCGTTGCGCTTCGAGGCCGACGTGTTCCACCTTGCTATCGAAAAAGGGGCAGATATTTCCATCGAGGATGTCCGTTCGCTCAACATCATCGACAAGATACCCAACTGGTACCGGAATATGGTCGATGCACCCAGCTTCATCCTGCTTCCGCTGATGGTGGACGGAAAACCGATCGGCCTGATTTACGGCGATATGTTAGGCGCCAACCAGATCGATATTTCCCACCAGCAACTCTCGCTGCTGCGCACCCTGCGTAACCAGGCAGTGCTGGCCATCAAGCAAAAAACCTAGTGTAGTGTTACGCTCTTGGCGATACTTACGGACGACCCATTGTAGGTCGGGCTCCGCCCGACAATGCAACGCTTGCGGTTGACATAAGTTCCAGATAGCGTGCAACGCTACACTGGCGATTACTCGCCACGACTTGCAGTTCTGTAGCTATACTGAGAAAGTAGCGAAGGGTTGGATCGACGAGGGCGTGTCGATGTGCGCGCCGGATTGAAAACTCATACATTCAAAGGAGCTGTCATGCGTTCACCCATCGCCAGCATTTGCTTTCAGTTTTATTTGCTTTTTCCCGCGCTTGCCTCGGCGGTTACGCCGCAAGTGGCGGCGGGATATAGCTGGGGGAGCGGTGAGCGGGTCGGCGCGTTTCGCCTGGTCGGCAATCTGGAAAACCTGTTCCCCGCTCCCCAGCACTTATGCAACATCAACCCATCCTTGCCGCAGTAGACCTCGGCTCCAACAGCTTCCGGCTGCAAGTGGCGCGCGTCGAAGGCGACCAGCTTTACATGCTGGATGAACTGCGCGAACCGGTACGCCTCGCCGCCGGGCTCACCGCCGAGAAATATCTCAACGCCGAAGCACAACAGCGCGCGCTCGCCGCCTTGGGGCGTTTTGCCGAGCGCCTGCGCGATCTGCCGCGCGAAGCGGTGCGTGCGGTGGGAACCAACTCGCTGCGCGTCGCAAAAAACGCCGCCGATTTCATCCCGCAAGCCGAACGCACCCTGGGATTTCCGATCGAGGTCATCGCCGGACACGAGGAAGCGCGCCTGATTTATCTCGGCGTGGCGCACGGCCTGGCGCAATCGGAAGGCAACCTGCTGGTGATGGACATCGGCGGCGGCTCCACCGAATTCATCGTCGGCAACGGCCTCACCCCGCTCAAGCTGGAAAGCCTGTACATGGGCAGCGTCAGCTACAGCCAGCGCTTTTTTCCGGACGGAAAAATCGCCAAGCAGAACCTCAAGCAGGCGGAACTGGCGGCACGCATGGAGGTGCAAACCATTGCCGCCGATTACCGGGGGCAATGGCAGCACGCGCTCGGCTCGTCGGGCACGGCAAAGGCCATCTGCGAAATACTGGAGCTGAACGGCTACAGCAAAGGCGGCATCAGCCGCGCGGGACTGGAGCAGCTGCGCGCCGACCTGCTCAAGGCGGGCGACGTGCAAAAACTCGGCCTGCAAGGCTTGCGCCCGGATCGCATACCCGCCCTGGCAGGCGGCTTCGCCATCATGTATGCCGCTTTCTGCGAACTGGACATCGAGCTGATGCAGCCCGCGCTCGGCGCGCTGCGCGAAGGCGTGCTGTACGACTTACTGGGGCGCTTCCACGACAACGACATGCGCGATGTCACGGTGCGGCAATTCATGCTGCGTTACCGCATCGATGCCAGGCAGGCCGGGCACGTGGCGCAATTGGCGCACCTGCTCGCGCGGCAATTCCTCGGCGACCAAGCTGGCGAGGCCGCATTGCACATGCTCGGCTGGACGGCGAGGCTGCATGAAATCGGCATCAGCGTCGCGCACAGCGGTTACCACAAGCACACCGCCTACATTCTCGCCAACGCCGATATGCCCGGCTTCTCGAAAAAAGAACAGGCGCGCCTGAGCCTGCTGGCGCTGGCGCAACGCGGCAACCTGGACAAGTTGCAAGGGCAACTGAAAAATACCGAGGATTGCGTGCTGGCGATGAGCCTGCGCCTCGCCGTGCTGTTTTACCGAAACCGCAGCAATATCGAACTACCCGCCCTGCAAGGGCATTTCAGCGGCACAAAATTCCACCTCCTGATGGACGCCGGATGGCTGGCACAGAACCCGCTGACCGAAACAGCGTTGCAGGAAGAAGTGCGGCAGTGGAAAACCCTGGAGATAAGTTTTCAGCCTATGCCGCAATAATCCTAGAAACCTCAGTTGGACGGAGTGTAGTGTATGTTCATCGTGGTGCAGGGCAAGGCGCGACGACGAGGAATGGTCGTTCCATTCCGAGGAAGAGCAACGCCGCCATGCGCCGCGAGGGACATGCAATACACTTCGTAGCGACTTCACCAAATGGGTGAGCGTGGATATGTATCGAATTGTTTTCATATTCACTCCCTTGCGACCTCAATGGAGCGGTCAACTGAGGTTTCTAGGATAATGGAACTAAGCGGGCCAACCGCAGTCTGTGCTGCGCCGCACGGAATAAGCGGAGACGTAAAATGCGAGTCAAATCCGGTTCAACCAAAAACATGGGGACATTAGTAATGATAAGAAATACAGGCAACACCAGCAAAAATTCCATAGCAACCCTTCTTTCGATGACTTGTTTATTGTTGCTTGCCGGTAACGCGCAGGCCCACTGCGATACGACCGGTGGCCCGATCATCCCGGAAGCCAGGATCGCCCTGAAAAACGGCGACATAACCCCCGTCCTGAAGTGGGTCAAACAGAACGACGAGGCGGAGATCAGGGCGGCCTTTGCCAGGGCGGTCGCGGTTCGCGGCAAGGGCAAGGAAGCGATGGAACTGGCCGACCGGTATTTCCTCGAAACGCTGGTGCGCGTGCATCGCGCGGGCGAAGGCGCACCATATAGCGGCATCAAGGACGAAGCGGTTGATCCCATCGTTGCGCTGGCCGACAAGGCTCTAGCCAACGGCTCCGCCGATGAGATGATCGGGATGATCGGCAACCACATGGCGGCGGCGATCCGAGCGAAATTTCAGCACGCATTGAAAACCGGCAAAAACAAGGACAAGAGTGTCGATGCGGGTCGCGAGTTTGTCGAAGCCTACGTGACCTATATGCATTATGTCGAAGGTGTCCACACTGCCATCGCGTCCTCCGCCGACCACCACCACGCGGCTCCCGCCGCAACTCCCGCTCCCGCCGCAGATGCGCGTGACCATCATAACCATTCAACCTAGAAACCTCAGTTGACCGCTTAATCGAACGTTTAACATCATGAAGCCGATAAATTTTCTCATGTTTTCATGTTTCACCAAATGGGTGAGCGTGGATATGTATCGAATTGTTTTCATATTCACTCCCTTGCGACCTCAATGGAGCGGTCAACTGAGGTTTCTAGGATAATGGAACTAAGCGGGCCAACCGCAGTCTGTGCTGCGCCGCACGGAATAAGCGGAGACGTAAAATGCGAGTCAAATCCGGTTCAACCAAAAACATGGGGACATTAGTAATGATAAGAAATACAGGCAACACCAGCAAAAATTCCATAGCAACCCTTCTTTCGATGACTTGTTTATTGTTGCTTGCCGGTAACGCGCAGGCCCACTGCGATACGACCGGTGGCCCGATCATCCCGGAAGCCAGGATCGCCCTGAAAAACGGCGACATAACCCCCGTCCTGAAGTGGGTCAAACAGAACGACGAGGCGGAGATCAGGGCGGCCTTTGCCAGGGCGGTCGCGGTTCGCGGCAAGGGCAAGGAAGCGATGGAACTGGCCGACCGGTATTTCCTCGAAACGCTGGTGCGCGTGCATCGCGCGGGCGAAGGCGCACCATATAGCGGCATCAAGGACGAAGCGGTTGATCCCATCGTTGCGCTGGCCGACAAGGCTCTAGCCAACGGCTCCGCCGATGAGATGATCGGGATGATCGGCAACCACATGGCGGCGGCGATCCGAGCGAAATTTCAGCACGCATTGAAAACCGGCAAAAACAAGGACAAGAGTGTCGATGCGGGTCGCGAGTTTGTCGAAGCCTACGTGACCTATATGCATTATGTCGAAGGTGTCCACACTGCCATCGCGTCCTCCGCCGACCACCACCACGCGGCTCCCGCCGCAACTCCCGCTCCCGCCGCAGATGCGCGTGACCATCATAACCATTGAACCTAGAAACCTCAATTGAACGTGTCGGAGTGTGCGGTTATGGGGGTGACGGCTGCGACACGTTACTGGCGAAGCCAGCCGCTTGCGGGAGCAGCCGTTCGTTGCCCTTCCCGCACCGGATGCTGCGCAATACCGTGTCAGGGCAACTGTGGCAAGGCGCAACGACGCGGAATGGTAGTTCCATTCCAAGGAGTTGCAACGCCGCCACGCGCCGCCAGAACCGTGCAATCCGCCACGTAGCGTGCTCACCCATCCGGTGAAACATGAAAACATGAGAAAATTTATCGGCTTCATGATGTTAAACGTTCGATTAAGCGGTCAACTGAGGTTTCTAGGTTGAAGGCCAGCATACGCGCCTGGCAAGATTTTGCCGTTATAATGGGCTGAGAAAACACCCCGCCCGAAGCGGGGTGTAACTTTTTACCTTATTGAAAGGCCCGTACACCATGAACATATCGAGCTACGAAGATTTACTGAATGCCGCGAATATGCAGGCCACGCCGCAGCGCATGCTGTTCGTATTCACCAAGGCCGAGTTGCCTGACAAACCTACCAGAAACCAGCAGGAAGACTTCAAGGCGCGCAAAGGCGGCGCATTGATGCCGGCCACGTGTGTCGATAAACTGGCCAGTGCGCGGGTAAGTTTTGCCACTCTGTCCGAGGAATCGCGCCATACCGGAAAGGACTGGGACATCGTGTTCGTGGCCTGCATGTCCGGCAAATCCGCAGATATTACCGAAAGCGCCGAAGCGGAAGAGCCGCTGAAGGAAATGGTCAAATCCATTCAGGTCGGCAGCATCGGCAACTACCTCGCCTTCAACCGCGACGGGGAAATGCTCCGGCTGATCGCGTCCTGACCGGTTATTTGCCGTAAGCGATACGATAAATCACCCCAGCCTTATCGTCCGACACCAGCAGCGCGCCGTCCGGCATTTCCTGCACGTCCACCGGGCGGCCCCACGCTGCCAGCGTGCCCAGCCAGCCTTCCGCAAAAGTTTCGTAGCTCGCCGCATTGCCGTTCTTCAGCCGCACCAGCGTGATGCGGTAGCCGATGGGCGGGATGCGGTTCCACGAGCCGTGCTCGGCGATGAATATCTGCTTCCGGTAATTCTCCGGAAACATCTTGCCGGTGTAGAAGCGCATCCCCAATGAGGCCACATGCGGGTCGAGTTCCATCGCGGCCGGGGAGAATTCGCCGCAGGCGCGCTTGCCGCCGAATTCATCGTCGGCAATCGCCTTGCCGTGACAATGGGGGTAGCCGAAGTGCATGGCGGGGCGCGGCGCATGGTTCAGTTCGTCCGGCGGCATGTTGTTGCCGAACCAGTCGCGCCCGTTGTCGGTGAACCACAATTCGCCGGTGTCCGGATTCCAGTCGAAGCCCACCGTGTTGCGCACGCCGCGCGCGTACTGTTCGAGCGCGGAACCGTCCAGCTTCATGCGGAAGATGCCGGCATAGCGCGCCGGGTCGGGTTCGCAGATGTTGCACGGCGCGCCCACCGGCACATACAGCAGCCCGTCCGGGCCGAAGCGGATGAATTTCCAGCCGTGGTGCTTGTCGGCGGGAAAGCTACTGTTCACCACCACCGGTTTGGGCGGGTTGCGCAGGCGCGATGCTATGCCGTCGAAGCGCAGGATGCGGTTCACCTCCGCCACATACAGCGCGCCGTCGCGGAACGCCACGCCGTTCGGCGTGTCGAGCTTGTCTGTTAGAACGATCACCTCGTCCGCGCGCTTGCCGTTTTTGCGGTTGGGCAGCGCGTAAACCGTGGAGCCGCGCGTACCGACGAACAGCGTCCCGCCCGGGCTCAGCGTCATCGAACGCGCGCCCGGCACATCATCGGCATACAGGCTGATCGTGAAACCGGGCGGCAGCTTGATCCTGTCTAGCGGCAGATCACGCGCAGCGACGGACAGGCTCGCGGCCAGAAGCAGGATGAAGATTGCGGTTTTCTGGATCATGCTGCGCCTCCTGTGGCCGTGGAGCAGTGGTCGTAACCCGGATGCAATGTAGCGTAATCCGGGGGTGAACATGAAATCAGCAACCCCGGATTCCATTCCATTTCATCCGGGCTTGCTGCACCAGATGCTTCGGCTCGCAATCCAGGTTCCGCGTCAGTTCCAGGATTTTTTGCACACTCTTGGGGAAAGCGGGCATTTTTTCCACAGCCCGAGTGAGTTTCTTTGCCAGCTCCGGCGAAATTTGATTCATGTCATCAAATAATTTGATTATGCGAACAGGGCATCTTGCTACGCCGTCCCGCTCACCGTCAACCCATAGATCACCCATACATCAAATGGGCCACCCATCGGCTCGCACCATCAAGCCGCCAATTCGTCTTCCGCCTTTTTCCGGTCGCCCGACATTTTGACGGCGATGGCCGCTGCCTCTCCTGCCGGCATGCCTTCGGTTCTGCGCTCGTATTCGAGCTCGCCGCGCTCGTCCTTTTGCTTCATTTCCGCGTCCTCGGCTTGCTCCGTTTCGCCGGGCAGTTCGACGCGCAGCTCATCGATAAGCATCAGGATCGTGGCAGCGACCGGCAACGCAAGCAACGCACCGATGATCCCGAACAACGTGGCGCCGGCAATCAGGGAGAAAAGAATCACGGATGACGGCAGTCGCATTGAGCGTCCGTAGACCATCGGCACCAGCACGCGACTCTCGAACTCCTCGTAGGCGAGCATCAGCAATAAAACCACCGTGACGATGACCGTGCCAAATGGGAGCGCGGCCACAACAGAGGGCCCCATGGTAAGGAAGACCCCTATGTACGGTAGCACGTCAGCCAGGCCGCCGATCACCGCGATCACCAGTGCATTCGGGATACCGCACACGGTGAGCAGGACGAATATGAATGCGGCCATCAGGGCACTGGTGATCGCCTGGCCGCGAATGTAGCCACCGACGATCAAGTTCAGATTGACCAGGATGCGCGATAACCGGATATGGTGGCTGCGTGGCACCACGGCGAACAGCGCTCCGCGCAGCCGGTCGCGGTCCAGCATCATGTACAGCGCGAGAAAAATTGCACCGGCTCCGTAGGCAATAATTTCCGCCACACGAGCCGAAAAAGTCAGCACTGTCTCAACGTAAGATTCGATGAGCGCGTCATAATGCACGTTGCGCAACGTGTCCGCGAGGCTCTCCGTAAGCGGAGATTCGGCAAGCCACACCGCCAGCCGCTCGCGCAGCGCCGGCTCCATGCTGATCAGGTTTCTCACCTGGTTCGCCAACTCCGGAATGGTAAACACAGATATCAACACGGTCGATACAAACAGCACTGTGAAAACGATAGCAATACCCGCATCCCGGCGCGCACCGCGCTGTTCCAGCCATGCCACCGCCGGGCCGAGCGTACCGACAATCATCAGCGCAGCCACAAGCATCAGGACAACCGGTAGCAGGCTGATGAAAATCCACAGACCGACGACGACCAGCACCAGAGAAATCATCGTCCACGGAGCGACTTCGACGCGGATCACGCGCGTTTGCCGTGGCTTCATTTTCTGCTCAGCCGCGCTCATCCAGGCTGCAGCGCGCCCGTCTTCATGGCAGTTAAATGAAGCGGCTTCGGTGTGTTTGTCATCATTGTGTTTGTCCTGTTCAAATCAAGATCACCCGAAAAATATTCGAAGCTGTCCATTTGCAGGGCGGAAAACGAGCGCAGCGCAAGCCTAGAGCTATGCGACCAGAGCATAGCACCTTCCGCCGTATGGTATTCCAGCATACCGTTCTCGGCGTCTGGCGGACTGGCGGATAGCTTTGCATAGCCATCTGGCCAGGCCGTCAGAAAACGACGGCCAAGTCATTGGTTAACGCCTACGGTTCATCCGCCCTTGGTTTCGAAATTTCATGCGGCTTTTCCCTGCCGATTTTCGCCATCCGCAAAAACGTCGCCAGTTCTTCCACCCAACGCAACTTCTGCTCCGGGGTCAGCTGCCGGAATGCGCGCAGGCGCTCGTCGCTGACGTAATAGGTGCGGTCACCGGGTGGAAAGCCAGTTTTCATTGCGCCTTGATCCGTTGCAAATGCTCGATGTCGATAAGGTCTATCGGGCGCCCGACCGCCTGCTTGAGCGCGATAAGGTCATCAATGGACACCACCTGAATGTCGGTATTCGCGACTTTAAACACGTCGGCACGGGATGCCATACCGGAAAATTCAACAGGCGGAAACAGCAGCACATCGACGGTGACGCCAGCCAAATCCGGGGTGCGCAGCGCAAATGCTTCAAGGTGGCGTTCCTTGTGCCATTGGCGCAACAATTCCAGATCGCCGAGCGATTCAATGGGGACGGGCAGCACGGGAGACAGCTTGAGTTCCTTTGCAGCATCGATCAACGCTGCCAAGTTATCCGGGTTCATCGCGACGGTGATGTCCACATCCATCGTAGCGCGTTCCACGCCGTGCAGCGACACCGCCAAACCGCCAATCAGCAGGTAGTCCACCTTGTGGCGGGCGAGCGCGGAGAAGAGATCGATGTAAAACATCAGGCCTCCCCATTCAGCTTGGTTTGGCGCTTGTTTCTGCAAAAGTCTGGCAGGATATGCATGCGCTATCCCAAAATCTGTGCAAGCATCTGGCGCAGGGAGTGCTGGTCGCGAGGCGAAAAGCTACCCATACTGCGAATGACGAGCGCTTGCTCGAGCGTAGTCAAGACTGGTTTGGCGAAGGATGGTTTGAGCAGCCCGGCGGCTTGCCAGTCAATAACCGGGACAGTGGCAAAGTCCGGCGCAGTGTGCGCCTGGCTGGTAATTGCCATGATGAGCAAGTCTGGGCGGTTGGTGTGGTAAGCGGGGCTGGAAATAATTACGGCAGGCCGTTTTTTGCTCTCCACCTGATTGGTGAATGGAAACGGTACAAGGACAACCTCGCCAAACTGAAAAATGGATTCGGAGGCCATTTGAGAAATGGCGGTAAATTACAGCGCGTCGTACGCCGCGTCGGCGTCGTTGTCCCATGTGGCAGCGAAGCTGGCTATGGAAGTTTGCGTTGCTGCCTGCACCAGTGCGCGGTCACCCTCACGGCTGCACAAAAAATCCACGAAGTCGGCCACTTCTGCCCGGCGCGTCGGCGGCAGTTGCAGAATCTTCTCGATCAACAAATGTTCGGTGATGTTCATGGCTACCTCTCGGAGGGAACGGGTGCAATGGATTATACGGAAAGCAGGCAGTTGTACAAAATCAGTGGTTCAAAAAATTATTCGAGGCTGGAGTGCCACTATCAAAGCGACTGAAAATATGTCTTCAATTTCGCTGCCATAAGCTTCCGGCGATCTTCGAGGAAAGAGTCATAGTCCAACACATTACCTAGCACCATAGATTCTGGACACTCCCACCCACTTGCGCAATTCGCCACTGATCATTGCTGGGCCACCAACGAGTTACGCTTTCAACTTACGCGCGATTCATTGCTTCTGCTTGCCGGTCATAGCATCGATATAGATCAAACCTTTTGTCTGGGCGGCCTTGATCTTCTTGTTCAACATGTCAGGGAACCCGATGAAGCCTTCGAGAACGACAATCAAATCCGCACCGTCGATGAAGATGGTTTTGATTGCCTTACCAGCGACCAGCGAAGAGACCACATGGTCACTGAAGCCATGAATCGACACAAAAAGACCTCTACCATACATCTTTCCTTCGATCTTTCCGGCAAACTGGTATGCGCCCTCGTTGGCGACCGCCTTGTCTTGCCACTTCGCTTCGACTAAATAGTGTTCGCCATCGAATTTAATTGAGCCGTCGATTTGCTCACCGTTGACTCGGAACGGTTCAGTGATATCAAGGTTAGAAAGTTTGGCCAACGACTGAAGTATTTCTTCGAGATCGTAGCCACGCCTTGCGCCTACAACCTTGCCTTGAAGCAGTGAAACGAATTTCGCCTTCAGATCGGGGAGCGTGTTTGACGGAAATTTGGCTTCTGATTCTTTTCGCTCTCGTTCCTTGCGCTGCTCCTGAATCTTGTGATCACGTAGTTCCTGCAGTTGCTTCAGATGGCTGATTGAGCGTTCTGCATCAGCTTTGTTGAGCTTCTTCAGGTTGTCAAAGTAATACGGATCGAAATGCGTCCAGTTGATCAACGATTGAAGCATCGCCCGAAATTGGCCAAGCCCTTCATCGGGCTTCTTGCTCAGTTGATTAAACATCGTGTCGATGATGGCCGACCTGTTCATTGTCTTGTGGTCGCCAATAGCTTTGATATCGCTAGACGTACAGCTATTACTCTTGAAGAAGGCAACGATGTCGTCCTTTGGCCAAAGCAGCTTCAGGATGCAATCGCGCATCGCGTTCTTTATGTCGCTAGGAAAGCTCATGTAGAACAATTAAAGGGGTCGTGCTCAGATCAAGCAGCCAGAGCCACTTCAACAAAAGTACTTTTGGATGCAGGCGGCGGAATTTGAAGTCCACTTGCTTTCATGTCTTCAAGATGCAACAAGATGGTTTCTTCAATAAGTTCAAGAGCTTCCGCTTCCGTTTCGCCAACGGCGATGCAGCCAGGCAAATCCGGGACAAAAGCACCGTAACTGGAAGGCCCTTTTTCTACAACGACCATGTAGCGCATGTCATTACTCCTTTAACCCAGCCTGTTTGAGCGCACTGTTTAATGTACCGGGAGGGACATCCACGCTCGGCTTGCCAGAAACCGTAACAGTACCCGGTTTGGTGGCATGGTGCAGTTGGCGGTGGCTCCCGCGCTGGCGCACGACGAGCCAGCTATCATTTTCCAGCAACCGCAGTAACTCGGACACTTTCATGCGCAAATACTACGCCTGTAACCAGGAAATGCAAAACGTTCAAATTGCGGTGAAAGGCTCGGTTCAGCGCGTCAATATTTAGGCCGTTCCGCCCACCGTCAACCCGTCGATCTTCACGGTAGGCTGCCCCACCCCAACCGGCACGCTCTGGCCTTCCTTGCCGCAGGTGCCGACGCCGGGGTCGAGCGCCATATCGTTGCCGATCATCGAGATGCGCGTCAGCACGTCCGGACCGTTGCCGATCAGGGTCGCGCCTTTGACCGGGTGGGTGATTTTGCCGTCTTCGATCATGTAGGCTTCGGCGGTGGAGAACACGAACTTGCCGCTGGTGATGTCCACCTGGCCGCCGCCGAAATTCACCGCATACAGCCCGTGCTGCACTGAGGCAATGATTTCCTGCGGGTCTTTGTCGCCGTTGAGCATGTAGGTGTTGGTCATGCGCGGCATCGGCAGGTGCGCATAAGACTCGCGGCGCGCGTTGCCGGTGAGCGGCACACCCATCAGCCGCGCATTCAGGCTATCCTGCAAGTAACCCTTGAGGATGCCGTTCTCGATCAGCGTGGTGCATTGCGCGGGGTTGCCTTCGTCGTCCATTTGCAGCGAGCCGCGCCGACGCGCCAACGTGCCGTCGTCCACCACGGTCACGCCCTGCGCCGCGACACGTTCGCCGACGCGCCCGGAAAACGCCGAGCTGCCCTTGCGGTTGAAGTCGCCCTCCAGCCCGTGGCCGATCGCTTCGTGCAGCAGGATGCCCGGCCAGCCGTTGCCCAGCACCACGGTCATGTTGCCCGCCGGGGCGGGCGCGGCGTCGAGGTTGGTCACCGCCTGGTGCACCGCCAGCGCGGCGTATTTGTGCAGCATCGCATCGTCGAAATAACAGTAATCGAAACGCCCGCCGCCGCCTGCAGAACCCTGTTCGCGCTTGCCGTTGCTTTCGACGATCACTTGCAGCGACAGACGCACCAGCGGGCGGATGTCGGCGTTCATCAGGCCGTCGCTGCGCGCCACCATCACCACTTCATATTCGCCCGCCAGCCCCGCCATCACCTGCACCACGCGCGGGTCGAGCGCGCGCGCGTAGCCTTCGAGGCGTTCCAGCAGCGCGACCTTGTCGGCATCCTTGAGGCTGGCAATCGGGTCGTGCGGCAGGTAGATTTCGCGCCGCGAACCGTGATACAGCATCGGCACGGTCTGCTCGCCGCCCTGCTTGGCAATCGCGCGCGTCGCCTGCGCCGCGCTTTCCAGCGCGTTCAGGCTGATGTCGTCGGAATAGGCGAAGGCGGTTTTTTCGCCGCTTACCGCGCGCACCCCGACGCCCTGGTCGATGTTGAAGCTGCCGGACTTGACGATGCCCTCTTCCAGCGACCAGCTCTCGGCGCGGCTGTACTGGAAATACAGGTCGGCGTAATCGAGGCGGTGCGCCATCATGCTGGCGAACACCTGCTCGATCTGCTGCGTCTCGATGGATTGCGGGGCCAGCAGCGTCTGCTGCGCGGTGGCGAAGAGCGTGTCGTAAGGTTGCATGGAAGCCATTGTCAAAGGTTGAGTGCCGATCTAGGTTCGAGGATGGGAAGGGATAAGGGGGAAGGGATAAGGGTAAAAACAGCGGTAGCCCCCGTCTTTACCCTTGAGCGGCAAAGCCGCGATCCCTTCTCCCTTTCCCCTTCTCTCATTTCCGCTAAAATAAAACGCGATGCGCCAGCGCTGGAAGGCTGGCGCGCAGACTGGCCTGGTAGGACGGGTTCACTTCCGCGATCACCACGCCCGAGCCGCGCGGCAGGCGATCCAGCACCCGCCCCCACGGCCCGACGATCATGCTGTTGCCGTGCGTCTCGCGCCCGCTGACGTGATAGCCGCCTTGCGCGGCAGCGACCACATAGGCCAGGTTTTCCACGGCGCGCGCGCGCACCAGCACTTCCCAGTGCATCTTGCCGGTTATCTCGGTGAACGCGGCGGGCAGCACGATAATGTTCACATCTTTCATCGCGCGGAACAGCTCGGGGAAGCGCAGGTCGTAGCACACCGCCAGGCCGATGCGCCCGAACGGGCTGTCCACCACCACCACCTGGCTACCCGGCTCGATGGTTCTGGCTTCGTCGTAGCGCTCGTTGCCCAACTCCAAGTTGAACAGGTGGATTTTGTCGTAGCGCGCCACCTGCTCGCCCCGCTCGTCATACACCAGGCAACTGTTCAACACCTTGTCCGGCGCGCTGGCTGCGAGCGGGATCGATCCGCCCACCAGCCAGACCTTGTGTCGGCGTGCGGTTTCGCTGAGGAACGACTGGATCGGCCCTTGCCCCGGTTGCTCGCGCGCCACGACTTTGTCCTGCTCGGACATGCCCATAATGGCGAAAAATTCCGGCAATACCACCAGTCGCGCACCCTGCTCGGAGGCGTTGGCGATGAGACGGCGCGCCTCGTTCAAATTACCCGTCACGTTCGGCCCGGAAGCCATCTGGATGGCGGCCACCTTGAAAGTACCCGATTGCGCGGTGCTGCTTTGCTGCATAGAACTGCCTTCTGACATGGTTCACTTTCTCATTTACTTGATTCTATTTCATTCCGGTCAACCGTAGCGTGGCCGACCTTGACCACCTGCGGATCGCTCCAGGCGCCGCTGATATTGTATTCGAACGACACCAGCTTATCGAGCGGATTGCCCAATACCTTGCTGATGAGCAGCGAGCCGATGCCGATTACCGGGCCGGCGGCAAATGCGCCGAGCAACGAAACACTGTCCCCCAGCTTGGGCAAGACTCTCACGCGCAAATCCTGAGTTTCGCTGTTCAGGTCGACGTTGCCCTTCATGGTCACTTTCGCGGACGAGCCGTCGATATGCAAATCCTGCGTATCGATTACGCCTTTTTTGACCGCCGCATCGCCACCGATATGGTCGAATTGAAAACCCTCGCTGAACACGTCGGTAAAATCCAGCGTGATGCGTTTGGGCAAGGCCTGCAAACTGAGAATACTGAGCAGCTTGCCGGCGCCCGGATCCATCTTGAGAAACTGCCCTTTGCCGGTATCGAGCTTGAGCGCGCCAGTCAAAGTGGCGTAATTGAATTCGTCCGGCGACCCTTCCCATGACAAATCCGCCGCCAGCTTGCCGCTGCCGTGCTTGACTGTATTCGGGTAACCGGAACGCGCCAGGATTTTTCCGGCATCACTGATTTGCAGCAACAGATTGACCTGGGTCTGCGTGCCGCCCGATCCGCTGCGCCACACCCCGTCTCCGGCCAGGCTGCCGTCCGGATTGACGATGTTCAAGCGGCGCATCCGCCATTCCTTGCCGTCGGGATGCCCCACCAGTTCGAGCCGCCCGACCTCCTTGCCGCCCATTTGAAAATTCTCGATGGAAACTTGTAGTGCGGGCAGTTTGTCCGGAGAGAGGGATGCATCTTTATCAAAACCCGATTGATCCTGTTGCGCCGCAGCCGCGTCGCGCCGCCAGAACAGATTTTTCAGGCGCGCCGTCAGTTTGCCTTCTCCGCGCGGTTGCCAATCCACTTCGCCGTTCAATGCCTTGCTGGACAATTTGGCAAAAAATCCGTCGCCGCGTTTGCCGGCCTCGACGCTCAAGGCGTCGATCTCCATGCCGAATCCGCTCGCTTTGCCGATCACCAGATTTGCGCCTGCGACAGATAAGCCGTCACCCGCCGCACCCAGCAGGTCGCCCCACCCCTGCAAGGATAATACCGGCAGCGTGCCGGTCAGCCATATCCCGTCTTTTTCCGGCCACTTGCCCCAAACGCCGGGATCTCCCTCTCCGGCGGAGCCGCTCGCCCCCACAAAATTGACGACGCCGCGCTTGACGGCCATCGCGCCATTTTCTTCGCGCCGCGCCATCCTCGCATTGAGCAGCCCGCCAAGTTGCATGGTCAGGACATCCTGCCCGCCGGTAACTTCTCTCTTTTCCAGACGCAGCGGCATCGCCTTGTTGGCCTGCTTGGCGAAAGGCTGCGGAAGATCGGAACCGAGTCCCTGCAAACTGGAGCTGATAGTCAACTGCGCGGATTTTTTCACCACGGTGATGTCGGCATCCCATTCCGCGCCGCCATGCAGATGATCCAGCAGCGGGTGCGGGTTGATCTTGCGCAACGCATCGAGGTTGCTGCGCCCGCGCGCAGTGGCATGCACCACCCCACCCGCCGCCGTCCGCACATCGATACTGGCTGTCCCGCCGAGGATTTGCGCCGTTACGCCTTCGGCCTGCATGCCCGACTCGGTGAACGACAACTCGCCGCGCGCGTTGCGCAACAGCGGTGCGCCTTCGCCCAGATCGATATCGTTGCCCGGCACGCGGAAAGTACCGGATACCTTCACCGGTTTATCGCCCCGCAACGGGATAAGCGTAACCAGCTCCAGATTGCCGTTGCCGGTGGCGCTCATACCGTCGGTGAACTCGTCTATATAACCGCGCACCGGGCTCTGCTGGATAAACTGCAAAAAGGTATTGCTCGCGCCCGACGCACTGCCCTTGATTCCCAGCGGCAGATCCTTGCTCAGCAAATTCGCGATGGTGACGGTGACGTTCTGCAAACGCGCATCCAGCATGGTCGCAGAGGGCACCTTCACCTCCATCCTGTTGCCGCGTATCCAGAATTCGCCGGATATGTTTTCGATGCGCGGCCAGTCCTTGTCGAATTCCATGACGACATCCCGCGCATGGCCGCCGACCTCCAGCAGCGCATCCTGCTCCCCTCCTTTCAGGGGAAAGTCGCCAAGGTTGCCCTTGACGCGCACGCGGAAATCTTCGGTATGCCCCGCCAGCATGGCGCCGTTCAGCCAGTCGTTGTCTTCGCGGTCCAGCGCAACCAGCGGAGTGTAGCGGGCGGCGCGCCGGACATCGCCGCGCGTCAGGTTGACGGTCAGGTCCAGCACGCCCGGCGTTCCGGCCCTGGTCTGGTAGCTGCCGAACAGATTGCCCGCCAGATCGGCGTTGGCGACGGCAATATTATCCACCCTGACCAACCATTCGCCGCCTTTGCGCTGCCAGCCGGCCTGCCCGGTCAAGGTGGCGAAATGCAGCGGTTCGCGCATCGCCCCCGGCGCATCCACGATGGTCCGGCGCGCATCGATATTCAGCCTGCCCTGCTCCTCGCTGCCGTCCAAGTCCAGCGACAAGCCGGAGAAGCCGGGCATGTTGCCGACCTGGCGCAGCGCGAGATTTTTAAACTGCCCCTTGATTTTATATCTGTCCGGCTTTTCCGGAGCGCCCTGCCATTGCGCGTTCAGGTTGGACACTCTCCCCCTAGGCGCATACGCATCCAGTTTGGCGCGCAGCCCGGCTTCCAGCGGTAGGAAATTGGCCAGTCCCGAGAGAACTTCCAGTTGCAGCAGGTTGGCGCGCAACTCGCCTTTCGCCAGTTGCCCGGCGGCGGCCTTTGCGCTGCGGTAATAAAAATCCGTCGGTTGCAGTTCGATGCCGTTCTGCAAGCGCAACGCCAGATGCCGCGTGGATATCTCCAGATCGCCAGCCGCGCCTTTCCACGCCGCGCGACCGCGCAAATTGAGCAACACCATCTCCGGCACGTCCTCGGCCAGCCGGGTCGCCACATCGCGCAGGTCCAGATCGGCGGTAACCCCAACCACCTTGCCGCCTTCGACATTCAGCCAGCCACGCAGCGCGCCGCGCCCCCGACTGAATTCGCCGGGCATATCCAGCCAGTGACGCCAAGCCGTCACGTCGGTGTAATCCATCTGGGTAAATATCTGGCCGCGCCAAGCCCTCAAATCATCGAAACTCGCACCGCGAAAATCGCCGCGCAAGTCCAGCGGGGTCGCCAGTTCTTCCGGCGGCACGGCACGCAAGGCGAAGCGATGATGGCCGAATCGGCTCTCGATACGCAAATTGACCCGTTGCAGCACCAGCGGCGGCGCATCGCGCTGTTCGTCCACCCAGACAATAAGCGCATCGCGCACCACCATGCGCGTCTGGTGCAGCAGCCAGTTGGCCAGATCGTTGTCGCTTTCTTGCCGCGAGAGCGCGATCCCGCCGAGATAAATTTGCCCCTGCGCATCGCGGCGTATCAGCAATTCCGGCCTGTCGATTTCCAGGCTGGCCAGCCACAGCTCAGCGGCGAACAGCGACATCCACGATATGCTGCCTTCGATGCGCTGCAACACCAGCGCCGGTTGGTGCTGCCGATCCAGGATATGCACATCGGTAAAATTCAGGCGCGGCTGCAAACCCTGCCAGTCGCCCTCGATCTTGCCTATCCTGACCGGATTGCCGATTGCGCCCGCCAGCGAAACAACGATCCGCTCGTGATATTGCTCGATATTCGGCAACAGCCAGTAACGCAACGTCAGGATCGACAGCGCCGCCACTGCTACCCCGGCCACCAACACGATAATAGCCGACCGTGTCAGCCAGTTCAGGCTGTGCCAGAATATGCGGAGGGTGAGAGAGTTCAGCATCGAATCTGTAATTAGCCGTTAGTCGTTAGCAGGTTGTGGCATTTGCGAATTTATCAGGCCCGGCTTGGGTTGAATTAACTAACGACTAGCGACCAGCGGCCAATCATAAGACAATGCGCATTTTAGCTTGAAGCCCTATCCATGAATACCGCAAACTTGCCGCCCGCCCAGGTTCGGGACAGGCCCTTCGATAGCCTGCTGCAAAAAACCCTGCGCTGCAGCCGCTATGCTAGGCGCGCGCTGGAAATAGACCCTCCGTTGCTGAGCTGGTTGCAGGAAAATTGCGCCACGCCGTGCGACCGCGCGGAAATGCTGGAGTTGCTGCGGCAAGCCAATCTCGCCCCTGACGACGAAGCCGGCCTGGCGCGCGCCTTGCGCAGGCTGCGCAAACAGGTGATGGTGAAGCTGATCCTGCGCGACCTCAACGGGCTGTGCGGCCTCGGTGAAGTCATGCAAGCCATGACCGCGCTGGCGGAAATAAGCGTCGGGCAGGCGCAGGCGTGTTTGATGCAGGTATTGCGGGCGCAGTTCGGCACGCCGCTGGGAGAAACCGACGCTGCGCCGCAGCCATTGCTGGTCATCGGCATGGGCAAGCTGGGCGGCGGCGAACTGAATGTCTCTTCCGATATCGACCTGATTTTCGTCTACCCGGAAGACGGCGAAACGGACGGGCCGCGCCGGTTGAGCAACCACGAGTTCTTCACGCGGCTGGGACGCCGCCTGATCGCCATGATCGGCGACCCGACCGGCGACGGCTATGTGTTCCGCGTGGACATGCGGCTGCGCCCTTACGGCGACAGCGGCCCGCTGGTGGCGAGCTTCGCCGCGCTGGAAGAATACCTGGTCAGCCAGGGGCGCGAATGGGAGCGCTACGCGTGGATCAAGGCGCGGGTGATTTCTCCTGCTGACTGCCCGCAAACCACAGAATTGATGCAACTCGCACAGCCGTTCGTGTTCCGCAAATATCTCGACTTCGGCGCGATCGATTCGATGCGCAAGCTGCACGCGCAAATCCGCCAGGAAGTGCGGCGCCGCGATCTTCTCGACAACATCAAACTCGGGCCGGGCGGCATCCGCGAGATCGAATTCACCGCGCAGGTATTTCAGTTGATACGCGGCGGGCGCGATGCCCAGTTGCGCATCCGGCCCACCCAGTCGGCGCTGCAACAGCTCGCAACAAACGGCCAGTTGCCCGCGCCCGCCGCCGCCGATCTGGATGCGGCTTATGTGTTCCTGCGCAACCTCGAGCACCGCCTGCAATACCTGGACGACCAGCAAACCCAGGAACTGCCGGAAAAAACAGAAGACCGGGAAATCATCGCCGATGCGATGGGCTATGCGGATTACGCCGCGCTGCTGAATGATCTCGACCGCCATCGCATGCTGGTCAACCAACAGTTCGAACAGATTTTCGGCGCGCATGAAGAAGGGCCGGACGACGGGCAACTCTGGCACGAAGGAATGACCGCCGAAGAATTGCAACCCCGCCTCGAAAAACTCGGTTACCGCGCGGCAAACGACACCGCGCAACGCCTGCTGCAACTGCACGACGGCAGCCGCTACCGGCAATTGCCGGAACTCAGCAGGCAGCGCCTGGACAAGCTGATCCCGCAATTCGCCGCCCTGAGCGCGCAACAACCCAACCCGGACGAGACGCTGGCCAGGCTGCTCGTCCTGCTGGAAGGCATCAGCCGCCGCGCCGCCTACCTCGCCTTCCTCGCCGAGTATCCGCAGGCCATGCAGCGCCTGGCCAAACTGCTCTCCGCCAGCAGTTGGGCGGGCGACTACATGACCCAGCATCCGGCGCTGCTCGACGGCTTGCTGGGCGCGCGCGAGATATACCAGCCGCCCCAGTGGCAGCAGCTTGACCGCGATTTGCATCGCCGCCTGGACGACTGCGCCGGGGATGCCGAACGGCAACTCGACATGCTGCGCCTCGTCCAGCAGGAACAAACATTCCAGTTGCTGGCGATGGATCTGCAAGGCCTGCTGCCGCTGGAAAAACTCAGCGACCACCTGAGCGACCTCGCCGACCTGCTGCTGCGCCATGTGCTGAGGCTGAGCTGGGCGGCAGCACGCAAGCGGCATTGCGACGAGCCAAAATTCGCCGTCATCGCGTATGGCAAGCTGGGCGGCAAGGAACTGAGCTACGCCTCCGACCTCGACCTGATTTTCCTCTACGATGACGACCACCCCGATGCGCAGGAAAACTACGCGCGGCTGGGGCAGCGCATCAACACCATGCTGAGCAGCTACACCTCTTCCGGCCGCCTCTATGAAACCGACCTGCGCCTACGCCCGAACGGCGCGAGCGGCCTTCTGGTGAGCACGGTCGGCGCGTTTGCCGAATACCAGCGGCAAAGCGCGTGGGTGTGGGAGCATCAGGCCCTGACGCGCGCGCGCTTCAGCGCCGGAGATGCCGGAGTCGGCGCCGCCTTCGAAAACATCCGCAAGGAAGTGCTGTGCCAGCCGCGCGACCTGCCCGCCTTGCGCACAGAAATCCTGGCGATGCGCCAGAAAATGCTCGACGGCCACCCCAACGCCAGCGGCCTGTTCGACCTCAAACATGACCGGGGCGGCATGGTGGACATCGAATTCATGGTGCAATACATCGTGCTCGCCTACGCCCACCAGCACCCGCAACTGACCGGCAATATCGGCAATCTGGCTTTGCTCAAACTGGCGGGCGAACTCGGCCTGATCCCCGTCGCTCTTGCCGAACAGACCCGCGCACTTTATCGCGCCCTGCGCCAGGCACAGCACCGCATGCAGCTTAACAACCAGTCGCCGTGCCGAGCCGAACCCGGCCAGATCGAAGTCGGCGCGTGCCGCAAGCTGTGGGAAGCGCTTTTCGAAAAGGCTTGAGGTTTCAATCCTCACCCACAACATTCCGACTTGCAACGTTAAAAAAACAAACTTTGTGCGAACCCGGAAAAATTGCTTTTCCGATCGCTACGCACAGTGTAAGCCATCGGGCCTATCCCCGCGAACGCGGGGGAATCGGCATCGGCGGCGCAGGGCAGGCGTCCGATGGGGGCCTAACGGATGCCACCCGATAATCGCGTCAAGGTTGTCGCGTTTGAGTTTTCCAAAAGCACATTGAGGAGGAATCACCATTTGTCTTTTTCTGAACAGCATTGCAGTTATAAGGGGATGCTCATTGCATGCTCTCCATTGCCATGCTCATGCGCTGGCAGGCCAAGCTGCAAATCTGTACTGTGAGCGATTTCAGGAATGTGCGGAATGACAT
>MGXA01000070.1 GCA_001801215.1 Gallionellales bacterium RIFCSPLOWO2_02_FULL_59_110 | reverse complement strand
TCCAGTTCGTCGTCGATAGCCATGACATCGCCCTCATGAAAGAAGATGACCGGGTTATCGGCAGTATTTGGCATTTATTGACACAGTCAAATTAACAATTCTTTTCAGTGGAAACTTATACGGATCAATATAAATATTGTCACCAATGATGTTAGAAACTTCTGTTGGTGTTCGAATCAGTTGTGATGTAACAACCATAACTAAATCTCCTTGTTGCTGATGAAAACCTGTTGGACTTCTGTCTTGCGGGTTATACCAGCTTCTTCAACTGATACAGCCTTTCCAGCGCTTCCTTCGGACTCAATTCATCCGGCTGCAAGTCGCGCAGTGACTGCAACAGCGGATGCTCTTCCGGTTCCGGCATCTCCGGCTTCCGGTCGAACAGGTCGCCCTGCGGGTTCTGCGCGGCGCTGTTCTGTTCCAACTTCACCAGTTGTTTCTTCGCGTTGCGGATGACGCTGTTCGGCACGCCCGCGAGGGCGGCAACTTGCAGGCCGTAGCTCTGGCTGGCCGCGCCTTCGTTGACGCTGTGCAGGAACACGATGGTGTGCTGGTGTTCGACGGCGGCGAGGTGGACGTTGGCGAGTTGTGCGAATTCTTCGGCGAGCCGGGTCAGTTCGAAGTAGTGCGTGGCGAACAGGGTGTAGCTGCGGTTCTTTTCCAGCAGGTGGCGCGCGATGGCGTAGGCGAGGGCGAGGCCGTCGAAGGTGGATGTGCCGCGCCCGATCTCGTCCACCAGCACCAGGCTTTTTTCGGTGGCGTTGTGCAGGATGTTGGCGGCCTCGGTCATCTCGACCATGAAGGTGGAGCGTCCTGAGGCTAAGTCATCCGATGCGCCGATGCGCGTGAATATCTGGTCGATCTCGCCCAGCACGGCTTCCTGCGCGGGGACGAAGCAGCCAACATGCGCGAGCAGCGCGATGATGGCGACCTGGCGCATGTAGGTGGATTTACCGCCCATGTTGGGGCCGGTGATGAGCAGCATGCGCCGCCCATCGTTGAGCGTGGCGTCGTTGGGCGTGAACCGCTCGACTTGCTGTTCCACTACCGGATGGCGGCCCTCCCTGATGACGAGTTGCGCGCCGTCACTGAAGCGTGGCGCGCTGAAGTTGAGCGTGGCCGCTCTTTCCGCAAACGTGGCGAGTACGTCCAGTTCGGCGATCGCGGCGGCGATGCGTTGCAGTTGCGGGATGCTGGGTGCGAGCTGGTCGAGCAGTTGTTCGTAGAGGAACTTCTCGCGCGCCAGCGCCCGGTCGTTGGCGGAGAGCGCCTTGTCCTCGAAAGTCTTGAGTTCTGGTGTGATGTAGCGCTCGGCGTTCTTCAGCGTTTGGCGGCGGCGATAGTCGTCCGGCACCTTGTCGGCGTTGGCGACGCTGACTTCGATGTAGAAGCCATGCACGCGGTTGTATTCGACTTTCAGTTTGTCGATGCCGGAGCGGGCGCGCTCGCGCGCTTCCAGCGCCAGTAGGAAATCGCCGCAGTTGGTTTGGATGCCACGCAGTTCGTCTAATTCTGCATCGAATCCGTCGGCGATCACGCCGCCTTCGCGTAGCACGGAGGACGGTTCGGGTTTGATAGTGTTTTGTAGCAGTTCGACCAGCGCGGTGTCGGCTTGCAGGGCGTCGGCCAGGCTGTCCAGCAAGGAGGCGCAGGGAGGGCACGTTGTGCCCACGCAGCTTGCATCAGGACGCTCCGCGTGGGCAGCAGAGCTGCCCACCCTACCAAGGGCGGTACGCAGTTCCGGGAGTTGCTTCAAGGTGTCGCGCAGGCCGGAAAGGTCGCGCGGACGCGCACTGCGCAGGGCGATGCGCGCGGTGATGCGCTCCACGTCGACGCTGGGTTTGAGGTGGTCGTGGACGCTACGGAATAACTCCCTCGCCCCATGAGGGGAGAGGGTTGGGGAGAGGGGTGATGCCGCAGCACCCTCTCCCCCAACCCCTCCCCCGCCTGCGGGGGAAGGGAGTGAAAGCAGTTGCTCGACGGCATCCAACCTCGCGCGCAGCACCGCCCGATCACGCAGCGGATGATGCAACCAGTTCGCCAGCAAACGGCTGCCCATGTTGGCGGCACAGGTGTCGAGCAGCGACAGCAGCGTGGGGGCTGGCTCGCCGCGCAGCGTCTGGCTGATTTCCAGGTTGCGCCGCGTCGCAGCATCCATGCGCACGTATCGGTCGGCGCTGTACACCTGCATGCTGCAGATGTGGCTGATGCTCTGACCCTGCGTGAGCTTCGCATAGCCGAGCAGCGCGCCTGCCGCTTCCAGACCCACGGTAAAATCGTCGCAGCCGAATCCGGACAGGTCGAGCGTGGCGAACTGCTGGCACAGCGCACGGCGCGCGGTTTCCAGCTCGAAATGCCATGCGGGCAGCGACTTCAGCGCAGCGTGGCTATTGACTTGCGGGGCGGCATTTTCGGTGTGCAGTATCTCGGAGGGTTGCAGGCGCTCCAGTTCGGCGGGAAGGTTGGCAGCGGAAGTCTCGCAGACGATGAATTGCCCGGAGGCAAGATTGAGCCAGGCCAGACCGATCTCGCCGCGGCGCTCATGCAGCGCCAGCAGCAAACAGTCGCGTTTTTCCTCGAGCAGCGCGGAATCGGTGACCGTGCCGGGGGTGACGATGCGCACCACTTTGCGTTCTACCGGCCCCTTGCTGGTAGCGGGGTCGCCGATCTGCTCGCAGATCGCCACCGATTCGCCGAGCCTGACCAGGCGCGCCAGATATTGCTCGGCGGCGTGATAAGGCACACCGGCCATTTTGATCGGCGACCCGTTGGACGCGCCGCGCTGCGTCAACGTGATATCGAGCAACCTGGCGGCGCGCACTGCGTCGTCATGGAACAACTCGTAGAAATCCCCCATGCGGTAAAACAGCAGCATGTCCGGATGCTGCGCCTTGATGCGCAGGTACTGCTGCATCATCGGCGTGTGAACCGACTCTTTGGTTTCTCTATTCACGTTGGCTGACCTTGTAACGGCTGCACAATATTTTCGCCAGTTTCGGCCATTTCTCCAGTGGAGGCGTTCCCGTCGCGCGGAATGCCGGCACACGGGCAGTAAAGCCGGGGTGCGGCAAGGCAACCGGCATAAATTCCAGCGATTCGGAACAGCCTCTCAAGATTCCCCGATGACAATTATTTCTCTATTGTTTTTTCAAACGGAGCGGCAAGGAATTCCTCATTGGCTTCTTTCCTGGCCTTGGCGGCGCGGGAATAGGTCCACGCGACATAAAGCGCCAGACTGGCGACTGCAATGTAAACGCCCAGCCATGGCTCGAACCCCTGATGCTCCGCATTTGCCAAATCTTGCCCGGTAGGCAGGGAGAGCACGCCAATCACGATCGACACCAGCACGATCACGCCGCAGTGCAATACCTGGATGCGGCGGTCGGGAACATATTTACGCATTTTTTCCCGGATAAGCATATCGAGTTTCGGATCGTTCATGGCATTCCTGCAAGGCTGGCGGTATGTCGGCGATTTTACGTCAAAGCGGGATGAATCAAAAATCATTCATGCCTGCGGGTAAGCGCTGCTTGCCGATATTTCCCGCCATGTAAGTATTGACCAACCCGCCGCTTACCCGCAGAATCGCCAAGCCAATTCTCAGGATGCGATGAGCACAATGACCTTAAACCCCCTGCGTATCTTTGCCGACATCTGGCGCAACCGCTACCTGCTCGGCCAGCTTGTCATGCGCGATGTGCTGTTGCGCTACCGGGGCGCGATGTTCGGCGTGCTGTGGATTTTCCTCAGCCCGCTGGTGATGCTGGCGATTTTCGCTTTTGTGTTCGGCCACATTTTTCAGGCGCGCTGGCCGCAGCAGCAGGAAGGGCTGCCCTTCTGGCTGATTCTTTACAGCGGCCTGGTCGTCTTTAACATCTTCGCCGAAGCCGTATCGCGCTCGCCATCGGCGGTGCGCGGCTATCCCAGCTTCGTGAAGAAAATCATTTTTCCGCTAGAAATCCTGCCTCTGGTTCCACTCGGCGCAGGGCTGGTGCATGGCGCATTCAATTTTCTCATTCTGCTGGCGGCATTGGCCTGGACCGGCAATCTGCACGGAGACGTGCTTCTATTCCCCTTGCTGCTCATCCCTCTCCTGCTGCTTGCCCTGGGTTTTGCCTGGTTTCTTTCCGCGTGGGGCGTATTCATCAAGGACATGACCCAGGTCGTGCCATTATTCGTACAGATGCTGATGTTCCTGTCCCCGGTGTTTTATCCGGTGAGTGCAGTGCCCGAATCGCTGCGCCCCATCTATTTGCACAACCCGCTCGGCGCGGTGATAGAAGCCGGGCGGGCCGCCGCACTGGGAACACCGATACCGTGGACACCCTGGATCACAGCGCTGGCCATCGGCCTGGCGGCAGCCATTCTCGGCTACGCTTTTTTCCAGCATAGCCGGGACGAATTTGCCGATGCGCTGTGAAAAGACGTTTGCATCATTCCGCTCATGATACCGGCGCATGATTGTCACCCCACGATCAACTCTGGAAAAACCGCCGGATGCCCTGCTCAAGGACGTTATAATGCGGCATTTCATCTGCTCGCACAGGTAACTCCCGATCATTTCCGATCATTTTTCGAAATTTCCGGGGAACCTCAATAATCATGCGACTGACTGACAACCAAATTCAATTTATCCGCCAGCTTGCACACCAAGTGGCTGGAAGCCGGTCGCGCGTGCGTGTTTTCGGATCCAGACTTGATGATGACGCGCATGGCGGAGATGTTGATCTCATGCCGTACTACCATCGCATTCTCAGAGAAAGGCGAAACGCATGGACAACGAACTGATAGCCCAGAAACTGGAATCCCTGCGCCGTTGCCTCCGGCGCATCCAGGAAAAATGCCCGCCATCCGCCGATGCTCTTGCCGGGAATTTCACCCCGCAAGTGAGGAGATGTTTATGTTAAGCCCGGAAAATATCGCCGAAGCTACGCATCGTCTGATAGCCGGAGCCCGAAAGCCGGTCAAAGTCATATTGTTTGGCTCTTACGCCAAAGGGGAGGCGGATGAAGCCTCAGACCTGGACTTGATGGTCGTGGAATATGACCTGCCGGACAAAGCAGCCGAATACCTCCGCCTCAAGAGCGCCATTGGTCGTGTGGGCGTTGGGGTCGATCTCCTGTTGCTGTCAGAACAGGAATTTGAGCGCCGCAGTCAGGTACCCGGAACCGCAGCCTACTGGGCAAAAAAAGAAGGAAAAATACTTTATGACACCGCAGCGTGAGGAGGCAGAGCGATTCATGCGCCTGGCCAGGCGCGACCAGGCCGCTTTCGTTGCACTGCTGAATGCCCCCGCCGTTGACCTTGCCGTTGCATGCTTCCATGCTCAACAGGCTGCGGAAAAAGCACTTAAAGCGGTGATGTGCCTGCGTGGCCTGGAATATCGCCGCACCCATGATCTTGAGGAGCTGGCAGGCACACTTGCCGACGTTGGCATCGTGCCGCCCGTTGGCGTAATCGAGCTGCGTTGCCTCACGCCCTACGCTGTCGAGTTTCGTTACGATGACGAGACCATTCACCTGATATCCGGCAATGAAGCGGGCCGTCTGATCGCCTTGCTGCTCACCTGGGCTGCCGCTGAAATCGCCAGAAGCGGCGACACAAATTAAAATGGCTGACGACATCGCCATCTCGGTCAGGAACCTGACTAAAAAATACCGCATCTTCGGTCACCCCGGCGACCGCATCAAGCAGGCGCTTACTTTTGGGCGAATGCGCTTTCACCGCGAATTTACGGCCTTGCAGGATGTTTCCTTCGAGATCAAAAAAGGCGAAACGGTCGGCATCATCGGGCGTAACGGCTCGGGTAAAAGCACCTTGCTGCAGTTGATCTGCGGCATTCTCAAGCCAACCTCCGGCTCTGTGCAGGTCAACGGCCGCATCTCTGCGCTGCTGGAACTGGGTGCGGGGTTTAATCCGGAATTTACCGGGCGAGAGAACGTCTATTTCCAAGGCGCACTGATGGGCTTCACGAAGGCGCAGATGGATGAACGCTTCGACGAAATTGCCGCGTTCGCGGATATCGGCGAGTTCATCGACCAGCCGGTGCGCACCTACTCGACCGGGATGTTCGTCAGGTTGGCGTTTGCTGCCATATCCCACGTCGAGGCGGACATTCTTGTTATAGACGAGGCTCTATCTGTCGGTGATGCCGTTTTCGTGCAAAAATGCATGCGCCATCTTGCCGATTTTCATGGGCACGGCTCCCTGATCATCGTCAGTCACGATCTCGCCACTATTTCCGCCGTCAGTGATCGGGCCATCTGGATCGAAGGTGGTGTACGTGATATCGGGCCACCCTCCGCTGTTTGCGAAAACTACATAACCAGATCAATGGGAATGCGCACACCGGCTGATTTTCAGGATAGCCGACCGTGCGACGATAAGAGCCTGAAAGACCGGCGCGAAAGCCTGCTCAATAGTTCGCAAACGCGAAACGACATCGAGCTGTTTTCTTTCAACACCTCTGCGACGTCCTCCGGTACCGGTGCGGCCACCATTATTGATGCGAAAATGTTAAGCTCGACCGGGATACCATTCAACTATATCGTTGGAGGAGAGGAGATTTCTCTTGTTATCTTGGTACGAGCACATAAACCGCTCACCGCCCCGGTGATCGGATTTATAGTCAAGAACCGTCTGGGGCTGGCGCTGATAGGCGACAATACCTATCTGAGATATGCGACCACTCCTGTTGTGACACCGCAACATGCGGTGCTTGAGGCGCGCTTCGTGTTTCGTATGCCCAGATTGCCCGTCGGCGATTATTCCATATGCATTACTGCGGCCGATGGTATACCTGGCATGCACCAAACTCTGCATCGCATCAATGAAGCAATTGTCTTTCACGCCCAATCAAGCAGCGTGGCACAAGTGCTGGTTGGATTGCCCATGAAAACCATAAAACTCTCACTCATTCGAGAACATGCACAATAGCACCGATCTTGATTGGACAGGAGAACGCTTTCTGCCAGGACTGGGTGGAAATCTCGCTCTCGAACACTACCATCGTTATGCCTTTTCGCGTGCCTTAGCACGAAGCAAGCGCGTCTTGGACATTGCTTGCGGTGAGGGTTACGGCTCCGACATGCTTGCAGAAGTCGCTTCCAACGTAACCGGGATCGACATTGCTGCAGAGACAATCGCCCACGCAAGGGCAACTTACCGCAGAATGAACCTCAATTTCCTGCAGGGCGCATGCACTAGCATCAATCTACCGGACGCAAGTATTGATCTGGCAGTCAGTTTTGAGACTCTGGAACATCACGCCGAACATGACCTCATGCTGTCGGAACTGCGCCGAGTTCTGGCTACGAATGGCATGCTCATCATGTCGACACCGGACAAGGCTCATTACTCGAACGACCCGAACTACCACAATGAATTCCATGTCCTTGAACTCCGCGCCGAGGAGTTCATCGCACTTATTAGTCGTCATTTTCCTTATGCCGTTTTTCTCGGCCAAAAGATTGTTTATGGTTCATTGATGGTTCCGCTCAATGATGGCAGAGACTTCTTATCGTTCTCGATGGCCGATGATGGCCCGCGTGAAAACTTGAAACCGATCGCCTTTCCCTACCTGCTGGCCATCGCCTCTCCCAGCCCCCTTCCAGACCTACCCGCCAGTATCCTGGACGGGACTATGACTCATACTCACGAACTGAACATGCTCCGCCAAGAGCACCGGGTCGCCAACGATCTTCTGGCCGCCATTCATGGGTCAACATACTGGCGTTTGGCTGCACCAGTACGGTGGATACGAAAGAAGCTGAGGTACATTCAGGGGAAATCAGATGCTTGACCGATTGATGCAGCGATATGGCAAGCGGTCTGTCCATCGCTGCCCTGTATGTGGCTCCGGCACCCTTGATCATCGGACCATTCTCTGGAAAGATCTCATAGAAGCGTGGGAACTAACACCCGAGGAAGCCAATTACATGGGCAGGCAGCAAGGCGAGCTCTGCCGAAACTGTCAGTGCAATCTGCGCAGCCGTACCCTAGCAGGGGCGTTCCTCGACTACGTTGGGTACTGCGGCACCCTGCAGGAATTCTGCGGCAAATCACGTCAGGCAAGAGCCATGCATGTTCTCGAAATAAATGAGGCCGGCGGGCTTTCGCCATGGCTGAAGCGTTTGCCCAACCATACTTTGGCTGAGTTCCCGGATGTCGACATGCAGGCACTACCTTACGCTGACAACAGGTGGGATATCATATTGCATTCTGATGTTCTCGAGCACATTTCTGACCCTATCCTCGCTTTGCAACAGTGCTACCGCACACTCAAGGCTGGAGGCGCGATGATTTACACAATTCCGCTGATTTATGGCCGCCTCTCACGGAGCAGGCGGGGTCTGCCGCCCAGCTATCACGGCACGCCAGGGATTGAAAAATCCGGCTGGATCGTTCACACGGAGTATGGTGCTGACTTCTGGCTGCAACCGATGTCAGCAGGGTTCCGGATTATTAGCCTATTTACGCTGTCAGGACCGGAATCGCTTGCGATCATTTGCCGAAAATGAAGGAAAGGATACCTGAAAAACCGCAAAGCACGTTATAGTGCATATTCAGGAGTACCAGATTCGCATGACCGATTCATTCAGAACGATTGTTTCCGTACACCTCCCCAAGACAGCGGGAACGACGTTCTTGCATTTGTTGCGCGGCTCACTCGGTAACGGTTCGGTACTCCCCGACTATATGGATGATCCATGCGACCCCAACAGCCCGCGCAACCTTGATCCAGCCGGCTACTTTGCAAGGCAGCCGGGATTGCCCGATGGCTGCTTGGCCGTTCATGGCCATTTCCACATCCAGAAGTACGCGAACATCCGCAACCCATTCAGGGTTACGTTTCTCAGGCATCCGGTCGACACGCTACATTCTATTTACTCATACTGGAAAACGCTCGGCCCGGGACGTCATGCTCTCCATGACTATTTTCTTTCTCGTCGCCTCGACATTTTCGAAACGGCAAGACTACCGCTGTTGAGATACATCCTGACCCGAAACTACTTCGAGGCGGTTGACATGAAGTCATTCCACTTCATCGGACGCTTCGAATCTTTCTCTACGGATCTGTCCAGATTGTCCGATGTGCTCGGCATCCCACTCTCATCCGACATTCATTTGAACAAGCACGAAAAGTCAGCCGGTCTGAATGAAGCGGCACCCCTCGACCCGGCAGAGCGAGCACGCCTCAGGGATATTCTCATCGACGATGTGAATTTCTATGAGAGTACCACGGGAGCCGACCAGTAAGTGGCTCTATGGCAGCCCAGAGCAACCAAACCACTGTTTTTTCAACTATTAGGGGGGCGAATTTAGTTGTGTTGCAACGCCGGCCCATTCGGCAATGCCCCCAACATGTTATCCGGTGTGGGATTATCGTGAGCTAACCAGATAGGATTTGCACGCAAAAGCCATATAGATCAAGTAGCACTACCATGTCGCATAGCCAACCAGTTATCGAGTATTGCAGCAATCCCTTCCCCCGCATGTCCGTCGCCGTATGGTGAAATCGCCCTAGCCATCTCACGGTAGCGCCCCTCGTCCCTAAGGAGACGTTCGGCTTCCCTGATGATGGTTTCCGTATCGTGTCCCACAAGAACAACCGTCCCCGCTGTCACTGCCTCCGGGCGCTCGGTATCGTCGCGCAGCACGAGTACCGGTTTGCCCAGCGCAGGCGCCTCCTCCTGAAGCCCGCCTGAGTCGGTCATCACGAAATAGCAAGCCTTCATCAGGGCAACCAGCTTCGCGTAATTAAGGGGAGCGGTGAGAATAATATTGGGAATGCCCGAAAGAGCCGCCTGCGCAGGGCCTGCAACATTCGGGTTCGGATGGACTGGATAAACGATTTGAACATCCGGATACAAACCTGCAAGGCGCCTGACAGCGGCCAGAATTCCGTCGAGAGGCGCCCCGAAATTTTCACGGCGATGACAGGTCATGAGAATAACCCGCATCCGTTCGTCGACCGGAAGGCCATGTGCGGGGTTGCTCTCCGACATCCAGCGCACCGCGTCAATAACTGTATTTCCGGTTACATGGATCGAACCATCCGGAATACCTTCGCGCAACAGGTTGGCGCGTGCATCCGCAGTGGGAGCGAAATGCAGAGAGGCAAGACGCGCGACGAAGCTCCGATTCATTTCCTCGGGGAAAGGATTCGTGAAATCGCCGGTACGCAATCCGGCTTCGACATGGGCGAAAGGGGTGCGGCGGTAGAAACTGGCGAGTGCTGCGGCAAAAACCGTAGTGGTATCCCCTTGAGCCACGACGACATCCGGGCATTCCCGCGCAAGTACGTTGTCGACGCTGGCGAGCAAACGTGAGGTCAGGTCGGCAAGCGTCTGATCATGACGCATGATATCGAGGTCGATATCTGGGGAAATTCCGAATTGCGCAAATGTATCATCGAGCATCTCCCTGTGCTGCGCGGTTGCGAGCACACGCACCTCAATATCCGGCTTCCCCTTCAGTGCACGGATGACTGGTGCCATCTTGATCGCCTCGGGGCGCGTTCCGACTACGCATAGAACAGTTCTGCCCATCATAACTCTTCAACCAGCGGGCTGGGGCAGGTGGCGGCGAGGCCCGGCGTCGCACAACCCCGGGGTCGAGATGCCGCCGCCGCATCCACAATACTGATCTTCACAGAACACACACACACACCGGAGCACTCCATCTATTGCCTCGAAAAATCAGATAGCCAGACTCGCACATCATCCACTGCAGATATATATTTCAACAGGCACTGGTCACCCAGATTTCCAAAACAATCATGGTGAACATGCAAAGCATGACACAGTTCGACTTTATTCACGCATGGCGAGTGGAGTTTGGCTCACTGCACCGCTTCAGAGAAAAGTAGTCCATAATGCGCTACTACAAACAACGGACGAATTGAGTATTGTACAATAATATCAACCAATTATTGCGACATTGCAATTATCTGGCAGAGGCGGATTTTTTCGCGCCAGGATTCAATAAACGGACCAAGTATCCGGAGGGAATACCCCTGAAATGTGCAGCACAATTACAGAACCGCATTGCTGTTCAAAAACTGACAAATGATAAGCCGGGGTAGCGCGATATTTGTCGGCCTTGCGCTCATAACAGGCGTAATGCTAACAGCTTGGGGGCTTGCGCACCTGCCGTGGCCGCGCGCCTTGCCGTGGCAGGACATAAGCGGGCTGGCTCGCTATGTGATTTTTTTGACCGCTTGCACTGTATTGGTTTTTATAGTGTCTGCGGGAAGCAAAAAAAAACCCCTATTCGCTGGATTTGCCATTGCCATCGGATTGGCGCTTTTATCCGGCACTCTGTGGCCTCTGCTGGTGACCTTATGGTTTGCCGTGGCCTCTGCGTTATTGGGGAAATCCGCTCTGGCTCGAATCCGCACGAAGGTCGAGCACGACAACTGGCCGATAAGCATATTGATCGGAGCGGGCATTTACGGCACAGCAATCGGGTTGCTCGCTCATTTTTCCGTAAATTATCCGGGTGTGTACGGGATCGCCCTTGCATTACCCATCGTGCTGAATCGGCGCTTAGTTGCAGAAAAAACCAAAAATCTTTGGGTTTGGATGGTGCAAAAGAGCCCAGCAGAGCTTGGCGTTAACATGATCGACGTTGCTATCGTTGTTGTCGCTCTGGTTTATTTTATCGTCGCCCTGATGCCTGAAGTGGGTCATGATGCACTGGCGATGCATCTGTTTGTTCCAGCACATCTGGCACAGCGCCACCAATGGAGTTTTGATGCCAGCACTTATGTTTGGGCTGTCATGCCGATGCTGGGCGACTGGATTTTCTCTATCGGCTACCTGCTGGCAGGAGAAACGGCAGCACGATTGATCAATGCAGGCTTTATCTTCATTCTCGGCTGGCTGGTACGAGAACTTGTATGGTGGGCGAGCGGCTCGGTCATCGGCGCAAGATGGGCAGTTCTTGTTTTTTTATCGACGCCACTGACTTTTATGGAGGGCAGTAGCTTATTTATTGAATCGGTTTGGGCGTCGTTTGTCGTTGCAGGCACATTAACTGTCCTTAGAACTTCTTCGACTTTGGACAATCCAGGATTTGATTTGCCGGTTGCCGGATTACTGCTCGGGTTTGCTGCGGCAGCAAAAGCTGTAACCCTTACTATATTGCCCGTGCTCCTTCTGGTGCTGGTTTGGCGATACCGATCATGGTACAAGACGGCTAGCCTGACATTATTGGCGCTTGGACTCGGCCTGTTTCTGGCGATTGGATCAATTCCCTACATAACTGCATGGCAATTGACCGGCAACCCTGTCTTCCCCTTTTTCAACGCCCTCTTCCAGTCACCTTATTACCCGTTTATCAATTTCGATAGCGCATCAATATTCGGCAAAGGTTTAACGTGGGACATTCTTTATCGGGCGACATTTGAATCCGGGAAGTATCTTGAGGCAAAATCCGGAGCTTCCGGTTTTCAATGGTTGCTATTATTTCTGCCTTCTCTGGTCATGCTGATTGCCACTAAGCAGCGCAAGGGGGGTGCCCTGGTTCTGATTGGGGTATTGATGATCGCCCTGATCTTTCAGTCCGTAAGCTATTTCCGGTATGCTTTTCCTGCATGGGCTATATTGGCGGCAGCTATGGGCGTGGCGCTAAGCGCAGCATTTTCTGACCGGAAACTTATTAAATATTGCTGGTATGGCGTGTCTGCGGCTACCATAGCGCTGAATCTTCTGTTTCTCAATGCGGGCGCGCAATATCGCGACTTTGCACTCGGCTCGATCGTGAGCGAATCCAGTCGCGAGCATTACCTGCAAGGCCGTTTACCTATTAGAAATGTCGTCGGGTCGGTCAATCGCCTTAATATCGGACGAGCTCCTGTAGCCGTTTTTTCTCAACCTCTGACTGCTGGATTAGCGGCAAATGCGCTTTATCCAAATTGGTATAACCACGTATTTCAGGGGGAAATCGCTTCGATGCGGACGGAACAAGATGCCGCCGATGTTTTACTGAAGCGGCATGTCGATTTTGTCATTCTGGATTCAAACTGGAGCGGGATAGGTGGAAAAAGAGTGCCTGAGACACTCGCTCTCATCGAAAAAGCAACTGAAAAGTTAGTGGATTACGGTTCGATAAGCGTGAGAAGAATCCGAGACGACTACCGATACAAAACCGAGCTGCTTTCGAACCCGGATTTTATGTCGATTCAAGGATGGACCTTGGCGCCAGGCGCAACTTACGATGCCGAGATGCGGATTATTCTGGCAAGTGTCGTTTCTCCAGCTACTCAGGTAGTTGCCGTTTCCCCTGGCCAACGGTACCTGAATGTCGTTGTCGCACGTTGCGCCAAAGAAGCGGCATTGGGACGTGTTCAGGTAAACTGGCTTGATGCTGGGGGACGTTCTGTTGGCGCAGATATTAAAACTTTCGAGTGCTCTTCAACATGGGCCGAGCATTCAATGGAGGCGATAGCGCCGCTTAATGCCGCTAACGCTAAAGTTTACGTTAACGGAAATTCGTCAGTTCTGCTGGAATTCAAGGGAAATTCGTTACGACAATGATTACCGCGATATCAAGCTACGAGAAGAATCAAGCAGCGCATGGCAACGCCGGAAGCCACCTTATCGCTGTTGTTATTCCTTGCTACAAAGTTAAAAGGCATGTTATGGATGTTATCGACGGCATCGGAAATGAAGTATGGCGAATCTATGTTGTAGATGATGCCTGCCCCGAAAAATCAGGGAAACACGTTGAGGCTCATTGCCAGGATCGGCGTGTCCGGGTGATCTATCACGAAAACAATCAAGGGGTGGGGGGGGCGGTAATGACCGGCTATCGCGCTGCTATGGCCGATGGTGCAGTTGTGATCGTTAAAGTGGACGGGGATGGGCAAATGGATACCCGCCTTATTCCCGGCTTTGTCGAGCCGATTCTGGCTGGAGAGGCCGATTACACCAAAGGCAACCGTTTTTTTGATCTCGAAGAAATTCATGTTATGCCCAAATCGCGCCTGTTCGGCAATGCGGTGTTATCGCTGTTGACGAAACTGTCTTCGGGATATTGGGATTTGTTCGACCCTGCCAACGGATACACCGCAATCCATGCTGAAGTTGCCCAGCGCCTGCCGTTTGAAAAAATCAGCCCGCGTTATTTCTTTGAAACCGACATGTTGTTTCGGCTCAATATATTACGCGCAGTTGTTGTCGATGTGCCAATGAACGCAAAATATGGCGATGAAATCAGCAATCTCAGAATTTCAAAAATAGCCGGAGAATTTCTTGTCAAGCATATGAGGAATTTTATAAAGCGTATTTTTTATAATTACTATCTGCGCGATCTGTCGTTGGCATCGATAGAACTGCCTTTAGGCATGGCGCTGCTAGCAGCAGGCACCAGCTTTGGCGGTTATCAATGGCTTGAGTCGGCACGCGAAGGTGTTGTCACGCCGGCAGGCACGGTCATGCTGGCTGCCCTGCCCATTCTCATGGGGCTGCAACTTGTATTGGCGTTTCTGGGTTATGACATTGCTGCGGTGCCGCGCAGACCGAGGCATCGCGGGTTTCAGGCGCGGGTCGTTCCAGATCAAAAGGCCATGGAATGAGGCATCTTCTTGATTGTCTGCGCGACCCGCTACTCGACGGAATGGATATCGATGGAAAAAACCGCCTGGAATTGCACCGCAGAATGCTTGAAAAAAAACACATGCTGCGTGATGTTTTCACCGAATTTCATCACTTGTTCAGAAAACTGGATCAACAGTTTTTATCCGGCAGCGGTATCGAGATTGAACTGGGAGCCGGCGTTTCGCCGATGCGCGATTCTTTCCCGGAAGTAATGGCTACGGACATCATCGAGGCGCCGCATCTGGATCGTGTGATTAATGCGGAGGCAATGGATATTGGGGACACATCGGTCAGGACAATTTTCGGACAGAATTGTTTTCATCATTTCTCCCATCCTGACCGATTTTTGCACGAGCTTGATCGAGTGCTGGTACCGGGTGGAGGAGCCATATTGCTTGAGCCTTATTATGGGCCGTTTGCTGAATTCCTGTATAAACGATTGTTTCGCACCGAAAGTTTCGATAAAGCATACCCATCCTGGGAAATTCCCGCAGCAGGCCCGATGTATGGTGCCAATCAGGCGCTCAGTTACATTGTATTTGTCCGCGATCGAAAAGAATATGAGCGAAAATACCCGTCGCTCAAGATCGTACACCAGGAGCTTGTGGGGAATTATTTGAAATATCTGCTCTCTGGGGGCCTGAACTTCAGGCAGCTTCTGCCGGATTCATTCATTGGTTTGGTTCGCTTGCTGGAAAAGTTGCTTTCTCCGTTCAATAGATGGATTGCGCTGCACCATATTCTGGTAATACGCAAAGAATAATCGTTCTCGAAGGCGAAAGAAGGAAAATTATGCGTGATGCGCCATCCTATGAACTGAGTTACATACAAAGCTACGATACGAACAATACCGAACGAACGCTAGCCGGTTCTTTTCTTCAGATGAGTCACCGGCTTTTGGAAAAAACATTACCCAAAGGATGCGTTTACGATCGCGTACTTGAAGTAGGCGCTGGCTCTGGGCATCATTTCCCCTATGTGAAACACAGCTTTCGGCAGTACGTAATGACGGACAGCAATAATGCCATGCTGGAAATTGCCTCCAGGAAATACTCAAGCCAACTAACGGGCGGATCGTTAATCACCGAAATGCAGAACGCTACCGAGCTTGCTTACCCAGACCACAGCTTTGACAGACTGATCGCTACACATGTATTGGAGCATCTGCCAAACCCGGTTAACGTATTGAGGGAGTGGAACAGGGTCGTTCGAGCAGATGGTACTATTTCGATCGTCTTGCCATGCGATCCAGGCATGCTGTGGCGCCTTGGACGTCACCTTGGACCTCGGCGGAACGCCATGAAACTCGGCATTGCCTATGATTACCTTCAGGCCGCTGAGCATATCAATTCGATCTTCAATCTGGTCGTCTTCATTCGGCACCACTTTGAAACCGTGTCCGAGTTTTGGTACCCATCACGCATTCCCGCTCCCGATCTGAATCTTTTTTATATCTGCCATATAAAAACATAATCAACCAAGGAGGAATGCAGTGATTGATCGTGGAAATTGGATCATATTGGCTTGCGTAGCGGTGATGACGATAGGACAAGTACTGTTCAAACAAGCCGCTGTCAATTACAACAAAATAGGCACTCCTTACGATATCAGTGTCCTTGGCATCCTGATAATTGCTGGTGCCATGTACATCGCCTCTTCGGGGCTTTGGGTCTGGGCGCTTCGATATGTCGAGATTTCCAAAGCATACCCGTATTTTGCATTAGGGTTTGTTTTCGTGCCCTTGCTTGGAGCGTGGTTGTTCGGCGAGGTTCTTACCATCAGGTATGGGTTGGGTGTGCTGCTGATAATCGCTGGCGTTGTCATGACTGGTTCATCCTGATGAAAATCCTAGTAACAGGTGCCACTGGCTACATCGGCACACGCCTGACATTCTTTGCATTAAAGCGTGGCCACGACGTTGTGTCAGCCTCACGTCAAAGGCCTGCATTCTTCGCGATACCATGGGTTTTTTTTGACTTGTCATTTGACGATTCGATCGTATTGCCAACGGGGATCGATGCCGTTATTCATCTTGCAGCAAACACCACACACACAGATAGCCTGTGCGAAAACAGCGAGGTGTCCGCCGCACGAAAATTGATTAAGTCTGCTCAGGAGGCAGATGCAAGATTTATATTTGTGTCCAGCCAGACGGCGCGAGCTGACGCCCCTACCGCCTATGGGCGGACTAAGTGGCGCATTGAGCAGGAGGTACTTTCTGCAGGCGGCTGGGTAGTCAGGCCTGGGCAGGTTTATGGCGGAGAACTACGCGGGCTGTTCGGTGCGCTGGCAAGGACTATCAAAGAATTGCCATTGCTTCCCGCCTTCATGCCCGCCCCCGACATTCAACCGATTCACATCGATGATCTCACAGAAGGATTGCTTCGCATTGCCGAACCTAAGGGTGCCCGCCCTGGTGTGTATTTTCTTGCCGCGCCCGAACCTGTTCCATTCTCGAAATTTCTAGCCGAGATTGCCAAATCACGGCTCCGTTGCCAGCGTAGTTTCGTTCCTGCGCCGGTAAGGCTTGTCGACATGCTGGCTCCCCTCCTGGGCAAAACATCGCAAACTCGGCTCAAACTGGAACGCCTGCATTCGCTTTTCGATTTGCCTGTCATGGATACTGCACCCGACCTCAAGCAGCTCGGGCTTACGCTACGCCCACTTCACTCCGGGATGCACCCATCGGGCAGCGATCGAAGGAGGAAATTACTGAAAGAAGGGCGTGCCCTGCTAGTTTATGTATTGAAAGATTTTCCAGGCAACGCTGTTTTGCGTCGCTATGTCCGCACAATAGAATCCCTGCGCGACGGGCAAGCTTTAGATTTGCCGCAAACCTTCCTGAGCCGCCCTATTTTATTGTCATTGCTCGACCATTCTGCATGGACGGACCAAAGAACATGGGCGGAATTTTCCTGGCGGATCGATACCGCAACAGTGCTGGCAGAAGCTACACCATCTGGCGCATACCGTTATCTTCAACTCGATCGCAAATATGGCAGATTGAACAGTTTGCTGTCTATTGGCAGCGCAATGGTATGCGAGCTACTCTGGCGAATATTACGACCATTTTTTCTGTTCCTGACCCGCCATGCGCTAGCTCGCGCGCGAGGCTCCATGTGACTCCGGATTTCGATGTCATCGTTGTTGGCAGCGGCCCAGCAGGTGTCTCGGCAGCATTCCCGCTGGTTGAGGCGGGTCTGCGTGTACTGATGGTAGACGGTGGGAAGCGGCCAGATATAAATCCACCAGAGACGGATTTTCTTTCTGCACGTGCAAACGATGACAAGCAATGGGAATGGATGGTCGGTAAAGATTTTCATGCGCTAAAAATGCTCGATGCCGTTTCGCCAAAGTTGCGAGTGCCTTTTCATGCTTATGCTTTCGATGGCTTCGGGCATGAAAACCGGATAGAGGGTAAATCTTTCATCACGGTTGGCTCACTGGCAAAGGGAGGCTTGTCAAATGCCTGGGGATGCGGGGTAGCGCGTTTCTCGCCTGGCGAAATTTCCGAACTTCCCTTTCCCGCTTCAGATCTGGATCTATCTTATGCAAAGGTCAGCCGGCGCATGGGTATCAGCGGCAAAGCCGACGATGACCTGTCAGACTACTTCATGCTGGACGAATACGCGCAACCACCAATACCGATGGATATTTCACATGCGTACATGTTTCGGCTTTATTCTGACCAAAGAAAAATACTTCATTCGCGGGGATTCAAGCTGGGGCATTCGAGAGTTGCGGTGCTGAGTGAGGATATTTTCGGGCGGCAAGCATGCAACCTTTCCGGGAACTGCCTTTGGGGATGCCAGAGGCATTCGCTGTATTCCGCAACATACGATCTTCTCGCGCTTCGCAGGTATAAAAATTTTAGTGAACTTTCTGGTTTTGTCGTGGAAGAGTTAAAGTGTTCGAAAGGCGGTTGGCGCATCGAAGGATGCGGCACTTCAGATAGCGGTTTGAAATCAATTTCAGCCGGCAAAATAGTAATGGCTGCCGGAACCTTGGCCACCACCAGAATAGTCTTGAAATCGCTGAATTACACGCAACCCGTACCAGTATTGTCGTGCCCGACTGCCGCATTTTTACTGTGGCTGCCCAAAATGACAGGCGCCCCCAGGATGCCGGGATTCGGACTGGGGCAGTTGTCGTTCACTCTGTCACTTCACGGTGACTATACCGCGCATGGCTCCACTTTTTCCACAACGGGAATCCAGTTATCAGAGTTTGCACGCCATGTCCCCATGAGAAGACGATGTAGCATGGATTTGCTGCGCGGTTTGTTGAGTTCATGCGTCGTTGGAAACCTTTTTTTACCAGGGCGACTAACTGCCGCAGAAGCCAAGCTTGACAACAACGAATCGCTGATCATTTCCGGAAAGTATGGCGGTGAAGCCCAGCCGCTGATGCATGAAGCGAACAGAGCGTTAAGCAGGGCTTACCGGCGTTTGGGTGCCGTGCTGCTACCAGGCAGCTTTACAGTTGCCTCGCCAGGCGCTGATATCCATTATGCGGGCACACTTCCGATGAAGGTATCGCCGTCTCGCGGAGAGACATCGCCGTATGGCGAAGTTAACGGGCTTGATGGAGTTTTTGTTGTTGATGGTGCTTGTCTGCCAATGCTTCCCGAAAAACCGCATACGCTTACAATCATGGCAAATGCCGACCGAATAGGAAGGCAACTCGCTGCCTGCAAGAGCCATTATTCCAATTGAGATTCCAAGCTGTGTCCGCACTTTACGAAATGCCAAGCTTACGCGTACCGATAGTACGGCATCAGATGTTGCATGATCGATTCAATATCAAACATATTTTAGGAGCCTACGGCTCGAAGCTTGATGCAGCTGGACGCTTCGCTGTAATGGGTAATGACCATGGGTGTTCCCATACGATCCCAAACCTCACGCATGGCTCCGCATGGATGCGAATATCGGAAAAACCAGCACGCGCCAACTCGCCCAGCACTCCAGATTCCGAGAAAACACGCATCTCCAATGTTTCACCTTCCCCGCCGTGAAATACAAGATCGTCGAACTCCTGAATTCGTCCGTCGAATAAGCGATTGACCAGAATTCGTTTACCATCGCGCCGCTCGATGCGATAATCGCTAAGCTCTGGAAAGTGCTCCACCGTCGCTCCACCCTTTGTGTACGGGACAGTAAACACGAATATGCCGCCGGGTTTGAGCAAGCGAAAGGTATTGTCGAAAGCGCGGGAAACCGGTGGCGCGACATGCTCGAAGACATCCGACGAAATTACAAAGTCGCAGCGCGACAACCATTCTTTTCCTGGTGAAACAATGTCAAGGCAAGGTTCCTTGTGCAGAAATGTATTGACATAGCCAATCCGCCCTACCAACCGCTCTGCGTAATTTGCCGCACCGCTCATATCGATACCCACCAAGCCATGGCAAACGGGAATATCGGGAATGGCAAGGCTTTTGCCAAACAATTCGAGCGTAAGAACATGGACAATGGAGCGCAACCTTACCGACGATCCGCACCGGCAGGTTGCCTCCTCGCGCGTAAGTTTTGCCTCCCCTACCACGGACATACGCCCGCACACATTGCAGCGGAACATTATCTCGCCATCGCCCGGCCCGGACAATTCATCAAGCCGTGCTGCTACCAGGTTGTAAAATTCCCTGGCCACCAAAATCAGCTTTCTCGTAAATTCCGCCATTGCCGCTCACCGGTACTTGTGAGGAATCCATGGCCCCCACTTGGCCTCATAAACCTTGCGGTTTCGTTCCATCAACTCCTGTCTTCCCTTGCCCAGTTTGCCAAAGGAAGCAGAAAGGTGATGATGGACAAAAACATCCTCGGCGCAGGCAATTCTCCATCCAGCCTGCTCAACTCGCCTGCAGTAGTCATCATCCTCAAAAAAACCCTGGCCGTAAGACTCGTCAACAGGCCCAACTTTTTCATAAACCTGACGTGGCATCATGACACAGAAAAATGCAAGAGTGCGTATTGGAATAATTTCTCCCATGTGTGCAAGGGTATAGGTGCGAGCCTTGCTGAGCATCTCGTCGTTGTTGCGAAAGCTCAGCCTGACACGTGCCTCATTGCCGATATTATCGGTCACTGGGCCAACCATGCCGAGCAATGAATCGTGCCGCAGATGGCTCATCAGGGTGGGCAGCCAACCCTGTGTGACTTCCGTGTCGTTATTAAGCATTACAAGATACTCGCCGCGCGCGAGGGCAAGCCCCTGGTTGTTACCTGCGGCGAAGCCGCGATTTTCATTGTTGAGTACGATTTTCCTATCAGCTCTTGTGCCAGCCCATTGTGGCAGGAAAGCCCGCGTTCCATCGTCAGACGCATTATCCACGACAATCACTTCGTAACGCCCCTGCTCGGTGAATCTCTCTATACTGTCTAGGCAGGCAAGAGTAAGCTCGAGATTGTTGTAGGTCAGAACGACGATACTCGCAAGCGGCTTCGGCAACCTGTCTATGACCTCAATGAAATCGTCCACCCTGTGATGCCATGTGTGCTGCATAGCGAAGCGTCGTCGTGCGTCGGCACCGGCTCCGGCGGGGATCGCAAGGGCTTCGCCTACGTTGGCAAGAAACTCGTCGTACCCGTTAGCTGTGGCAACAAGCCCTTCAAATTGCGCCATTTCTGGCAGATCAATCGCCACGACAGGCTTCCCGGCCGAGAGATACTCGTAAATTTTCACCGGATTAGTGGCCAGGGTAAGCGGTGTCACGCGGAAAGGCAGAAGGCACACGTCCATGCCATACAGGTAATGCGTAAGCTCGGCGTACTTAACCTCACCGGTGAATAGAACGTTGGTAAAACCGGCTAGTCGCTGCCTGGCGCCGCATTCGACCGCACCCACGAGCAGCAAAAGGCAATCCGGAAACGATCCGGCTACCGCCGCAAGCAGATCCACATCCATCCACTCCGCGATAACTCCATAATAGCCGAGCACACGCCTCCCACCGGAATCGCGGAAAACCGAGGCGGGAGGAACACAAAAATAATCATACTCCGCCGCGTTGCGGATAAGGCTAGCGTTCTGATTGTGCGCAACGGCCAGATCATGCAGCCATTGCGAAGTTGACACAACCGCATCGGCATTCTTGAGCATGGCAATCTCGAGTGCCGCAATATCCTCGCCGGAAGTGCCGAACCCCGCGTGGTGATCCAGACAGTCATAGATAAAATGGCTGTCAGGCAATACCATTGCCGTTGAGTACCAGTACGGGTGCTGAATAACGGAAATGATGTCCCGGCTGCCCGTCCATTCCAATAGGGCGGCGGTGTTGGCCTTGAGGCGAGCCGCATCATCGCTTCGCGACGGGGCAAAGTAGATGCGGGGGCTTCCCTTCATGTAAAACCGGGTACTGAACAACCTCCCTTCGCTGTCAAGTTGCTCCAGCTCAAACCCTGCGCGTCTCGTGTTCTTGGCAAAAGTGGTGGAGATATAGAAAACCCGATACCCGCGAGCGGCAAGGCCGCGCGCCAGGTGCTGGGGCCGCTGAATGCGCAGGTGCCAGTCGATCACACTCCAGAAAATGATGTCCGGCTTGGCCTGCTGCGGAAGCAGCGGAAACGGGTCACCGTAAAATGGGCGAATGCGCTTCTGCTGCCACTCTTTCTCACGCAAATATGCGTTATAAACTATCCCGCCCTGAATGAAGGGCAGAATCGGTTCAAGCAGAAGTGCGGTGATTCTCCAGCGGTTATGATCCGACAACGGCAATGATTGCCAGATGCGTTTGACGAGTCTAAGCATGTTCATGGCGTCCTGATCTTCGCGATCACAAAGGCAATTTGCGCAACCAAAGGCTGCCGCCGCCATACAGTTCCCCTCCCAAAGCCTGTTTGACGAGATCTGGGAATCGCGCCAGTGCGTAAGCGCAACCAAATATTACCTCAAAGCCGCGAGAGTACATTAGCATGGCCTGAACAAGATATTGCTCATTCCAGTTAAGGCCAATATCATGCACCCAATTCTTCGGATAGTCGTTCGGCAGAAAGATATCGTGAATATGAATCAAAACACCTTCTTTGAGCCGGGGAAAAATCCTGAAACAGATATGATTGACATCGCTGCCCGTTTTTGAAACATGCGACGAATCTATAAACAGAATATCACCGGCTTCGAGCGTCGAGAACATCTCGAGTGGCACGTCCTGAGCACGATGCTCAATCAATCTCGAAATACCCGGCACCCCTCGACGGAGAAAATCGCGGGGATACGGCTCAATGCAGCTTAAATCAAGCTTGCCATCAAGAAAGCGGCAATTAACATCTGCCGCAAGCAGCGACGAAAACCCTGAGCCAATTTCAATCATCCGTTGTGGGCGTTGTTCGCGTAGCACTGTGAACAACATTCTGGAATCCAGCCAGCTGAATGCCGGATTTCTCGAATAAAACGCATGCTCATCCGTATCTGTGCCCGGCTCATCCGGGTAGTCATAAAATGGCAAATGTCGCGGCAATACATCGCTCAACCAACGCCGCTGCTCAGTCTCATTGAAGTCGATTCCGAGAACATCAGCATCCTCAGGCCAGATTCTGGCCTCATCCCGGCGCAGCTCCGCCCTGTTCACGATAGGCGAGTAAAAATGTCCATCCACAAAAGCCTTGTGAATGTCGACGCCAAAGGCATTTGTCCTGCTATGGCGGACGATCCTGATAGCCTCCTTGATTTTTCGCAGCATGAATGGCTACCTCTCGCCTGATAATTCAGTCAGTTTCATTTTGCTGCACACGCAAATCCAATCCGTAAAGCACGTATCATGAACGAAAACCCGAGTCATTCCAACTGCGGCACCCCATGCCGCAACAACATCCTCAACTTGTGGGGTGGCAGCTTGAGCACGGACATAAATAGCCTCGGGCCAATTTTCTTTCTGGATTGTATTTCCCGCCTCAAACGCAAGATTCTCCCGCGCTCCAGCCACAACGCCATGAAGCATGCCAAATAGATTTCCCGAAACACCCGCCATTCTCTTTTGATCAAGGCGAGTATCAAGCCCTCCGCCAGAAGCAGTACAAGGTGCAAGGGAAAAACCAGTTGAAACAGCGGAGCTGGGTAAGTAAGTGCCATCACGAAGCTCTTGTTGCGCTCGGTAAGTGCGCGGCGTTTGTGCGATGTCGCCAGCCGGTTTTGCGCGGTCACCTTGCCGCCGCCCAGACTTTTCCCCACCCAATGCCGGAAGCCGGAACTGCCTAACGCCTGCACGGAATATCCTTCCACTCTGGCGCGGAAACAAAGGTACGCATCTTCGGCCAGCGTATGGAACCATTCCGGGAAGCCACCCAGTTTTTCCCACAAAACTTTGGTAATCCACAGGCATGCACCCGACACCATGGCGACATCGCCCCTTTTGGCATCCATGTTCGGTATTGGGTTCAAAAAAGGATCGCTCAGGCTACCGATGTCGATCAAGTTCCCTGTTGCGGCATCATACTGTGGCAGGCTCAATATGCAGCCACTGGACTGTGTTTCGGCATATGCATGAAGTGTCAGCAGGGCATCAGGAAATAGTGTGGCATCGTTGTTGAGCAGCAGGATGTATTTGCCGCGCGCTTGTGCCACCATGCGATTATTGCTAACACAGAATCCGGCATTCTCCAGACTCTGCAAAAGTACGACATCCGGGTAATGGATGCGGATATATTCTGCCGATCCATCGGTGGAAGCATCGTCGTGGACAATGATTTCAAACGGCTGCGTATCAATCTGGTTTTGCACAGAGCGCAGGCAATCGTCAATGATGTCCATACCATTGAAGTTGGCAATGCAAACCGAGATAAGCGGATATTCGGCTCGACCTGTCATTTCGCTTTATTCACGAATACGCATAGTGCGGAGATTCGCCCTTAAATAATGTATCAACTGCTGCTTCCTCCATTATCGTCATCGGTACCGCACCCGCTCAATCCACATAGAAGCCCGAGGCACCGAGCCGCTTGAAACGGGCGTGCAGTTCTCTTGAGTTGATGTTGGCTGGCGGACCGTGTACATATATCGGCATACCCATTTTTGTCAGCGCCTGGTAATTTCCCGCGAAAAAATCCATGGGGACTGTCAACGCATGAAGTTTTGTTGCGACTGGTTCGATCCGCTTGATTAAACGGTCTGGGCTTGTGATATCCATATGATAGATCGTGAGAATGATATTCTTGTATCCCAATCCTGCCAGCATTTCCACGTCCTCTGGCGAATATGCCTGCGGATAGATATTCTGGAAAATTTTGCTGTTTTTTAGTGTATTGGCCAGTTCCTTGAGTTTGTATTTGGTGTCGGTAATCAAGATCATGTTTTTGTTGCGAGCCATCACACTTTCGAGAAACGGCATTGCGATGGCCTCATAGGAGCGGTTGACTATTCTCTGACCTTGAACTGCAAGCCTGTGTGCGGAAAACTCGGCAAACGTAGGCGGTATTTCGCCCTTGAATTGGGTCTGGTTTTTCCATAGCTTCCAGTCATGTGTGCTCACCCATTCGCCATCTCTTGTTTTTGCAAAATCCAGTTCGAATACTTGCACCCCCTCCTTCAGGTTGGCAAGCATGGCTTCTTCGCTGTTTGTGTAGGAATTACCCTCGATCCCCCCTCCGGCGTGGGCGATGATCAGACAGCATTTTTTATTGTCGATGTTATGGTGGTAGCGAACTTCTGCCATGGCAACCTCGACATTCAACAACAGCATCATCACCCCCGCTACTGCCAATAACATCTTGTTACGGTCGAACGCCATTGAGAAAGCAGCCCATATTACTCGGAGCGCCCGTTGGAAAATTGGCCAATCCTTCACTGCGGCACTCCTGTCATGCGGCGCACATCATCCGCTGAAAACCGCATATTGCCATGCAGAACCAGTTGGCTATGAAACTGGTTTCCTTGCCCCGCAAAGAGGCATCTCTTGTCCTGTGGCAAGTGGGGGCTCCTGGCCATGCATTCTGTCAGCAATAAAAAACCCTTGTCACGGGAATTCTGCCGCACTAAATCCATCGATGGGGTAAAACCGGGAAATTTTATTACGGTTTGCATCAGGCCATCGATCTCGATGAAACAAGGGAAAGAAATGGGCTGACCATCAATCCTGACCACGGATTTCTCCACGTCCACTTCAACAGATTCATTGATCGCCGGGAATCCCCAAAAGCGCGAGACAGGCTCACCCCAGGCGGATAACCTCTCGCGGATATGATTGGCTCGCGCCTCGGCCTGGCGATCCATATTCAACAAGTCGCTGCCCAAGCCGAGTTGCGCCTTGTATCCCATGAAGGGCATAAAACTAGGCCCGATGTCCAGCGTCGACCCCGGCGTATGCACCTTCCGCCCCTGACCGTTATCGGGGCTTAATATCATGAACAGGTTTCTTCTGGGTTGTCCCTCCAGCAAATCGTACGCCGAATTTCTCATGGCCAAGTGATCCGAGGCCAATATGATGACTGTATTTTTGCCGAATGGGGAATTCCTGATGCGGTCGACAAACTCAGCCAGCAAGTAATCCGCGCAAAATACCGCGTTCAGGATGGAATTCTCTCCGTCTCGATAGGGCATTTCTTTACATTTTCCGGAGCCGTGCCCGTTGGGATGATGTGTATCCATCGTCAGCAGGAACAATCCGAATTTCTGTTGCGCTTGCGCCAGCCTCAGATATTTTTCATAGGCAAGATCGAGCAGGGAATCATCATAAAGCCCCCATGCATTGGCGTATGCCGGATCCTGGAGCAGGGGAAGAAGCTCGCCGCTCCCTGCAACCTCATCGTACTGGTGTGTTTCATAGAAGGTGCCTTTCCCTGCAAATTTCGTCTTGGCGCCTCCGAGATACGCCAAATGATAGCCTTCGTTTTTCAGCAGGTCGCTCAGACAGAATGCACCCGGTAAAAATTTGTTCATACCCGACATGGAATTGCCGTGGGACGGCGTGAACAGCGGAATGCCGCATTGGCTTGCGACCATCCCCGCGATCGTCCAACTTGTGCCTGACACTTGTGCGATATTGGTGAAGGATGTCGCCTGGGCTTCCAGCTCCTGCAATCTGGCAGTCAGCCCGGGAAATGTTTTTTCGTCGAAATAGGTGCGCTCCAGGCTTTCCGCGTAAATAAACACAAGGTTCGGGTGCCCTCCATCGATCCGTGTCAACCGGGGGTGATCGTAATAGCCGTCGAATTCGGCATTTAGCGCCGGATCGCTATGGAAATTGGTCACGGACGCTCCCATCGTGCGCCGGGAAGCCACGAAAACCAGTTCGTAAACATCGGCGGTTGCAGGGTTGACCGTCAGGGACAGCGCGGCGCATACCAGCGCCGCAGCGCTGCCGTGCCGCAATTTCCCGGATGCGCCAGATGTGTGCGGCGAATACCTCCTCGATTCGGCATAAACCAGGAGGGCGAGTAACAGTACCATCCCGACCGTAACGGAAACGGCGATTCCGGCATATTCCGCAAAACCCGCTCCGGACAGCCCGTACTTCAAATGGTAAATAACGGCATCGTTGATGCCGTCCGCCGTGAAATAATCAGACACGAAGTAAATCGCATACAGCATCAGCGACAACAGGGAAGCAAGCAGCATGGCAACTGAATTCGCCAACCTGCGCACGCTCCTGTGGTGCATCCACAGGGACAGCAAGAGAAAAGTCAGCGACACGGAAACCTGCCCGCCCGCAGTCATCGGCATGTCCATAAGCTTGCGATATCAGGGGACATTCTTAACAACACCCTCCACTGTCTGCGAGGAAATGGGTAATCGATAGATCGATGCCCCGCGATTCGCAAATATGGCGGGCAATGGCACAATTTGTCATGCGCGCTCCAGGATCAATCTTTCAAATGCTGCTGCATATCGGGAAGAAATTTCGGCCCAGTCGAAGTTCCTTGCTACGTGGTTTCTGCCATTAACCGCCAGTTGTCTGCGCACATCCGGTTCCGCCAGCAACTTCACGACTGCCCCGGCGAAGGCTTCCGGATCTTGTTGAGCTACCAGCAAACCCGTGTCCTGGTGAATAATGACATCCCGGATAGCAGGCAAATCCGCAGCGATCACCGCGCAGCCGCATGCCAGCGCCTCCACCAGCGTCAGGCCGAAACCTTCCTCTTGCGAGGCAGAAACAAAGATTGCGGCGCGCCGGTAAAGTTCCGGCAACGCCGGATTGGCAACGGCGCCGAGAAAGCTCACCCGCCCGGCGACCCCCAGTGTCTGCGCCAAGGTCTCCAGCCAGCCTTTCTCCGGGCCGTCTCCGGCAATGGTCAGGGTAGCCTCCGGGTATTCCGCCAGAATCGCCGGCATCGCCCCGATCAGGATATCCACTGCCTTGGATGAAACCAGCCTGCCGACAAACAGCAATTCGTGATTGCGGCGCGATGCCTGCCCGCCCGGAACAAAATCGTTTGCCGTATCCACCCCCATCGGGATTACCGTAATCTTGTCGGGCTTGATATCGAGAGATGCGGCGCGTTCCTTCATGGCGAGGCTTACGACGGTCACCGCATCTGACCGGTGCATCACCAGGCGTTTGAGCGCAGAAAACAGCGCCCCCCGCAAACCAAGCAGATCGCTGCCGTGGGCAGTGCAAAGCAGGGCCGGAACCCGGCCCGAAATCAGCCGGGCTGCGACTGCAACCAGCCCTTGCGGGATCAGCCAGTGAGCATGCACGATGTCGAACTTCTCCCGGGCCAACAGCCGCAGCACGGCAAGCAACTGGCAAACGAGGAACAGCGGCACAAGCAGGTAACGCAGGCGGTTGCCGCGCAAGTTAGCCAGGATTCCTCCACGATAGGCAAGTGTCTCCCCCCATTCGAAAAAATAACAGAAACGCACTACCGTCACCCCGCTCATGGTTTCATGGGTTTTCGTATCCGGGGCATGCGGGGCCAGCACCCAAACTTCGAAATCCTCACCAAGCCGCCGGCACAACTCGAAAACGAACGGCGGCTCATGGTCGCCCGGCCAGCGCGGAAAAGTCGAGGTCAGCACCAGCAGCTTTTTGCGTTGCGGGCCGTCTTTATCGCTAGTCACTGTCTTTATAGATCAGCATGGTGATCTGCTCGGAAATCAACCCAATCAGGAAAACCAGCATGGATGTGGTCAACAATAATGCACTCATGTTGGTGAAGCGATTATATACAACGAAAGTAAACAGATAATAGCCCAGGCCGGAAAAGAAAAAAGCCATGCTGATCGGGAAGAATAGTTTCAGCGGCGAATAAAGCGTTCCAATCTTGAAGATGATCAGCAGGAAACGCACGCCATCGCGAAACGGGCTGATATGGCTCCTCCCGGTGGTACGCCGGGGAGTATGGATCGGCAGGTAAGCCACACTCAGCCCGGCACGGAAGAAGCTCATGGTGATGGTGGTCGGGTAGGAAAAACCGTTGGGCAACAGATAGAGAAACTTGCGAAACTTGTCGGCCTTTACCACACGAAAACCGGAGGTAAGGTCTTCCACTTGCCGCCCTGTCATCCAAGTGGCGAGGCGGCTGAAAACGTCGTTCGCCACCGCCCGGTGCGATCCGGCATGTGAACCGGACTGGCGCGCGCCGACAACCATGTCATAGCCTTCGGCGAATTTTGCCAGCAATGCCGGAATGTCCTGCGGCTTGTGCTGGCTGTCCGCATCCATGAATATCAGCACTTCACCGTTCGCGGCGCGCGCTCCGGATTTGATCGCTGCGCCATTACCTTTCGGGTAAGGGTGGCTGAGCACCCGCACCGGGAATTCCGCGCAGACCGCCAGCGTGTCGTCGTCGGAGCCGTCATTGACCACGATGATTTCCGCGCCCGGCAAGATCGCCACCAGCTCCGGCAGCAGGGTGCGCAGGCTGGCAGCTTCGTTCCTGGCCGGGAGGATGATGGAAATCGTATCTGTCATGATCGTCGCCTGGCCTTTTTTGGCCTGTAATCCAATGAGCCGTCATTCCCGCACATGCGGGAATTCAGGTGATTAAAAAATCCCGCGAAGCGGAACAATATCGCGGTTTGGCCGCTCCTCAAAACTCGCCGCGAGTGGCTCGTTTTGCCCGCCTCGCGGGGTGTTTATTCTTGCCGCCCCCCGCCTGGCAGAAGGCCAGTTTATCCCAGATTGTCCATACCTTGAAATTTCGGATTACGCATTCGATATTTCAAGGTGCGCCCTACAGAAAACGATTAGCCTTCAATATCCGGACCAGATTTTCCGTAAAAGCCGCCCGATTCCGCATGTCCAGATGCGATCCGTCCGGGCAAACAAAGTCTTGCAGGATTGGGGTGTAATTCGAATGCAGCGCGGGCGCACCGATATTCTGCTCGAAATAATCCCAGTACTGCGCTTTTGGGTAGCGGCGCTCTTCAATCTCGCGCACCATGCCCGACGATGGCATACCGATAAACAGCACCCTGCCGCCCCTCGCCCGAATGGCTTCAACCTGTTTGCGCATCTCGCTGACTTTGCGCTGCCACACACCGCTGTTTGCCAACGGCATCTGCTCATTGATTTTCTGCCGCAAGAGGGACTCGATATTTCCGCCTCCGGCATCTATCTGGATACCGAGGGTTCTCGCCACCCGGTTATGGTAAAACTCGGGCATTTTAACTTTCCGGTAATCGGCCTTCCTTGAGCGGTCGGCCATGGTGATGAGATATTGATTTTGCGGTCGCGCCTCCATAATACGGTACCTCAACGAAAGCCATGGGTTCGCCCCATCCGAATATACGCGCAGGTTCTCGTGCAATAGCCTTGTCAGATATTTCTCGACCGTGCTTCCAGTTGGAAACGCATAGGTTTTTGCAGCCTCCGCTTCAAACGACTTATGGAAATCGGCTCCGGGGCCGCCTTCGTATTCGGTTGTCTGTGGATAATAGTCCACGATCACCGTTCCCTTGAATGCAGGATCTTGCGCAAGCCCCGCCAGGACGGGATAGGGCAAGCTTGCATCGATGGCAAGCTGCACGGGTTCCAGCCCGGTATTTGCCCTTAACACGCCCAGATCAAGTCCAAGCTGGATACGGGAAGCGCCGATAATGACCAGAGCTCTGGAACCCAGTTCGTTGGCCCTGATTCTCTCGGCCACCCAGTGGTCCTTGCCGATTGAGACAGTCGGCTGATATCCCAGGCGGGCCAGTTGCAGCTCCATGCCTCCGGCAAAACAGGCAAATACCGCCACAGCCGCCCCGAAAATCAAGGCCCATGGCTGTTCTGCCAGCTCTCTCTTAAAACTGGAAGTAGAGGAAGGCACGCTGATCTCCACCGGAATAAAGAAACAGGGTAACGAGGCAAATCGAAATCGCCAATGTCTGCACGGCGGGCATCAGTTTCGAGAAAACGGCCTCAAGGCTCGTGTCGCGCAGGGCAAAGTGCCACCTGACGGTAACCAGCATGGCGATGATTGCGACAAGTTGGGCGTTCTCGGGTATGGATGGCGCACCGAAATCAAACAGGCTTCCGAATACGCTGGCAGCGTTTTCGAGCGAAGTTGCCCGGAAAGGAATCCAGGCCAGCGTCACCAGCATGAAGGTCGCCAACTCCGGCAAGGGTCTTTGCGCCAGCACCGATAACCACCTGGATTCGGGCAGCTTGCGCATGGCCCTCTCGATTATGAGAAACAATCCATGCAACCCGCCCCATAGCGCAAACATCCACGAGGCCCCGTGCCACATGCCGCCGATAAGCATGACCAGCATGAGGTTGAGGTAAATTCTGAAATTCCCCACCCGGTTGCCGCCGAGGCTGATGTAAAGATAATCCCGCAGCCAGGTCGACAGGGATATATGCCAACGCCTCCAGAAGTCCGAAAAACCCCTTGCGGCATAAGGGTGCTTGAAATTGTCGGGAAAGTAGAAACCGAAGCATAAAGCAAGGCCGATAGCGCATAAGGAATACCCGCTGAAATCGTAATAGATTTGCCCGGAAAAACTTAATACTCCAGCCCATGCATGAAACCACCCCTCTGCAGCCGGGTTTTTGTAAAACTGATCGACGACCGGCGCAAATACATTGTCGGCCAGCACCACCTTGCAGAACAATCCCATGGCGACGAAGGTCAACCCCCATCCGACCTGATTGAGGTTGGGCATCCTGGGATTCTCGATCTGCGGCAGCAGATAGCTCGCGCGGACAATAGGCCCGGCAACCAGGTGTGGAAAAAAGCTCACAAACAATGCGTAATCCGAAAATTTCCAGTCCGACCTGATCTGCCCCCGGTAAACGTCTATCGTGTACGAAAGGGACGCAAACGTGTAAAAAGAGATGCCGACGGGCAGCACGATGTCGAAATCCGGGGCGTGGTAGATAATGCCAACCGTTGCCAGCAGGCTCGCAAAGCTGTCAACGGCCAGTTGCCCGTACTTGAAATAGGACAACAAACCCAGATTGCTTATCAGGCTGAGGATCAACAACGATCTTTTTGCCGATTGCGTTTCTGCGCGCCCGATCCGCCTGGCAATTTCGAAATCCACCAGAGTGGATGCCAGAATAATCAAGGCATAGGGTGGATTCCACGCGGAATAAAACAGATAGCTGGCAACCAGCAGCAGGCGCTTTTTGGCGTGCCATCCCGGCAAGGCCCAGAACAGCGGATAGACGATTGCAAAAAAGGCCAAGAATGTAAGTGAATTGAAAAGCATGCCAGTTATCGCGCGACCAAGTGAACTTCTGCGGTTTTCGCCTTCCCGAGAAGCGGGTTTCATGCCAACTATAAAGTATCTGCTGGCAACGCTGGGGACTTTACGATACCTGCATCCGGATTGGCGCCCCAAATAAACTGCCAAAAATCGTCAGCCATGTAACGGATTTGGGATGTTGAGGGTCTTTTTTTACCGTTCTCTCGCGCCGCACGGTCTAAGGAGCGATAAGAATACCCGGCGCAGACGTGCCAGCGCCCCACCCCGGATCCATGGCATAACTATTGCATAACTTACCGGCAACACACTTCGCGTGTGTTAACCAGCGATCGGATTAGCGCAGCACGGCAACCCGGTCGAATGGCTAAACTCAAGTCAATTCACAAGGAGCTTTATCATGAAAAGCATACAAAAAGGTTTTACCCTGATCGAACTGATGATCGTGATCGCGATCATCGGCATTCTGGCCGCCGTCGCGTTGCCGGCTTACCAGGATTACACCATCCGCGCACGGGTATCCGAAGGTCTGCTGGCCGCTTCCTCAGGCCGCACCGCCGTATCCGAAGTTTTTGCCAACAATGGCGCAATGTTACCTAGCGCCCTTTCGATGGGCGTTCAGGACCAATCCACTGGTGTTGTTTACGGCGTGACTTGGAACCAGGCGGGGGTAAATGCAGCTACTGAGGGTTACGTTGTCGTAGTACTGCTGGATGACACAAAACTGGGCGGTGCTAGGGGTGGAGCGCTTGCCCTGAAGGCTACGGGTAATCAAACCACTGGTGCCGTAATCTGGACATGCGGTGCAGCTCCAGCGGGTGTTGCAACGGGTGCCGAAACGAGCCTGGCTGCTGATAGTGGTAAAGCCGCTCAGGCTACTGCTGCCTTTCCGATTCCAACGAAATACCTGCCAGGTTCCTGCAAGGACTTCTAATCAGGTAGTTGATCCAACCGAACCCCCGGCCAGTCCGGGGGTTTTCTTTTTTATAGGCCGACAATGAACGCTCCACGCAAAACCATGGCTTTCACCGCATCCTGGATCGCCGTTCTGGCTTTGGCGCTGATTGTCATTACCCCCGGACTAAAGGGCGGTTTTTTTTTCGACGACGCCCCGAATATCGTCGAAAACAGCGCCGTTCATATCGGCACTTTGAGTTTCGATGCGCTGCGCGCCAGCCTTGCCGGCCCGTCCGCCGGCCCGCTGGGCCGCCCGGTCAGCGTGTTGAGCTTCGCGCTCACCCACTATTTCTTCGGCCTCGACCCGTTCGCGTTCAAGGCCATCAACCTCGCCATCCATCTGCTCAATGGTCTGCTCGCGGCCTGGTTCGCGGCGCTGCTGCTGCGCGCCTTGCCGGAAAACCGGCTCTCCGCAGCAAGCCAAAGCTGGCTGGCGCTCTGGATCGCGGCCATCTGGCTGGTGCATCCGATCAACTTCATGCCGGTGATGCTGGCGGTGCAGCGCATGACCCTGCTGTCAGGAATGTTCATGCTGCTGGCGCTGATCTGCCATTTGAAGGCCGTCGCCTTGGCCGAGCGCCGCTGGCAGTTCTGGGCATGGCTGGGCGCCGGTTGGCTGCTGTTCTGGCCGCTTTCCGTCCTGAGCAAGGAAACCGGGCTGCTCTTTCCGCTTTATATCCTCGCCGTCACCTTCTTGATGCGCACTGCAAGGAATTCGCCGGTGCGCGGCGAATTTCCGCGCAAGGAGTCGTGGACGATTCCCGCAGCGATTGTTGCGCTGGCTATCATTGCGCTGGCCATGTTGTCCTATCTGGGCTGGAACTGGCTGGAAACCGCTTACGCGATGCGCCCGTTCACGCTGGCCGAGCGCCTTCTGACCGAAGCCAGGGTGCTGTGGTTTTATGCGGCGCAGATCGTCGCCCCCAGCTACGCAGGCTTCGGGCTTTACCTCGACGATTTTGCATTGTCGGCGGGGCTGCTCGAACCGCCCGCCACCTTGGTAGCACTCACCGGCTGGGCGGCGGTTGTCGCGGGAATCTGGTTGTTGCGCCGCCGCCAGCCATTGCTGTGCTTTGCCCTGACTTGGTTCCTCGCCGGACACGCCCTCGAATCCACCTTTTTGCCGCTGGAAATCGCCCACGAATACCGCAACTACCTGCCCTCGCTCGGCCTGATCGCGGGCATCGGCTACACCGGCCTCACCTTCCTGCAAAAACTGAAGCTGGACTACCCATACCAGACGACCGGCCTGCTGGCGGTTGCAGTCGTGCTGATCCTCGCTTTCATTACCTGGCTGCGCGCCGAGCAGATGAGCAACCCACTGCTCAGTTCCCAGATCGAAGCCACGCGCCACCCGCAATCCGCCCGGGCCAACCATGCTGCGGCGCTTGCGTTGATCAAGGCGGGCTACGGCGATGTCGGCGATCCCATGGGCGGGATAAATGTCCGTTTCTACCTGGAGCAATCTGCGGCCATGGATGCGTCGTTCAAGCTTGGCCACCAGGCGCTAATCTTTTGGGCCTGCTCATCTAAAAGACCCGTCGAGCAGCAATGGATTGACGAGTTTGCGCATCGCTTGGAGCATACACCATATGCATCTAAAGACTTGGAGCTTCCGCAGCACCTTCTCAAGCCATTGCTCGGCATGCCGAAGTGTCTGAACCGGCAGGACGCCCTCAAGCTGTTCGCCGCTGGCGCCAGCAACACCCGGATCAGCAATTCGCTGCGCGCGCTGTTTTTCGAAGCGGCCGCCGACTACGAATTGCTGGTATCCCTTGATCCCCGTTCGGCGCAGTATTACCTGAAGAAGGCGCTCGCCCTTACGCCCCACGACCCCGCGTTGAAGAAGAAACTCGAAAGCTTCGGGCCGCTCAACCCCGATTAGTCCTTGTTGGATGCGGCCAGCTTGCGAGCCCCATCAATCGCGAATCACGCAATCCGTGTGACGGATGCCCGCACAAGTGGGAGTCAGGATGTTTCCCGCGACAACAGGGCCCAACAAGTATCTGTCATGCCTCCAGGTTCACGCCCGGAATCTTGCTCAAATCCACCGCGTCGATCTGCTCGGGCGCGAGAAACTGGTTGGCGTAATCGAGATAAACCTTCTCGCGAATGAATACGTCGAACAGGTCGGGGTCGATATGCCCGCCCAGTTTGAGCTTTCCGAGTATGGTCAGCGATTCGGTCAGGGTCTTGCCGAGCTTGTAGGGGCGGTCTTTGGCGGTGAGCGCCTCGAAAATATCGGCGATGCCCATCATGCGCGCCTGCACCGACATCTGCTCGCGCGTCAGCCCGCGCGGGTAGCCTTTGCCGTCCATGCGCTCGTGATGTCCGCCCGCATATTCCGGGACGTTATTGAGATTTTTCGGCCACGGCAACGATTCCAGCATCTTGATCGTGACGACGATGTGGTGGTTGATGGTCTCGCGCTCCGCCGCCGTCAACGTGCCGGCGCGGATATTAAGGTTCTCGATCTCGTCGCCGCTGAGAAAGTCGGCCAATTTTCCGTCGGTATCGCGCCACTGGTAGGCGGCGATCCGGCGCACGCGCTGCTGCGCTTCCTCCGACATGGCTTCGCCGCCGATGTTGCAGTGGCGCAAAAACTCGCAGTCGTCGTCGAGCTGCCGGATGCGCGCCTCGTATTCGGCGCGGATCGCAGCGGTTTCCTCCGAAATACCACCCTCTCCCCCATCCACCCCCCCGCTCGCGGGATAACCAGCGACTTGGGCGCCATCTTTGGGCGACCTAGTCGAATGGCTAGCGGTTTTATCAGAGGGGCGGTTTGATAGTGCGCGCAGCATGGCTATTTCCGCATCGCGCTTGAGTACCCCGAAACGCGTGTCGATCAGGTGGATGCGGTCGAGCAGGGTATGCAGCTTGGTCGACTTATCCACCACATGTACCGGGGTGGTGATTTTTCCGCAATCGTGCAGCAATCCGGCCATTTTCAATTCATGCCGGTCTTTTTCGGACATCACAAAATCCTTGAGCGGGCCGCTATCGGTGCGGTTGACCGCTTCGGCCAGCATCATGGTCAGCACCGGCACGCGCGCGCAATGCCCGGCCGTATAGGGGGATTTGTCGTCGATCGCGGTGTTGATGAGCTGGATGAAAGATTCGAACAGCTCTTCCAGTTGCGCGATCAAGCGGCGGTTGGTGAGCGCGATGGCGGCCTGCGAAGCGAGCGATTCCAACAGCTGCTGGTCGTCGCCCGAGAACGGCACGACCGCGCCACTTTCGCGGTCCTGCGCGTTGATTAACTGCAACACTCCGATGATTTCGTTCTCGTGGTTGCGCATCGGCACGGCGAGGAAAGACTGCGAGCGGTAGCCGGTCTTGGCATCGAATTTTTTGGTGCCGGAAAAATCGTAACCTTCCGCAGCATAGGCATCGGAAATATTGACCGTCTCGCCGCTCAGCGCCGAGTGGCTCACTACCATCGAATGAATGGGCTTGCCTTCCTTGTCGTAAAGGTGGATCGGATAGAAGGTGATCGGCACGCCGCTGCTGCCGCCCATCGCGATGTTCAGCGAATCGGTGCGCATGATCTCGAAGCGCAATACGCGCTGTTCCGGCTCGTGCAGGTAGAGCGTGCCGGCATCGGCATGGGTAATGCGTTTGGCCGCCTCCAGGATGGTTTCCAGCAGGCTGTTGATATCGCGCTGCTGGGACAGCGCGATGCCGATCTCGTTGAGTTCCTTGAGGCGGTGCAGCAGGCGCTCCGTGGAATGCATGATGGCTCCTTACTTTATACAGACCGCGCGTATCTGGTGCATGTCGGTGATGCCCTGCAACACCTTCTCCATGCCGTCCTGCTTCAGCGTGTGCATCCCTTCCTCGAGGGCGATGGCCAGCAGTTCGGCGACGCGCGCGTGTTCCTGGATGGCCTTCTTGACCGGGTCGGTGCCGATCAGCAACTCGTGCAGGCCGACGCGCCCGCGATAGCCGGTGTTGGTGCATTTGTCGCAGCCGACCGGCTCGTACAAAGTGAACTGCCCCTGGTCGTCGGCAAACATCTTGGCCCAATCCGCATAGAGAGCCTTCATCGCGACAGCCGGGTCTTTTTTCCAGGTTGTGGTGTTGGTCAGTTCGGTGCTGTATTCGGTGATCATGGCCTTGATCTCCTCTTGGGTAGCGATATGCGGTTTCTTGCAGCTGGCGCATAAACGTTTCGCCAAGCGTTGCGCCAGGATGCCCAGCAGCGCATCGGCAAAGTTGAACGGATCCATGCCCATGTCGAGCAGGCGGATGATGGATTCCGGCGCGCTGTTGGTGTGCAGCGTGGCGAACACCAGGTGCCCGGTGAGCGAGGCCTCGATGCCGATGGACACGGTCTCCTTGTCGCGCATTTCGCCGACCATGATCACGTCCGGGTCGGCGCGCAGGAAGGCGCGCATGATGGTGGCGAAATCCAGCCCGGCCTTCTTGTTGATCTGCACCTGGCGCAGACCCTTCTGGGTGATTTCCACCGGGTCTTCCGCCGTCCAAATTTTGGTGTCGGGCGTGTTGATGAATTTGAGGATGGAGTGCAGCGTCGTCGTTTTACCGGAGCCGGTCGGCCCACACACGAAAAACAGGCCGTACGGTTTGCTGACGGTCGCTTTGATCAGCTCGTCGTTGCGTTTCGAGAAACCCATCTTGTCCAGCGGCAGCGGCTCGCCGGAAGCGAGAATACGCATCACCACATCCTCGACGCCGCCCTGCGACGGGATGGTCGCGACGCGCAGCTCGATGTCCAGCGGGCCGAACTTCTTGAACTTGATCTTGCCGTCCTGCGGCTTGCGCTTCTCGGAAATATCCAGGTCGCACATGATCTTGAGGCGCGTCACCAGCGCGTTGCGGTAGGTGGAGGGTACCTCGATGTAATTGAGCAGCGAGCCATCCTTGCGCACGCGGATCTGCGTTTTCATCTTGCCCGGCCCCGGCTCGATATGGATATCCGACGCGCCCATGCGGTAACTGTCGACGATGATCTTGTTGACCAGCTTGACCAGCTCGTTGTCGGCCGCGGCGCTGACATCGTCCTGGCTGGCGCCGCCGCTCTCTTCTTCGTCCCCGCCCATGCTGGACAGCAGATCGTCCATTGACGATTCGTCCACGGCAAAACCGCTGCCCGCGTCGCCTCCGCCCCCGCCATAGAACAAGTCGAGGGTCTGCTTGAATTCGCGTTGCGAGCAAACTTTGTAGGCCAGCCGGTGCTTGGGAAAAATGTTGTTGACCACGCGCGAGGTCTGGATCCGCTCCGGGTCGGTGGTCAGGATCACCAACCCCTCCTGGGTGTCCTCGATCGGAATCCAGTGGCTGCTTCCCACGTATTCCCGCTTCAGGTTTTTCAGCAAGTCGGACGGCTTGATGCGATCCGCCTTGTAGGGTTCGTAAGGCACGCCGAAGAAAGCGGATAACGCCTTGCCCAGCGCGGCGACGCTGACCTGGAATTCGTCGATCAGCACCTCCTCGATATCGACTCCCTTGCGGCGGGCGGTGCGGGTCGCCAGTTCGAACTCCGCCGCGGAAAGCACCGCGTCGGCCACCAGAAAATCGTATTTGGTCTTGACCGTGGCAATTTGCTGGCGCTGGCGCAACGCCACCGCCATGCTCTGCACCAGTTCCTGCACTCCCTCCTCGACCATCGCCGCGAAAGGAGCGCCCGCCCTGTTGTTGATGATTTGAATAACGCCGACCAGATCGCCGCTGGTATCCAGGATGGGCGCAACCAGCATCTGCTTGGTGCGGTAGCCGGTACGCTTGTCGACTTCCTGCAAAAAACGCAACTGGGGGCTGTACCCAGCCAGCTCCTGCACATCGTAGACATCCTTGACGTTGAGCAGCTTCTTGTGCATCGCCGCAAAACCGGCGACGCTCTGTTCCGCAATCGGCAGCTTGAGATCCTTGAACGAATTCAGCCCGGTTTTGACTTTTGAAACGAGCGAGGCATTATCCTCTCCCACCACGTAGATGGTCAGCCGGTCGGCATTGAACAGCGTGCAGATGTCCTTGCTGACATCCAGCATGATTTCATCGATATTGCTGGTGGCGTGAATCTTGTTGATAACATGGTTGAGGTTCTTGGTGAACTCGAGCTTGATGCTGAGGCTGCTCTCCCCTGCCTTACCGGCTGCACCGTTGCCTGGCATTACTGTACTCATTACCGCTCCCGTTTCACCGCTCTGTATTTTGTGTCGTTTTTGGCACCGACCACAGCCCGCCGTCCAGCACTCGCACATCATACCCGGCCTGCGCCAGGATAAATGCGGCAGCCGCGCTGCGCCGCCCGCTCTGGCAGTAGGCGATATATTTCTTGCCGGGATCCAGTACACCGAGCGCGTTACGTATATCGTTCAGCGGCACGTTCATCGCCCCTGGCAGCCTGTCGTACCGGTACTCTGGAGGATGCCGCACGTCCAGCCATACCGCGCCCTGCGCCACGGCCCGCACGGCCTGCTCGTAACTCAACTTATGCAGCAACGGCTCCTGCAGCAGTTCCATGAAATCCTGCCGCCCGAGGCGCAATAATACCCCGTTGGATTTCATCGTGACGGTCGCATTGCGTTTCACGTCCGAAACCAGCGCTTCCTCGCCAAACACATCGCCCGCCTTCAGGTTGGCCAGCAGCAAGTCCACACCGCCTACGCGGCGCGTCACCTGTGCGCGCCCGCTATCGATCAGATAGTAATAGTCCCCCTCGTCGCCTTCGCGGATGATGACATCACCTTCCCACACGGCAATCGCTTCGATGCGCTGCAACAGCGCGCTGACGTTCGCCATCGGCAAATGCGCCAGCGGCCCGTTCTTGAGGTTGTCCGCGCTGAACATGCTGGAGTTGAGCAAACGCTTGATGCTGGTCGAGGCGTCGTTGGGGTCTGCATGTCCCGGCACGGAAAAAGAGCGCTCGACAGGGGCATGCTGAGAAAACTGATCCAGGGTAACTATTCTGTCCAGCAATTCGTCATCGACACGCAGCAACTGGCTCTCGCGCAATGCCGAAGCGGAAACGATGCTCGGCTGACGCTTGCCCAACGGGTGTTTGGCCCATTCGGACTGCGCGCCGACCACCACCCGGTTGCCGTCCTGGTAAACCAGTTCGAGTTCGCCGTCCAACAAGTAGACCGACTGTCCTTGCAGGCCATGCGCCTTGAACGGGTCGCTGCCTTTGAACACAGTTTCGATATGGCAATAATCGAGCAACTCGCGCAAGCGCGCCGGGCCGAACGAGGAAATCGGCTCCAGTCCTGCCAGCACCTTGATGTCGAGCGCGTAAGTCATCTAAAACTCGAGCTCCTGGCCGTTCAACAGCATTTTGGGCTGCCGGTCATGAACGGCGCTTTCGATCTGCCGCATGGTCAGCTCCACTTCACCCGGCTTCAGATGTGTCACAAACACCTCGGCATCGCGCCGGAATTTTTTCAGTTCTCCCGCCAGCATGCTCGGGCAAAGGTGCATGGACAGTACCGCCAGCTCTTTTTCGCCGTCCGAGAATGCGGTTTCAATGATGAGATAGCGTAAATTTTCGATCCGGTTAACCGCCTCCCATACGTCATCGTTGACGGTGGTATCCCCGCTATATACCAGGCTCGCCTCGCCGCTATCCAGATGAAAACCGACCGCAGGTACAGCATGATGGGCCGGAATGGCGGTTATCCTGCGTTCGCCCAACACAACCGTCTCGCCCAGTGCTATCGGACGGTAACGCATGGAAGGTTGGCAGGCGTCGGGGATTTCCGTGAAATCCGGCCATATTTTCCAGTTGAAAATATGCTGCCTGAGGATGCCCAGCGTTTCCTCGATGGCGTAAATGGTCAGCGGGCGGTCGCGCATGGCCCATGCGCTGTCCACCATGAACGGGATGCAGGCGATATGGTCGAGATGCGAATGGGTGATAAAAACATGGTCGATCATGCTGATTTCGGCAAGGCTGAGTTCGTTGACACCCGTTCCTGCATCGATCAGCACGTCATGATCGAGCAGGAACGAGGTGGTGCGCTGATTGCCACCGATCCCGCCGCTACACCCCAATACTCTGAGTTTCATCGTTTTGTCGCCTTTAATCTTGATGATCCGTAGGGGCGCGATTTATCGCGCCCCTAACTATTCTTGCTCCCGGCGAAGGGCGCGATAAATCGCGCCCCTACCGAATCACTTGGTCTGGAACACAAACACGCCATCCCAATCCGCCGCAGGCGGATTTTTACGGAAATAGGCGATGCGCTCGGCATAAATTCCGTACAGTGCCGCATCCGGCGACATGCGCTGCAAATTCATCAGTTGCAACTCGGCCTGATCCCAGTCCTGCCTGCGGTACAGGCGGCGCGCTTCGTGGAACAGCTTGACCTCGTCCTGCAAATCCTTACTCACTTCGCTGGACAGGCCGATGGGCTCGTAAATCGCGATTGGTTTCTCCTTGCCTTTCACGCGCACATGGTCAAGCTCGCGGTAGACAAAATCGGTTACGGCATTTTTGGTGTTTTCGCCGACGATCACGCCGACGCCGTACTGCTTGGTAATACCTTCCAGACGCGAGGCGAGGTTCACTTCATCGCCCATTACCGTGTAGGCCACGCGCACTTCGGAACCCATGTTGCCGACGCTGACGCGCCCGCTGTTGATACCTATGCCGATGTAAATCTCCGGCCAGCCGCGTTCCTTGAAGTGCGGCTGCAACGCCTTCAGGGCCGCTTGCATCTCGATGCCTGCCAGGATTGCATGGCGCGCATGGTTCGCATCCGGCAGCGGCGCGCCCCAGAATGCCATGATGCAATCGCCCATGTATTTATCGATGGTGCCGCGATGCTTGTAAATAACTCGTGACAAGGGGGTGAGGAATTCGTTCATCAGCAGCGTCAGTTCCTTCGGGTCCAGCCCCTCCGAAAGCGTGGTAAAACCGCGCACGTCGGAAAACAGGATGGTCATCTCGCGGCTGTCGCCTTCCATGGACACGCTTTCCGGATGCTCCGCCATTTCCTCGACCAGTTCGCTCGGCACATACTGGCCGAACAGGCCGGTAATCTGGCGCTTGGTGCGCGATTCGACGAAGTAGCCGTAGGACATGTTCAGCGCAAACAGCAAGGCGATCATCACCAGGCTGTTCGCCACGGTAAACAGCAGGTTCCCGTAGTGCCAGACGGCCAGGCTCATGCCGAACGTAATGGCGAAGGTGGTCGCCGAAACCAGTATTGCCTTGGCCGGCCCCAGTCGCGGCAGCAGAAAGCTCAACGCAATACCCATCAGCAGCAGCCAGACCACCTCTGCCCCGACCATATAGGCCGGCCGCTCTTTCAGGTTCTGGTCGAGAATGCCGGAAATCATGTTGGCGTGCGCTTCCACCCCCGGATAAACCTCCGCCACCGGCGTGGCGCGCAGATCGAGCAGTCCGGGCGCCGTGGTGCCTATCAGCACGATCTTGTTCTGGAGTTGCTCGATTTCGACGCGGTCATGCAGCACATCGGCAACCGAAATATAGCGGAAGCTCCCTTGCCTGCCGCGGTACGGCACGAAAGTGGCCACCTCCACGTCCACCGGGATTTTCAGTTTGCCGGCGGCGGTATCCAGTTCCAGCCACTCCAGGCCGCCATAGCCCTCGGTTTTGCCCTCGGCAAAACCCGGCAGCAATTCCGGTTGGCCGAACAGGGTGCGCACCATCGCCAGCGACAGGGATTCGTAATAGGCTCCGCCGTATTCCGCGACCATCGGTACGCGCCGCACCACACCGTCGGCGTCCACCAGCGGATTGAAGTGTCCGGCCGCCGCCGCCGCCTTTTGCAATCCCGGAAGATTTGCCCCATAACCGTTCCAGGACGTAAACCTGATCGGCCGCCCCTTAAATATGCCCGCCGGAAAAACCGGTTCGGGCAACACCCCTGACACATTGTCGGTGCCGCTCTGATTGGTCAGGTAATAACCCAGCACCACGTTGCGGTTCCTGATACTGTCGGCGAACAGTTTGTCATACTCGAGTTGCGGCTGGAGCTGGATCAATGCCGCCTGGAACTGCGCATCTCCCTTGAGCTGAGTTTGCCCGATTTGCTGCAATACCCTGAGCCCGGAACTTTCGTCCTTCTCGGCAAACACCACGTCGAAACCGACCACTACCACGCCATATTTATCGAACAGCTTGTCCATCAGCAGGCTGAGGCGATCCCGGCTCCACGGCCAGCGCCCTTCCTCCTTGAGGCTTTTCTCGTCGATGTCGAGAATGACGATACGGCTATCCACCGTACGCGGCATGGTCAACTGCAAACGGTAGTCATACAGGACGGCGGACAGCTTATCGACAAAATTAAGCTGATAGAAACGCGCGGCATTGCCGGCAAAAAACAGGATTATCAGCAGCCCCAGCCCGATCAGTACCGCATTTTTTTTCACGATGTCTGCCAGAGGACGGAAGACAGGGGACAGGAGACAGAGGCTTTGTTGCCGCTGCGCGGCAATATTCCATTAAAGGCGCGGCGAAGCCGCGACAACGCTTCTGTCTCCTGCCCGCTGTCCTCTGCCATCTGTTATCCCTTGAAATAAAACTCCATTTTCACCCCGGCCAGCTCGATCACATCATGGTCGTTAAGCTGATGCGGCTGGTCGCTCAACGGCGTTCCGTTCACCGTTGGATGGTTTGCGCCTTCCACATGGGTGATAAAGTAACCGTGCGGGCGGCGCGTCAGGACAGCCACCTGCACGCCGGGTTTGCCCAGCGTGGTGAGGTTCTTGACCAGTTCCAGCTCCTTCCCGGCGTTGGGGCCGGTCAGAATTTGCACGGCCACCGCTTGCAAGGCGGAAGCCATGGCCGGCTTGGCAGCCGCCTGTGGAATTGCCGGTTTGACCGGCTGCTGCGCAGCTTTGCCGGTTTGATCCAGCATTTCGGCAGGCTTGACATTGGCGGCGCTTGGGGCCTTTGTCATGCCCATCACGGTTGTATCGCCTTTTTCTGCGGCAGGGGCGGCCTGTTTGACCGGCGCGCGCAACACCATGGTTCTCTCGAAATCGGCGGGGTTCGTCTGGCCGGCCTGATCGTTGACGTATTTCAGCTTGTATTTGCCGATCTCGATCAGGTCGTTGTTTTGCAGGAAGTGCTTCTTGGTCGGAACCCCGTTTACTTCCAGCCCGTTGGTGCTGTCCAGGTCTTCGAGGAAAGAGTCGTGCAGTATGGTGACGACTGCCGCATGTTCGCCGCTCACCGCCAGGTTGTCGATGACAATATCGTTATGCGCCTTGCGCCCGATGGTCATGCGCTCCTTGCTCAGGGGGTATTCCTTGACGACCACCCCGTCCATGCTAAGTATCAATTTTGCAGCCATAGTCTTGACCCTTCCCCAAACTGAATTTTGAACCAGTTACTTCCTGAACCATTTGAACAGCTGCGCCAGCCAGCCGCGCGGCACGGCAAATTCGCCATTGATTTTTACCAGTATCACCGAAACATTGTCGCGGCCGCCGTTGTCGTTCGCCATCTGGATCAATTGCTCGACCGCAAGCGGCAGGTTGCCCTGCATCGCATACAGCGTGGACTGGATATCCTCGTCCTCCACCATGTCGTTCAGGCCGTCCGAACAGAGCAGGTAAATATCGCCGACCAGCACGTCGTGCAAATGAATTTCCGGCACCACTTCGGCATCGATCCCGACCGCGCGCGTCACCAGATTCTTGTTCCTGGACTGGCGCGCATCCTCGACGCTGATCATCCCGCCGTCGATCTGCTCCTGCAACAGGGAATGGTCGCGGGTGATCGTCTCCAGCGTCTCGCCGCGCAACCGGTACATGCGCGAATCGCCGACATGCCCGACCGCCACGCGGTTGTCGTAAAACAGGCCGGAAACGATGGTCGTGCCCATTCCCGCGTATTGCGGCTGGCTCTGCGCCGCATGATAGATCGAGGCGTTCGCCTTGCGGATGTTGTCGCGCAGCAGCGCCACACCCAATTCCTCGCCGCTTGCCTCGTCGCGATCCACCGGGCTGACACTCTCCAAGCGTTGGCAGATTTCCGTCGCCACGACCGAAACGGCTATGCCGCTCGCCACTTCTCCGGCATTATAGCCACCCATCCCGTCCGCCAGCACAACCAAGCCACAAGCCAGTTCCTGCGCGACGCTGTCTTCGTTGTGCGAACGCACCATACCCGGATGGGTCTGGCTGACTATTTCAAGCGCGTCTTCTATTTTCATAGCTCATCCCTGCAAGCCGGCCGCGCATCGGCGTAACGCTTCAGCCATCTCCGCGCCATTGGCGTAACGGTCTTCGATCTGTTTGGCCAGCGACTTGTTGACGATGGTCACCAGACAAGGCGGCAAATCCGGCCGGATGCTCAAAATATCGGCATGGGGTTCGTTGGCGATACGGTACATCAACTGCGCCATCGAGTCGCCCTCGAATGGAAGCTTACCACAAGCCAGTTGGTAGAGGCTCGCGCCCAGCGAGAACAGGTCGGAATGCCCCTCGATCTTCCTGCCAGCCAGCTGCTCCGGCGACATGAACGAAGGCGTGCCCAGCACCATGCCGGTTTTGGTTTTGCTCGAATCGGTAATGCGCGCGATGCCGAAATCGGTCACCTTGGGCGTATCGGTTTCCGGGTCGTACATGATGTTGGCCGGCTTGATGTCGCGATGTACCACGTTCTGCCTGTGCGCATAATCCAGCGCGTCGGCGACACGGGCAACGATGCTCATCACCCTGTCCAGCGGCAGCAGATTGCCCGGTTTGGTAAACGGCACCAGATCCTTGCCCTTGAGAAATTCCATCGCGATATAAGCCAGGTCGTGCTCCTCGCCGGCATCGTAAATCGACACGATGTTCGGATGGTTCAAACGTCCCGCCGTTTCCGCCTCGCGGAAGAAGCGTTCCTTCACGTCCTGCAATTCGTCCGGCTCGAACTCCTGAGCCAGGGCCATGGTCTTGATCGCCACCACGCGGCCAATCTTGGGATCCTTGCCGTAATACACCACGCCCATCGCGCCCTTGCCGAGCTCCTTCTCGATCTCGTAACGCCCCAGCATCGGCTTGGACACGCCCGCCTTGTCCAGCACCATGGTGCTGGCATTGGTGCGCCCGCCTCCGCCGCTTCCGAGAATGACTGTTTCGGACATGGCCTGCACCTGCTTCACGCGCTGCTCCAGATCGCGGAACTTGGGGTTGTATTCGGCCATATATTTGAATACCGATTCGGCCTTGTTGAACTGGCGTTTGCGCTCGAAATCCAGCCCCAGGTTGTACAGCACCTCCATCAGACTGTCGTCCATCGGCACCTTGCGGAACTTGTCGAAGGCGATGTCCAGCTGCCCCTGTCCCTGGAATGCCAGCCCCAGCATACGGTTGCTTTCCGCGGATTCGGCATCGGATTTATGTTTGCCCTTCTCCGTCACCAGGAAGCGCTTGGTGGTCAGCAGCGCATGGCCGACCAGCAGCAAAGTCGAGGGCAGCATCAGTTGCAGCCACAGCGCCTGAGTCGTCATCAGCACGAAGTGCGCCGCCAGCAATGCCGCGAACAATGCGCCGGTAACTGCGGCACCAACCGCCGCACCGAGACGCGGCAGCAACAGAACCAGGTACAGCGCGACCAGCAGGAACACGCCGATTTCCGCCATCACCCCCCAGTCCGGCGCCACGAAATAATCGCCCTTGAGAATGCTGGACACCGAATGCGCCAGGATCAACGCGGGCGCCATGCCCGCAGAAACCGGCGTCACCTGCAAGGTGCCGACGCCGGCGGCCGACGCACCGATCAGCACGATCTTGTCGCGGTATTTTTCCGCCGGTATCTTGCCGGTAAACACGTCGTAGAAAGAATCCACCGGGAAAGCGGGACGCCCATCCGTATCCTTGTAAAAATAGGTATGCATCTGCAAGGCCGGATCGGTGGCGATTTTCCGGTTGCCCAACTGCACGCCTTCGCCCAGGCTGACGTGGATATCCCTGGCGTCAAGATTGAGGCTCTTGGCCGCCAGCATCAGCGACAAGGAGGGATAATATTGGTCGTAGTAGCTCACCACCAGCGGCTCGGTGCGCACCGCGCCGTCCACGTCCGGAAAACTGTTCAGATGACCGATGGCCAATGCCTTGCCGCCCAAAGCCGGGATCGGCGCCAGCATGCCGCGCGAAGGTAACGGCTGCGCGCCGGAGCCTTTCACGTTGATGAGATTGTTGCGCAGCACATAGTCGGGCAGCGCCTCGTCGGGTTTACCTTGCGGTTCGCCCAGATCGAAAAACATTGCCAGCAGCACATCGTTGGCGTTAGCCATGCTGTCGCTGAGTTTCTGGTCGTTGTTGAGATTTTGCGCCGCTTCCAGCAGCAGCGTGTCCAGCGGCGAGGGCTCATCCGGGGTCAACTGTTGCTCCGGGCTACCCGCATCCGCGGCGCTAACGCCACTTGCCGCCACCTCGGGAACCACCGCCGCAGGCTGCGTTCCATCCAGCAAATGCTGCTTGCCCAGCAACCCGGCGATTTGATGTATGTAGGCGAGTCCCGCATCGACCTGCGGCTCGAAAAAGAAAGCGGTATGCCCGATAACTTTGGCATGTCCCGCCGCGAGGATATCCACCATCTTGGCGTGAATTTCGCGCGACCATGGCCAGCGGCCCAGATTTGCGATGCTCTGCTCGTCGATCGCGATTACCGCAATCTTGTCGCTCGGCGCACGCGACGAAGCCAGCATCCCCAAGTCATATGCCTTGCGCTCCAGGCTTTGCATCAGGTCGGTGTTCGCGCCAAGCAAAAACACCAGCGCCACCAACAAACCGACGAACCAGTCTTTTTTCCAGAACATCCCCTTGTTCATTGCCACTCCCCGAGGCTTATCGTCAAGCAGATTACATCGCGAATATTAAGGTATTTCTTAATAACGCACCACAACCCTTTTGATTTATAGCGGATTTAACACAAGCAACAATTTCCGGGTGCATCTATTTGATCAGCACTACCGGGCAGTTCGCCAGGTGCAATACCTTGTTCACCACCGACCCCAGCAACAAAGCCTGCAAGCCGCCCTGCCCCTGCCTGCCCATCACAATCTGATCCACGCCCTGCTCGCCGGCATATTGCACGATCGCTTCAGCCGGCGTGCCGACGCTGATGTGATACTGGTAGGGCAACGCCACAGCATCCAGCGCGGCGCGCGCCGCCTGCAACGCCGCCATGCCCTGCTCGCGGTAATAATTGTCGATGGTTTGCTGGTCGATGAACAGCTTGACGTTGCCGGCCGCCACGTTCCACTGCACATTCAGCAACAGCAGTTGCGGCGGCTCCTTCAGCGCGGCAACACTCCCGATCACATAATCAACCGCGCGCTGCGCATTGGTTGAGCCATCCACCGGAATCAGTATTTTCATCGTTCTCCCCTTTGCGATTGATTGTCCACCGTCTCATCCACCAGATCGACCACCGGCGCGGACACCGCCTTGCGCAACGCCAGCCATTTGCCGAGCGCCACCACCAGCAGCGCGCAGGTCGCCGGAACCAGCCAGTGCAGGTAGTGGTGCGCCTCAATAATCGTTGCGAACAGCGCCTCGGTCACCAGCATCTCGCCCGCGACATAGCCGAGCAGCGCTCCGCCGATATAAATGATGAGGGGGTAGCGGTCGATCAGCTTCAGCACCAACTGGCTGCTCCAGGCGATCATCGGGATGCTGATCACCAGGCCGAACACCAGCAGCCACACGTTGCCCTTGGCCGCCGCCGCCACGCCCAGCACGTTGTCCAGGCTCATCACGAAGTCGGCGATGATAATGGTCTTGATCGCGCCGAACAACCGCGTGTCCGCCTTGATGTTTTCCGCATTGTGCTCCTCATCGGGCAAGATCAGTTTGACGCCGATCCACAGCAGCAGCAGCGCGCCGATCAGCTTCAGATAGGGCAGCGCGAGCAGGCCGACCGCGAAAAAGGTCAGCACGATGCGCAAGCCTATCGCGCCACCGACGCCGAACATGATGCCCTTCCTGCGCTGTTGCGGCGGCAGGTTGCGGCACGCCAGCGCGATCACCACCGCATTGTCGCCGGAAAGCAGCAGGTCGATCATGATGATCTTGAACACATCCACCCAGAACTGGGGGGTCGAAAACATTTCCAGCATTATGGCCTTTCATTGTCGGAATCTTGGCGGCGCATCACGGTCTATTCCACTATGCTCTTGGCGCGGGCGCCATCTTACCGAATTACCCGCAACAGCGCGGCGTCACTTGCAAAAATGTAGAATGCGGCGGGGACACATCCGGAATTGCGTTGCGCCGAAGCAAGTGTTAATTTATCCGATGAGCCCACACTCAACCCGAAAGCGTTTGATGTCCATCCAGTTACCCTACAGGCTAAGCAAATACAATCTGATCCGGCAGATCGGCGAAGGTGCCACGGGAAAAGTCTACTGCGCGCTGGACACCTTTTCCGGCCGCGAAATCGCGGTAAAACTGATCGACCCGGATGTCCTCGCCGATGCCGAATTCAATGAGTCATGCCGCAAGCAATTTCTCAACGAAGCCGCGCTGGCGGGCCGGCTGGCACACCCGCACATTGTCTCGATCCTTGAAGCCTCCGTCACGGAAGATACCGGATACGTCGTGATGGAATATGTGCCGGAAGGCAATCTGTCGCGCTACACCTTCCGCGATTCGCTGTTGCCGGTCGGGCACGTGCTCCAGATTATCTTCAAGTGCTGCGGCGCCCTCGATTATGCGTTCCGCTACGGTATCATCCACCGTGACATCAAACCCGCCAACATCCTGATCGCATCCGGCAGCAACGTGAAAATTGCGGACTTCGGCGCCGCCGTGTTATACCAGGCGCAGGTCACGCAGAAGGTGACCGTCGGCACCCCCTACTACATGTCCCCGGAACAGCTCATGGGCCGCCGCCTGACCCATCTTAGCGACATGTACTCGCTCGGCATTGTGGCATACGAGCTGCTTACCGGCGTGCTGCCGTTCCGGGCATACGACATGCTCGAACTGTTCGAGATCATCACCAAACAGGAGGCGATACCGCCAAGCATCCACCGCCCCGAGCTCCCGGCAAAACTCGACAGAATGATCATGAAGATGATCGCCAAAAACCCGGACGACCGCTATTCCACCTGGACGGATCTTGCGCTCGAGATTGCCGGAACTGGCCGCTTCAGCAAATTCCAGCAAGGGCTCTCCGACAGCGACAAATTCAAGATGCTGCGCGCAAGCGATACGCTGCGCGAGTTTTCAGATCCGGAAATCTGGGAACTCGTCCAGGCAAGCGTATGGACCAAGCTGCCGGCCAGAACCGTCATCCTGCGGGAAGACGAACCGGGGCAAAGCATGTACTTCCTGGCTGCCGGACGAATGAAAGTCACCAAGCAGGACCGTCTGCTCAACGTCATCAAGGCGGGCGAATATTTCGGGGAAATGGCCTATATCCGGCGCGGCACAAACCGGCATGCCACGCTGGAATCGCACTCCGACGTGGTCGTTGCCGAATTTCCGTTCCCCGCGCTGGAAAAGCTCAGCCCGGGCTGCGAGTCGCGTTTCGTAAAAACCCTGCTGCTCTCCCTGACCGAACGGCTCATGCTGGCGGGAGAACGTATTGCGCACATGCACGGTTAGCGTGAAATTCGCACAGCGACAAACAGTGCCCCGGTAAACGTACCGAACTTCGATCCCCTGCAACGCTGCGCGGGACAGGCTTATCTCTCCCGCACCCACTCGATCAGCGCATCCTGCGCGGCCTGCCCGTATTTCGCGTTCGGATGGTTGATGAAGAACACCACCACCCATTCCCTGCCGCTTCGCGAGCGCACGTAACCCGCGATGGTCTTCACGCCTTCCAGGGTGCCGGTCTTGAGGTGGGCGTGGCTGGCGGCGGCACTTTCTTTGAGGCGCTTCTTCACCGAACCGTCTACGCCGAGGATGGGCAGCGAAGACTCGAATTCTGCGCCGAGCGAATGGGCGGCGGCATGCTGCAGCAGTTGCGCGAGGTGCGCCGCGCTGATGCGTTCGCTGCGCGATAGGCCCGCGCCGTTTTCCAGCACCAGTTCGGGAAAGTCGAGCCGCTGTTTGCGCAGCCAGTCCAGCAGGGCCCGCGTGCTGCGTTCGATATTGGAGGAGATCGCCCCATCATCCCGAGCAAGAGAGGCGGAAGAAGTTGCAGCACCCAGCGTCAGGAACAGTTGCCGCGCCATGACGTTGTTGCTGAATTTGTTGATGTCGCGGATCACCGCGCCCAGCGGCTCGGAGTAGTGCGTTGAGAAAAGATGAGCGTTGCCGCCCGCGATGCCGTCGCGCTGCTTGCCATGCAGCGTGCCGCCGAGCTCCTGCCATAGCGCGCGGAACACCGCCTCCACGTAACGCGTATGCGGCATCACGTTGAGATGGTGTTCGCGCTCGCCGCATTCGCCAGGATAGCCGCCTTGCAGCACGACGCTGTCGCCGCCCGGTTGAACGAGAATACCGTCATCCCAGTTGCCGCAACCCTTTGCCGGTTGCGGCGTGAGTCGGTTATCCAGCCTCATGCCGTCGAGCGGCGGCTCGCTGATGATCTTCATGCCGTTGCCGTCCGGCAGGTAGCGCAGGCGCAGCGTGTTGAAATTCAACAGCAGCGCATCCGGCCCAACGTTGTAGGCGCGCACCGGGTCGTTATCGAAGGCGGCCGGATCGTGCGGCGGCAGCTCGAAGAAACTGCGGTCCAGCACCAGGTCGCCGCGTATCTCGCGCAGGCCGCGCGCGCGCAGCTCGCGCAGCCACAACCAGAATTGTTCGAGGGTGAATTTCGGGTCGCCGTAGCCTTTCAGCACCAGGTTGCCGTGCAGCACGCCGTCCTTCAGCTCACCATCCAGGTACGCCTCGGTCTTCCACTGGTAGGCCGGGCCGAGCATGTCCAGCGCAGCGTAGGTGGTGAGCAGCTTCATCGTGGACGCCGGATTCATCGCCTGACGCGTGTTTAAACTGAAGAGCGCGCTGCGCGCGCCGACCTCTCGCGCCTCGACGGCGACGCCGGACAGCGGGATACCCGCCGCCTTCAGCGATTGCATGACTGCGGTCGGCAGCGCGGCGGCACCGGCATCGAATGCAAGCAGCCATGCCGCCATAGCGAAAACCAGATGTCTCAAGCGAGCTCCTCGACGATTTCCAGTGTGCGTGTCGCCAGCAACTGCATCTCCTCTTCGCCGATCACATACGGCGGCATGAAATAAACGGTGTTGCCGATCGGGCGCAGCAGCAGTTCCTTACGCAGCGCCAGCGCGAAGCAGCGTTGCGCGAAATCGCGCTGCGATGTGTCCACCTCGAACGCCCAGATCATGCCGGTGTTGCGCCAGTTGCGCACCGCACGATGTTCGGACAGGGGGCGCGCCATTTCGTTCAGGCGTGCCGCCTTGGCGCGGTTCGCGGCGAGCACGCCGTCCTCGGCGAAGATGTCCAGCGTGGCCAGCGCGGCGCGGCAGGCCAGCGGATTGCCGGTATAGGAATGCGAATGCAGGAAGCCGCGCGCCATCTCGTCGGCGTAGAAAGCGCGATAGATTTCGTCGCGCGTCATCACCACCGACAGCGGCAGGTAACCGCCGGTGATGCCCTTGGAGAGCAGCAGAAAATCCGGACAAATCCCCCCCCCGCCCCCCTTTTTCAAAGTGGGGAGCTTAAATGTTGCATCCGGGTTTTCTGTAGACCCCCCCTTTGCAAAAGGGGGGCAGGGGGGATTTCCCGCCTGTTCGCAGGCGAACAGGGTGCCGGTGCGCCCCATGCCGACGGCGATTTCGTCGGCGATCAGGTGCACGTTATATTGATTGCACAACTCGCGCGCCTTGCTCAAATAAACCGGGTGGTACATCGCCATGCCCGCCGCACCCTGTACCAGCGGCTCGACGATGAAGGCGGCAAGCTGTGCGTGGTGCTGCTGCAAATAACGTTCGAGCGCGGCGGCGCAGCGCAGCGCGTAGGCCTCGGCATCCTCACCCGCTGCGGCCTTGCGCCAGTCCGGGCTGGGCACGGTGGCCTGCTGCCGGATCAGCGCGCCGTAGGCGTCGCGGAACAGCGCAACATCCGTCACCGACAGCGCGCCCAGCGTCTCGCCGTGGTAACTGTTCTCCAGGCTGATGAATTGTGTCTTGTCCGGCTGGCCGCTGTTGCGCCAGTAATGTGCGCTCATTTTCAGCGCGATCTCCGTCGCCGACGCTCCGTCAGAACCGTAGAAGCAATGCCCCAGCCCCGCCGGGGCCAGCTCGCGCAGGCGCTCGGAGAGCCGCACCACAGGTTCGTGGGTGAAGCCCGCCAGCATCACATGCTCCAGCGTCTCGAGCTGCTCGCGCAGCGCGGCGTTGATGCGCGGGTTGCAATGCCCGAACAAATTCACCCACCACGAGCTGACCGCATCCAGGTAGCGCTTGCCGTCATGGTCGTACAGCCACACGCCCTGGCCGCGCGCGAGCGGCAGCAGCGGAAAACGCTCATAGTGCTTCATCTGCGAGCACGGGTGCCAGACGGCGGACAGGCTGCGCGCGAGCAGCGCGTCATTGGTCAAAATAGGGTTTTGCATAGTGAAATCATAACGGTTTTTACTTATTGCCATCAGGACTATGTTCGGATAGCCTGTTATCCAGCCCACGCGAACTCCACAGGGGGAAACATGCGCATTCTCATCACTGGCGGTACCGGCCTGATCGGTCGGCGGCTTTGCAAGACGCTGCTGGCGGAAGGCCACGAGCCGACGGTGTTCAGCCGCAACCCGGCATCCGTGCCGGTCAAGTGCGGCGCCGGGGTGCAGGCGCTGGCATCGCTTGACGGCTGGCATCCGGCGCTCGGTTTCGACGCGGTCATCAACCTGGCAGGCGAGCCCATTGTCGATAGGCGCTGGACGGCGCAACGCAAACAGGAGTTGTGGGACAGCCGTGTCACCCTCACCGAAGATCTGGTGCGGCGCATCGCCGCCGCCGAGCGCAAGCCGCCTGTGCTGCTGAGCGGCTCGGCGGTAGGCTATTACGGCAACGGCGGCGACCTCATGCTGGACGAGGCGGCGGGTGCCGGCACGGGTTTCGCCGCAGAACTCTGCGTAGCTTGGGAGAACGCGGCGCGCGCCGCAGAAAAGCTCGGCGTACGTGTTTGCCTGTTGCGCACCGCGCCAGTGTTGAGCCGCGACGGCGGCATCCTGGCGCGCATGCTGCTGCCGTTCAAGCTGGGGCTGGGCGCAAAGCTGGGCAACGGCAAACAGTGGATGAGCTGGGTGCATATCGAAGACCACATCGCGATGCAGCTCCGGCTGCTGCGCGACGACCAGATGCACGGCCCGTACAACCTGGCCGCGCCGAACCCGGTCACCAACGCCGAATTCACCAAAACGCTGGCGGCGGCCCTGCACCGCCCGGCACCCTTCACCGCTCCCGCCGCGTTATTGAAATTTGCCATGGGCGAATCCGCCGACATGCTGCTGGAAGGTCAAAGGATGCTGCCCAGGAAGATGGAAGCGGCGCATTTCCGCTTCGCCTTTCCTGCGCTCGCGGAGGCGTTGCGCGACCTTGTCTGATGTCAGCCAGTCAAATAGATTCCGTTCGCCCCATACCGGACGGGATTGCTCCAGCGCTAGGAATTTAATTCGTCCACGGCCCTTTTAATTTCACATGGCCCCTTTAATTTCAGCCATCCGCACGTCCACGAACCGACAACACATGCGCATCCACATTTTCCGGATGCGCACCATAAGCACAGGCACTGCCCGGTTCTGGGGTGATGAACTGAAAGTGACGTTGTTGAGATGTTAGAATTGCGCCCTTTTCATCTTGGTTCGCACGCCTGACGGCGATGGGCGATTCTGTAGTGGATATAGTATTACTTCTGTTTCTGATTCTTCTGAATGGCGTTTTGGCGATGTCAGAAATCGCCGTAGTCTCTTCCCGCAAGGCGCGCCTGCAAAGACTGGCCGATGACGATAGCCCCGGAGCGCAATCGGCACTGGCACTTCACAGCGAACCTTCCACCTTTCTCTCCACGGTTCAGGTCGGTATTACAACCGTAGGTATCTTGAGCGGAGCCATCGGCGAAACCGCGCTGGCCGATCCGCTGACTGTGTGGCTTGCCAGTTTCACACTGATTGAGCCCTATGCCAGAGGCACCGCGCTGACGCTGGTGGTCGTGGGGCTGACCTATTTTTCCGTCGTTGTCGGAGAGCTGGTTCCCAAGCAACTGGGGCTGCGTGCTCCAGAGAAAGTTGCTTCGATGATCGCACCGCCGATGAATATGCTGGCGCGCGTAGCGCGGCCCCTGGTTTGGTTGCTTTCGGCTTCTTCAAGTTTCCTGCTGCGCATGATGGGTGCCGGTCGCAAGGAGGAGCAGTCTGTAACCGATGATGAAATCAAGGTGCTGATGGAACAGGGTGCCGAGTCTGGCGTGTTCCATGAGAGCGAACAGGCCATTGTTTCCAACGTGCTGCGTCTTGACGAACAGCGCATCGGGGCAATCATGACGCACCGGACTGATATTTACGTGCTCGATCTGGATGCGCCGGAAGCGGAGATTCGTAATCGCATTGCCGAAAGCCCGTACACCCGGCTAGTGGTTTGCCGCGATGGGCTGGATCATATCGTGGGAATATTACGCACCCCGGAACTTCTCAAGGATGCGCTGGCAGGCAAGCCACTTGAAATTGAGCAGTCCCTGCGCCCCCCGCTGTATGTGCCGGAAGGTGTGACCACCACGCATCTGCTGGAAAACTTCCGCAAGGCACACCAGCAATGCGCGCTGATCGTGGATGAGTATGGCGAATTGCAAGGGCTGGTCACGCTCACTGACGTGCTGACCTCTATTGTCGGGGAGCTGCCGTCATCCGACATTCAAGAGGAGCAGGACATTGTTATGCGCGAAGACGGGTCATGGCTCATCGACGGCAGCGTACCCATCGAGCGTCTGAAATCCGTGCTGGAGATCGATGATGATTTGCCGGGCGAGGAAGAAAACGCCTTCAATACCTTGGGTGGCTTCGTCATGTATGTATTGGGCAACATCCCGGTGGTGGCCGACCACTTTGAGAGGGCAGACTACCGCTTCGAAGTCGTCGACATGGACAAGAATCGCGTAGACAAAGTGTTGGTTGCACGCATAACCCCCGCTTCAACCGACAGTGATGGAAAGTAAATAGAATCCGCTGAAGCTCTTCATTGGCACATTGCGGAAACTCGAGCCTACACCGCAACGCGATGTTCCGGTTCGACCGAGAGTTTCATTCCAACGGCTTTCAGCACGGCAAGCAGCGTTTTCAGCGTCGGATTCCCGTTGGCCGACAGGGCGCGGTACAGCGATTCGCGGCTGATCCCGGCTTCGGCGTCCACCGCCCCGAGGCCGCCATACGCTTCCGCGACGGTGCGCAGCGCAAGAAGTCCGGCGGCGCGGTCGTCGTGGTTGTCGAGCGATTCCATAGCGGCTTTCAGGTATTCGACTGCCAGTTCGCGATCCGCGCGCAGCTCGGCCACCTCGCGATCATGGTGGGATACCGCAGCCTTGAGTTTCTTGCTCATCCTTATCTCCTTTTTTAGCGAGTGTAGCCTGGAAGAATGTAATGGAATCCGGGGGAACCATCATTCCCCGGGTTCCGCTGCGCGCCATCTGGGGCAACAGAACTGCGTCAAATCACCTTACCGGGATTCATCAGCCCGTGCGGGTCGAAAACCTGCTTGATGCTGCGCATCAGTTCCAGTTCCAGCGGATACTTGTAGTCGCGGATGGTTGCGCGCTTGAGCTGGCCGAGGCCGTGCTCGGCGCTGATGCTGCCGTCGAATTCGCGCACCACCTGATAGACCAGCCGGTTCACCTCGCTCTCGTGCTGCGCGATGAAAGCCTCGTTCTGAGCAGCATCCGCCAGCGAGACGTTGTAGTGGATGTTGCCGTCGCCCATGTGGCCGAACGCCACGATGCGCACGCCGGGGTAGGCCTGCTGCAAGGCAGTATCGGCGCGCGCGATGAATTCCGCCACGCGGCTGACGGGCACGGAGATGTCGTGCTTGATGCTGATGCCTTCGCGCTTTTGCGCGTCGCTGATGTTCTGGCGCAGCTTCCACCAGTTTGCCGCCTGCGCGGCATCGACGCTGACGGCGAGCTCCGGGATGCCCGCGCCGAAACTCCGGATCGCGTCGCGCAGCGCGCTGTCCTGCGGGCGCGGCTGCATGTCGTCCGACTGGATCAGCAGGTAGTACGCGTAGCGTTCGGCGAACGGCTCGGTAACGCCCGGAACATGCCGGAACACGATGTCCAGGCTGCTGCGCGAGACGAGCTCGAACGCGCTCAAGGTGTCGCCGCAGGTGGCGCGCACATGCGCAAGCAGGCGCACGGCAATCGCGGGGTCGGGAATGGCCACGATGGCGGTGGCGGAAGATCGCGGGCGCGGGAACAGCTTGAGCACGGCGGCGGTGATGATGCCGAGCGTGCCTTCCGCGCCGATGAACAGGTGCTTCAGGTCATATCCGGAGTTGTCCTTGCGCAGGCTGCGCAGGCCGTTCCAGATGCGCCCGTCCGGCAGCACCACTTCCAGCCCGAGCACCAGGTCGCGCGCGCTGCCGTAGCGCAGCACGCCGTTACCCCCGGCATTGGTCGAAAGGTTGCCGCCAATCTCGCAATGGTCCAGGGTCGCGGTGAGTTCGAGCGGGAACAGGCGGTCATGCTGTTCCGCAGCTTTGCGCACATCGGCCAGGATGCAGCCCGCCTCGACGGTCATGGTGTAGTTCACCGGATCGATTGCGCGGATACGATTCATGCGCGACAAGTTGAGTACGATCTGCCTGCCTTCGGCCAGCGGCACACTGCCGCCGCACAGGCTGGTGTTGCCGCCCTGCGGCACGATGGCGATTTGATCTGTGGCACACAGCCGGACGATTTCCGCGACCTGCTGCGTGTCCGCCGGAAACACCGCCGCCAGCGCGTTGCCGACATAGCGCCCGCGCTTGTCGGCGCAATGCGGCGCGGCAGCATCGCCGGTCAGCACGGCAGCGCCGCCAACGATGGCGGCGGCGGCATCAAGAAAACCTGTCGCCATACCCGGAGTCAGTGCGACAACCGCTTGTTGGGTAACGAGGGCATACCTGCCCTGACCGGCAAGGCAAAATTTCTCAGGCAAAACCAGGCCAACCCTTTCATTTTCTTCATCCAGATATTTGTGTAAGCCGATTAAATGCTAACAGAAAATGGCTATGCCGGACGCCGAAAAATATGGTTCGTCATTCAGATGTGCGGACAATTTTTTCAATAACACAACCCTTGATCGCATGACTTCCGCGCACCACTGGACGAGAAACTGCTACCCAATGGGCAGAAATACATTGATATTGACGATGCGCACTACACGGGTAGCGGCAACATCGGTGTCTGGATCAAAGCGGATAGCGTGGCTGCTTTTGACGGTTTATCATCCGGCGAGGTCAAGGCCGGGCGGCAGCAATCATTAGAAATCGGCGCCGCATGGAAGCGGGCTTCTCAAAACCACTTTGCTCGTTGCTCGCCGCCCCTCATCAAGTCAGCGATATCCATGCCAGGCTGTCATGAATCGGGGTGCCGAAGCATTTGAAGGTGAAAAATTCATGTGGTATTATTACCATGTAATTTTGATTGAATTGACTAAGGAATTTGAACGATGGCTAAGGATTTGTTAACTATTGCTGCGCTGCCCCTGATTATTTTTCCGATTATTTATTTGCTGTTTGGCATCTTTTCAGAGTGGCACTTGGCATTCTAATTATCAAGCGGCTTTTACGGCCGCAAGCGAATAACCCCACACAGGCGTTTCCTTAATTCCATTCCGCGCATGACCGCCGAATGCGGTTCTTGCCGCGCGTCGCACCCACCCTGCCTGCCTGATCCTTCACCCCTGCACATGAGCCCGTTAAGCGACGGTTGAAAGCGAATTCATGGCGCAAAAAAATCCCGCCGTTTGGCGGGATTTCAAGTGATACCTTACTCTTATCTTGCTTCGCGAGCACTCAACTGCTCTTAATGTTCAGTCTTTTCGTCCCAGCACGGCAGCAGCTTCTGCGCGAGATACAGCGTGACAAACGGGGCGGTAAACAGTGTCGCGACCGTCATCAGGCTTTCACGCCCATACACCTCAGGGTGGAATGTCATCAGGCCGCGCATGGTTTTGGACAACTCCTGACCGCCGATGACCACGTTCCAGCGCATCGCCAGCACGCCGATCATCATGGACAACCCGCTGATAAACAGCCAGACGACCAGTTTCTTCCCTTTGGTGCCGCTCACCAGCATGATCGTAGTGACCAACAGGGCGAAAGCGGACATTCCCCATTGAATCGACATGCCGACCGAGATCGGCCCTTGGATCAATGCAAACACGCCCTCGACACCCTCGCGCGCCTTGTACACCATTTCCAGCAGTTCCAGCGCCTCGATCACCATCACGATGACAATGCCGGTCCACAATACATACAGCAACCCTTCCATGGCTTCTGGGTTTGTCGGTTTTTTGCGCCACCAGGATGCTATTACATAGATCACAATCAGCAGCCCGACGCCCGAACCTACGGCAGACAGCAGGAAAATGATCGGCATCAGATCTGACGACCACCATTCGCGCGTTTTCAACGATCCGAACAGGAACCCGACATAGCCGTGCAAGCAGCATGCGCCGGGTATGCCGATCATGGCCAGAATGCGCGCAATCTTATGGTCGATTGCCAGCGCGCCCGGTGATACGTCGTCCGACCCCAGGGTAAGCGCCTTGTAGACTCTTTGCATGATGCCGGTTCTGGACTTGGACATCGCGACAATATCGGCGCGGAACGAGAACCAGGTTTCCAGCAGCAGCAGGCACACGTAAAACCCTGCGACATAGCCGAATGCCGCCATGGCCGATGTCCAGTGTGGCGTCAATACCGCATTGAAAGCGCGGGTCGGCTGGCCCAGGTGAAACAGCAACGGCGACGGCGCGAAGAACATGAAACACAGCGACGTCAGCAGGGCGAATTTCGAGATAGAGGCGAAGCGCTCCATGTGAAACACATGATGCAGGCTGGATACCACGAACGCGCCCGCGACCAGCCCGGTGATGTAGGGATAGATTACGATAAGCTCGCTCCACGGCACCTCGGTTTCGTTCGGAAACGTAAATCCGGTAAACGGGGCTACGTGATAAAAAACATCTTTTTCCATTTTAAAAGACCTCCTTGTCTATCCCTTTGTAGAACACATTGGGGTAATTGCCCATGGCCGGCTGCAGCACGTTTACCTTGTTGTTGCGGATAAATTGGCTGACCGGGCTTTCCGGATCCATGCGATCGCCGAATATCCGCGTACCGGTCGGGCATACTTCGACACAGGCAGGCTGCAACCCCTTGGTGATGCGGTGGTAGCACCAGTTACATTTTTCTGCGGTGCCCCTATCGTGATTCAAGCTGCGCGCACCGTAAGGGCAAGCCTGGACGCAGTACTGGCAGCCGATACAATATTTGGTATCGATCAGCACCGGGCCATCCACCGCCTTGTAGGTGGCGCCGGTCGGGCAAACCTGAACGCAAGACGGCTTTTCGCACTGGTTGCACAGTTTTGCCACAAAGAAGGCTTTTTCAACCTTCTGGCCGTTGTACTGGTTATCCTTGTAGCGGTTGTCGAACTTAAACCTTGTTTCCTTGCTGCCGGGCAACACGTTTTTAATATCGTGGATGCTGTCGACGAGCGCATGGTTCGAGCCCTCCAGATAAGCGTAGCGCTCGACCCAGGTGCGCGTATGGTTCCTGTCCATCTGCACGCTGTTTTCCATCTTGCATGCTTCCACGCAACGCAGGCAGCCGATGCAACGGTCGGCATCGACACCGAATGCCCATTTATGTTGAGTCCAGTTGTAATTGGGTATCTTGGGCGGATTCTTGACCGCCTCGGCATATTGCGCCTCATCTTGCTGGAATGTCGGTCCGACCCCGCCCAGTGGATGAGCGCCACCTGCGCCCGCGGAAGCCAGCGCACTGCCAGTGCCAACCAGTGCTCCGGCACAGGCGGCTCCCTTACCCAACATTCCCAGGAAGTCACGGCGCGACAAGTCGCCTGCTTCCTTTTCTACTTGCGTATCCTGAGTAGTCATCATTTCCTCGCTAGGTAACTTAATCATTTGCAGCTCGCGCTGGCGTAGTAGGCCGCCAGGTTGTCGATATCGGAATCGCCGAGTGTTTTTGCCACACTCGACATGACCGCGTGATTGCGGCTGCCATCCTTGAAGAACTTGAGCGATGCGGTCAGATAGACAGCATTCTGGCCAGCTAAGTTCGGCCATGCCCGTGCAGCGCTGACCCCGTCCTTGCCGGGGCTGCGCAAACCGCCGGAGCTATGGCACGCCGCGCAACCCGACTCCGCCGCCTTGGCCTTGCCCAATTCCGCCTTGGCTTTGTCGCCGCCGGACGTGTTGCAACTGGCTTGAGAAAAATAGGCTGCGACATTCAGCACATCGGTATCGCTCAGCGTCTGCGCCATGGGGCTCATCAGTTCGCTTTTACGATCCCCCGCCTTGAACGCCTTGAGCGAAGCGACCAGATAACCGGCATTCTGTCCGCCCAGGCTCGGCCATGAAGGGTCAGGGTTCGGCCCGCCGATAACGTGGCATGCCGCGCACATTACCGCAGTTGCCTTGCCTGCGGCCACATCGCCAGCGGGTTCCGCGCTTGCTGGGATAGCTTTGCCGGTATTCGGGTCAACGGGTGGCCTCGGCACGGCGGCAAAATTGATTCTGGGCGAGTGCGGATTATGGCAGGCAGTACACAACTCGCTACCGCCATGACCCTCGATCACGACCTGCGGTACGCCGGCCACGCCCACCACATCGGTAACTGCCTGAACGGGCACGTTCGCGCCCTCGACCTTGCCCCTCAGAGGGCGCCCTGCCATTTTTTCATGGCAGGTAGTACACAGAATCCGCATATCTTCCGGATCACGCATCAGATTCCTGTCAGTCACATTGGCCGGATGAATTTCCTTTCTGGTATGGGTGATCGTGGTCACCTGATCTTCGATGGAAAGCGGCATCGGCTCCTTGGACGGGTGATTGCCTGCCGGCCCGTTGTGGCAAACCTCGCAATTGACTCCCGATTTGATAACGGTGCCTACTACAGCGCCATCCTTGTGTGCTTTCTGGTGCATACCGGACGACCACTCGGCATAAACTTCCTTATGGCAGGACTGGCAGGATGCGGAGCCCTGGTGCTGCGGGGTTTTGGCCGCGATTTGCGCCACCGAGGCGCCACGGTAATGGCCGTACTGATAGAATGTATCCGCCCTGAAAAAGGTTTTTGCGGACAAGGCAACCACCGCAATTACCGCTATCAGCGTCAACAAACGAACTATGTGCTTATGCATATTCTTCCCTTCGTTTTTGTGGTTCCACCCCGCAGCCGACGGCAACTGCATGGGCCTCCCCTAACTCCCGCATGGCGCAATACCATGGCGTCTCAAAGTCCCGGATATTTCATGAAAACTGTAGGTTCTTGCAGGAACAGCGCATGCCGAATCGTTGGCGCCCAGGCAATCGGCCAAGGCCTCCTACAAAGGCTAGATGCGCTTTTTTATGAAACATTCTGACTGTCTTATTGGTATGTAGTTACTGACTTTTGTGCAATCCGCCAAATTTCGGCAACAACCCAAATTCCGAGCGTGCAATGTTCCAATACTTCTCTAAACAAGTCAAGTATTTCATGGGCAATTTCACGGGCCATCGTCATGGCTAATTTGGCGTTTAAACCATTCTTCATAAATGGTTATTCTGGAACAGGCCCGCTCCCCGAATGCCGTCCGCCGAGCGCCAAAAGCGTGTCAACACCCGGTCAGTTGCTGCCGGATTAAAGTGCCTCTAGAACTCCGCAGGATCGACGTCCAAAGACCAGCGCAATTTCTGTGCGGGCAGCGCGTCCAGCAATGGCTGCCAATCACGCACAAACGTCTGTAGCACCTTGCGCCTTGCGCCTTGCACCAACAACTGCGCGCGGATGTGATTGGCGCGGCGCGGCAGCGCGGCAGGCACTACCCCAAAAACCTCCACATCCCGTTCCAATCCGAGGGCGGCGGCGTGCGCCTTGTGGAGAAACGCATAAACCTCCGTTTCGTTTTTCCCTTCGGCGCGCAGCATCGCCTGATACACAAACGGAGGAAAACATGCCATGCGCCGCTCGGCAAGCTGCGCCGCCGCCCAACCCTCAAAATCATGAGCCCGCAAAGCGCGAAACAGCGGGTGATCGGGGAAGGCGGTCTGGATCAGCACCTCGCCGGGCTTGTCGGAGCGCCCGGCACGCCCCGCCACTTGCGCCAGTTGCGCGAACAGCTTCTCCGCCGCTCGGAAGTCGCTGCTGTACAGCGCGCCGTCCGGGTTGAGCACCCCGACCAGCGTCAGCGCCGGGAAATCGTGCCCCTTGGCGAGCATCTGCGTGCCTACCAGGATATCCACCTCATTGGCGTGTATCCGCTCGCGCATGGCCTGCCAGGCACGTTTGTTGCGCGTACTGTCGCGGTCAACGCGCAAGATGCGCGCTTCCGGGAAGCGTTCCTGCAACACGCTTTCCACGCGCTGCGTGCCGCTGCCGACCGGATGCAAATCGGTATCGCCGCAACTCGGGCAGGCATGCGGCACATGCAACTGGTAGCCGCAATGATGGCAGCGCAACCGCTTGTCATTCAGGTGCAGCACCATCTTGCCCGCACAGTTTTTGCAGCCGGACAACCAGCCGCACCCGCCGCACATCAGCACCGGCGCATAGCCGCGCCGGTTGATGAACAGCAGGCTCTGCTCGCGGCGCGCGATACGCTGCCCGATCTCGCGCAGCAGGTTTTCGCTGATGCCGTGATGCATCACGGTCTGGTTGATGTTGATGCAGCGCACCGCCGGCAGCCGCGCCTCGGCAAGCGCGCGCCCGGTCAACCTGAGCATGCGGTAGCGACCGCTCTGCGCGTTGTGATAACTCTCCAGCGACGGTGTCGCCGAACCCAGTACGATGGGCACACCGCGCTGGTTGGCGCGAAAAATTGCCACATCACGCGCCGAATAACGCAACCCGTCCTGTTGCTTGAACGAACTGTCGTGCTCCTCATCCACGATAATCAGCGCCAGATTCGGCAATTCGGCAAACACCGCCAGGCGCGTGCCCAGCACGATCCGCGCGACACCTGCTTGCGCCTGCTGCCAGTTATGCAACCGCTCGTTTTCGCTCAGCCCGCTATGCAAGCTGGTCAGACTCACATCCGGAAAGCGGCTGTAAAAATAATTTTCCAGCTGTGGCGTGAGATTGATCTCCGGCACCAGCAACAACACCTGGCCGCCACGCTGCAACACCTCGTGCATCAGATGCACATACACCTCGGTCTTGCCGCTGCCGGTAATGCCGTGCAGCAGGAAACAGGCGTAGCCCTGCGCCGCGCTGACCGCATCCACCGCCTGCTGCTGTTCACAGGTCAGCGTGTGCGCGTTATCGAAAGTATGCTGCACAAAACCCCCTCCCCTTTGCATGGGGAGGGTTGGGGAGGGGGTAGAAGTGTAATGCTCGACCCACCCCTCTGCTTCCAAGGTCTTCAACTGTTTCCCCGCAGTTGCCGACAGGCTCTTGAGCTGCGCCAGATTGCACGGCTGCTCGGCCAGCTTCGCCAGGATGCGCCGCTGCACCACTTTTCGCTTCGGAAATTTTTCAAGATCGAGCGCCGCACCACCCGCGCTCAGGCGGTAACTCAAGACCGGTTTGCCAACGATAGGCTTGTCGGAACGTAGCCTCACCGGCAAGGCCGACAGCACCGTTTGCCCGATCGGATAGCGATAGTAATCGCTGCAAAAGCGCAGCAGGTCGAGCAATTCCGCCGACAGCGGCAAGCTGTCATGCAGCACCTGCTTCACCGGCTTGATGCGCTCCGGCGCCACATCCGTCTTGGCAAGGCACTCCATCACCACCCCGGCCATCTGCCGCCTGCCAAACGGCACGATCACGCGCTGCCCGACTGCAACACTTGCCTCCACCGTGTAGTCGAACAGGGTGGATAGCGGAACATCGAGAGCGACGCGAACGATAGGCATGACTAAAAGCCCGACGTAGGGCGGATGAGCGGTTTCATCGCGTTATCCGCCGCATGGGATAATCGTGGCATTACTCCTCGGACAACAAACACCGCATCCGGCGGATAACGCCTGCGGCTCATCCGCCCTACGTTATTCATCTCGCTCCCCCGTCTTCAATGCCGCCACCTCACCCGCCCAATCTTGCGGATAAATGCCCTCCTTCACAAAGCGGTGAAATGAGGAATACGGCCAATCGGCAACATGCTCCACCAACCCGTGCTTGAACGGATTG
>MGXA01000069.1 GCA_001801215.1 Gallionellales bacterium RIFCSPLOWO2_02_FULL_59_110 | reverse complement strand
TATCCCGTAGAATACGAAAACTTCCCAAAAACCAAGCACCTACACTCGTCGGTTGTTCGTTTGTTTTTTAAAGATCGGGCTGCCGTGGCAGCGAAGAGGTGCGCATTATAGGGACAGGAAAATTCCCGTCAACACTTTTCTGAAATATTTTTACAAAAGCACGGGTCGAGCCTGCACCGGCGCAAAATTAACTACAATTCCGCTTCGCCTGGGAAACTGAAAATGCCACCGATTACACTTGGAATTGAATCATCCTGCGATGAGACGGGGATTGCGCTATACCAGATGGGGCGCGGGCTGTTGGCGCACGCGTTACATACTCAGGTTGCCATGCACAATGAATATGGCGGTGTCGTACCGGAGCTGGCCTCGCGCGACCACATCCGGCGCATCATCCCGCTGCTGCGCCAAATCATGCATGAAGCCGATGTATCTCTTGATCAGATCAATGCGGTTGCCTACACCCAAGGGCCGGGATTGGGAGGCGCATTATTGGTCGGTGCCAGTGTCGCAAACGCGCTGGCTTACGCGCTCGGGATTTCCGCCATCGGCATCCACCACCTGGAAGGCCATCTGCTCTCCCCTTTATTGTCCGATCCAGCGCCGAAATTCCCATTTGTTGCCTTGTTGGTCTCCGGCGGGCACACGCAACTGATGCGCGTGGACGGCGTGGGGCAATATACCCTGCTCGGCGAAACAGTGGACGATGCTGCCGGCGAGGCATTTGACAAAAGCGCAAAGCTGCTGGGATTGGGCTATCCGGGCGGCCCTGCATTGGCGATGCTCGCTGCGCTTGGCCGTCCCGGGCTATACAAGTTGCCACGCCCGATGCTGCACAGCGGCGATCTGAATTTCAGCTTTAGCGGATTAAAGACGGCGGTCTTGACGCTGGTTCGCCAGCAACCCTGTTGTTTCCCTCACCCCACCCCTCTCCCAGAGGGAGAGGTGGCAAACGAATCGCTACGCAAATTTCAGATTACCGAACAGGCCCGTGCCGACATCGCTTGCGCGGTACAGGAAGCCATCATCGACGTGCTGGCGCATAAGGCCCGCGCCGCCTTGGCGCAATCAGGTTTGAGCCAATTGGTCGTGGCGGGCGGCGTTGGTGCAAACCGGCAACTGCGCGACCGCCTGGATAGCGATATCGGCAAGCGTGGCGGCAAGGTGTTTTATCCCGACTTGGAATTCTGCACCGATAACGGTGCGATGATCGCATTTGCCGGCGCGCTTCGCCTCGCGCAACAAGGCAGCAAGGATTATCGTTTCAACGTCAAACCGCGCTGGGGCCTTGCAGAAATCTCTCCGTGAATCCAGCCTGGGGATATTCGATTTCTCAAACCTGAACCGGACGTTTCATTTGCCCGCCGCACGATGGAAAGTTAATCTTGCGGGTCGTTGAAAAATCGGTTCAAATGTCATGCATGGAAAAAAACGACCCCCACAGTTTCGTTATACAAACACAGGTAAATTACCTGCCGGAGCAATCCGATGAAGCGGGCAACCGTTTTGTGTTTTCTTACACCATCAACATCACCAATCTCGGCAGCGTGCCCGCCAGGCTCATCAGCCGCCACTGGATCATCACCGATGCCCATAACCATGTTCAGGAAGTGCGCGGGCAGGGGGTAGTCGGAGAACAGCCGCTGCTCAAGCCAAACCAGAGTTTCGAATATACCAGCGGCACGGTGCTGTCCACGCAGGTCGGCACGATGCGCGGCAGCTACTGGATGCATGCCGAAGACGGTACGCAGTTCGAGGTTGAAATTCCGCAATTTGTATTGAGCGTGCCGCGTGTTCTGCATTAGCGGGTTAACGGGTCATGCCGGAAATGCGGGAGCATGGAAAACTTCTGTTCCGGCACGCCGTAGCGCGCCCCTGTTGCTGATTTTTCTCGCTGCCTGCGCCGCGCCACCGAAACCGCCGACATTGCCCCCCTCTGCCGCCGTTCCGCCCGTTACGCTGCCCACCGGGCCGTTTTCAGTAAGCAAATGGGAAATGCTGCCGGACTGGCAAACGACAGATTTGCAGCCGGCCTGGGCGGCCTTTCTGCAAAGCTGCCGCGCGCTGAATGGCAAGCCCGACTGGCGGGCGGTTTGCACTCGCACCGGGGAAATAACGCAACCCGACAACGCCGCGTTGCGCGCCTTTTTTGAGGATGGCTTCACGCCCTATCAGGTATTCAACCCCGATGGCTCTTCACAGGGGCTGGTTACCGGCTATTACGAACCCAAACTGGCCGGCAGCCGCGTCCGCACAGAACGTTTCCGTTATCCGTTGTTTGCGGTGCCGGACGATTTGCTGACCATAGACCTGGGCGATACCTATCCGCAACTGAAGGGCATGCGCCTGCGCGGACGGTTGCAGGGCAAACGCATCATGCCTTATTACAACCGCGCCGAAATCGAGACCGGGAAAGCCGCGCTGCAAGGGCGCGAGCTGTTCTGGGTGGACAACGCGGTGGAGTTGTTTTTCCTGCAAATCCAGGGGTCGGGACGCATCGAATTGCCGAACGGCAACCTGATAAAAATCGGCTATGCCGAGCAGAACGGCCACCCGTATGTTTCCATCGGCAAAAAACTGGTCGAAACGGGCGAACTGAAACTTGAAGAAGCCTCGATGCAGGGCATCAAGAATTGGGCGGAGCGAAACCCGGAAAAACTCGATGCGCTGCTGGCGCAAAACCCCAGCTACGTATTCTTCCGCGAATTGCCTGACGGCTTGTCCGCGCCGCTGGGCGCATTGGGCGTGCCGCTGACCGAAACCTACAGCATCGCGGTCGACCCGCGCACCATCCCGCTCGGCGCACCGGTCTTTCTCGCGACCACTTACCCGAATACCGCCGAGCCGCTGAACCGCCTGATGCTGGCGCAGGATACCGGCGGCGCAATCAAGGGAGCGGTGCGCGCCGATTTTTTCTGGGGCTTCGGCGAACAGGCGGGCATTCAGGCAGGACGCATGAAACAGAATGGCCAGATGTGGGTGTTATTCCCCAAAGGCGCAGAACCCGCGCTTGCCCCATAGGGGCAGGTTCGCAATCAATCAGCTTTCGACACGGGCGCGATTGCCGCCGCTGCGTTTGGCGGCCAGCAATGCCTGATCGGCAAATTTGATGAGCACCGCCTCGGTGGCCTCCCGGTCGGGCAGGCGATGGACACCGCCGATGCTGATGGTCACGACGCCGTATGACGAGTCGCTGTTCGGGATATTGAGCGCGCGCACCTGTTCGCAGAGCTTCTGCGCGTGGCGGCGCAAATCCTCGATATTGGCGGCCAGCGATACGGCGGCAAACTCTTTCCCGCTATAGCGCGCCGTGCAATCCGAGTTGCGCGCAAAAGATTTGGCGATGCAATCGCCCACCATGCGCAGACACCCATCCCCCGCCGACCGCCCATAACGCTGGTTGAATTGCTCGAAATGGTCGAAATCGATCATCAGCACCGACAGTTCGCTGTGGGTGCGCTGCGCGGTGGAAAGCAAACTTGCAAACTGCTCGTCGAAATGCCGGCGGTTGCTGAGACCGACCAGATGATCGGTGTAGACCAGCGTATTCAACTGCTGGTTAAGCGACTGTAAATCGAGATTGGATTGATGCAGGTGTTGCTCGAGCAGGATGCGCGAGGTCACATCCTTCTGGATGCCGATGTAATGCGTCAGGTTGCCGCCGGCATCGAGCACCGGGGAAATGCTGAGTTCGTTCCAGAACATCGAGCCATCCTTGCGGTAATTGCGCAATGTGACAAGGCAGCCTTCTCCTTTGGCGACCGCCGCCCGGACAATATCGAGCCCCGGTTGCTCGGTATCGGTGCCTTGCAGGATGCGGTAGCTGTTGCCGACGATCTCGTCCGAGGCGTAACCGGTCAGTCTCTCAAACCCCCGGTTGACATAAATCAGCGGGAAGCCCTGCTGCTTCGCATCGGCAATGGTAACCCCGTCGTGCGACTGGTCGACAGCCTGGGCAAGCAATTCCCTGGAAATGTTGGCAGCAACGTTCATGCGACCCCCTATTTTTTGCCGGGAGCCGCATCGAAACGTTTTTCCAATTCCTCCGCAGGCAGGTATCCGGGAACTTGCGTTCCATCGCCAAAAATCAGGTTCGGCGTACCGCTAACGCGCAGCTTCTTGCCCAACGCCAGCACTTTTTCGGTCTGCACCTCGCAAGATGCACTGGCCGGCGCAATGCCTTTCAGCATCAGGTCGTCCCATGCCTTGACCGGATCATTGGCGCAGGACACGTTGCGCACAGTCTCATCCGACCCCTTGAAAAGGGGGTACATGAATATATATAGCGTGACATTGTCAACTTTGCTTAATTCGTTCTCGAGGCGCTTGCAATACCCGCAATTCGGGTCGCTGAAGTAGGCCAGCTTGCGCTTGCCATTGCCCTTTACTCTCTTCAGTGCCAGATCCAGCGGCAGCTTATCGAACTCGACGGCAAACAGGACACGGCGGCGCTCCTCGGTCATATCGCGGCGGTTTTTCACCTCGATTACACTGCCATCGAACAGGTATTGCCCCTGCGCATCGGTATATAAAAGCTGGCCGTTGACGACAATTTCATAAAGCCCGGCGTAGGGCGTCTTAACGACATGTTCGAGCTTGCCGATTTCGGGGAATTTGCTTTGCAGCGACTGGCGGATTTCGTTTTCTCCGGCCTGCGCGGAAGGCAGGCATACCAGCAAAAACAGGGCAAACCACTTGGTCATGCCCAAAACGGGGAGGTTTCTCATAAGATTCTCTTCAAGTTGATTGTAAGGGGCGTTGTGTCGGCAAATAGATGCTTTTCTTGCGTTTTCGTTCACACCGGCCGCACTCCCTGAAGAAGTGCGGTGGCCAGACCGCTTCCAGCCGACCCGGCAATTGCGCTTTCAAAAATTTACGGGGCAATCATAGCATGGCGCCCAGTTTCATTTATAATCGCTCCCCTCGCGAAGAACCATCATGCGCATCGGCCCCTACCAACTCAAGAACAATCTCATCGTTGCCCCCATGGCGGGGGTGACCGATCGCCCTTTCCGCATGTTGTGCAAACGCATGGGCGCAGGCATGGCGGTGAGCGAGATGGTGGCTTCCAATTCGCTGTTATACGGTTCGGAAAAGACCAGACGGCGCGCGGATCACGAAGGCGAAGACGGGCCAGTTTCGGTGCAGATCGTCGGCGCGGATGCCCAAATGCTGGCACAAGCCGCGAAATACAATGTAGATCGCGGCGCACAGATCATCGACATCAACATGGGTTGCCCGGCCAAGAAAATCTGCAACGTCATGGCCGGCTCCGCGCTGCTGCAAAACGAGCCGCTGGTCGCCCGGTTGCTGGAAGCGGTCGTCGGCGCGGTGGACGTGCCGGTCACCCTCAAAATCCGCACCGGCTGGGACAGGCAGAATCGCAACGCCATACGCATTGCCCGGATTGCCGAAGATTCCGGCATCGGGGCGCTGGCAATCCATGGCCGCACCCGCGCCTGCGCCTACACCGGCGAGGCCGAGTACGACACCATTGCGGCAGTGAAGGCCAGCGTGAGCATCCCCATCATCGCCAACGGCGACATCACCACGCCGGAAAAAGCCAGGTATGTGTTGCAACATACCGGCGCGGATGCCGTGATGATAGGTCGCGCGGCGCAAGGCCGCCCCTGGCTGTTCCGCGAGATCGAATATTTCCTGAAAACCGGCGCGCATCTACCCGCGCCGCAAACAGGCGAAATTCATCGTATCCTGCTGGCGCATATCCACGAACTGTATGGCCTTTACGGCGAGCACACCGGCTTGCGCGTGGCGCGCAAACATATCTCCTGGTACACCAAAGGGCTGGCCGGTTCGGCGCAGTTCCGCCACCAAATGAATCAACTGGAAAACCCCGCCGCGCAACTGGCGGCCGTGAACGAATTCTTTGTGCAACAGGCGCAGCGCGAGACGCCGCTGCATTACGTCGAGGAGCTTGCGGCATGAGCGATTGCCTGATAGATGAAAACGATATGGCGCGCTACGTGCGCAAGACACTCAAGGAATATTTCAAAGACCTCGACGGCGAAGAACCCTGCTGCGGGATACACGGCATGGTAATGGATTGCGTCGAAAAACCATTGCTCGAAATGATACTGGAGCAAGCCGGCGGCAACCAGTCGCGCGCCGCGGAAATACTGGGCATCAACCGCAATACGCTGCGCAAGAAGATGTCGCAGTATGGCATCGCGTAGCGACACTCCACTCGAGATTCTTTTTTTAAACGGGAACCATCATGGCGGCAATAAAGCAAGCTCTCATCAGCGTGTCGGATAAATCCGGCGTCCTCGAATTCGCACGGGGCTTAAGCCAGCTTGGCGTAACGATCCTCTCCACCGGCGGCACGGCCAAACTCCTCGCCGACAACGGCGTCCCGGCCACCGAAGTGGCCGACTACACCGGCTTTCCCGAAATGCTGGACGGGCGCGTGAAAACCCTGCAACCGAAAGTCCACGCGGGCATCCTGGCGCGGCGCGACCTGCCGGAGCACGTTGCCACACTCGAAAAACACGGCATCCCGACCATAGATCTCGTGGTCGTCAACCTGTACCCGTTCGCGGCGACGGTCGCCAAACCCGGCTGCACGCTGGAAGACGCGATCGAGAACATCGACATCGGCGGCCCGACCATGGTGCGCGCGGCTGCAAAGAACCACGCTCATGTCGCCATCGTCACCGATCCGGCGGACTACGCCGACGTGCTGGCCGAGATGCAGACCAACGACGGCGCGGTTTCCGACGCCACCCGTTTCGACCTGGCGAAGAAAGCCTACTCGCATACCGCCGCCTACGATTCCGCGATCAGCAACTACCTCACCACGATCAATGCTGACGGAACGAAGCAAGCCTTCCCGGCACAGATCAACTTCAACTTCGCCAAGGTGCAGGACATGCGCTACGGCGAGAACCCGCACCAGCAGGCGGCGTTCTACCGCGACCTGAATCCGGTGGCGGGCGGCATTTCCGGCTACACGCAATTGCAAGGCAAGGAACTGTCCTACAACAACATCGGCGACGCCGACGCGGCATGGGAACTGGTCAAGACCTTCGACCAGCCCGCCTGCGTCATCGTCAAGCACGCCAACCCCTGTGGCGTGGCCATCGCCGACACCGCGCTGAACGCATACAAGCTGGCTTACGCGACCGACACCACCTCCGCGTTCGGCGGCATCATCGCCTTCAACCGCGAGCTGGATGAAGCGAGCGCCGCGCAGATCACCGCCAACCAGTTTGTCGAACTCATCATCGCACCAAGCGCTTCCGAAGCCGCGCTGAAAGTCACCGCCGCCAAGCAGAACGTGCGCGTGCTGACCGTGCCGCTGTCCAACGCGCACAACCCGTTCGACTTCAAGCGCGTCAGCGGTGGCCTGCTGGTGCAGTCGCCGGATGCGCTCAACGTGCAGGCGGCGCAGCTCAAAGTTGTGTCCAAGGCGCAACCCACCAACGACCAATTGCAAGACCTGCTGTTCGCCTGGCGCGTCGCGAAATACGTGAAATCCAACGCCATCGTGTTCTGCAAGAACGGCCAGACGCTGGGCGTCGGCGCAGGCCAGATGAGCCGCGTGGACAGCACGCGTATCGCCTCGATCAAGGCGCAGAACGCCGGGTTGAGCCTGGCAGGCTCCGTCGTGTCGTCCGACGCGTTCTTCCCGTTCCGCGACGGTATCGATGTGCTGGCGCAGGCGGGCGCGAAAGCCGTCATCCAGCCGGGCGGTTCGATGCGCGACGAAGAAGTGATCGCGGCGGCGGACGAGCATGGGCTGGCGATGGTATTCACCGGCTACCGCCATTTCAGGCACTAAAACATCGGGGAAGGGATAAGGGAGAAGGGAGAAGGGTAAAGGCCGCGAGAAGCACAGTGGCTTTTACCCTTCTCCCTTCCCTCTTCCCCCTTCTCTCTTTTTATAGAGAGTACCAACATGAAAATACTCGTCATCGGTAACGGCGGTCGCGAGCACGCGCTGGCATGGCGTCTGGCGCAGGGCGCGAAAGTGCAGAAGGTGTATGTTGCGCCGGGCAATGCTGGCACTGCGCTGGAAGAGGGCGTTGAGAACGTCGCCCTCACCGCCATCCCCGACCTGATCGAATTCGTGCAGCGCGAGAACATCGAGCTCACCGTGGTCGGCCCGGAAGCGCCGCTGGCAGCGGGTGTAGTCGATGAATTTCGCAAGGCCGGGCTGAAAATCTTCGGTCCGACCAGGGCCGCCGCGCAACTGGAATCCTCCAAGGATTTTGCCAAGCGCTTCATGACGCGCCACAACATCCCCACCGCGTTCTTCGAGACATTCAGCGACATCGCTGCCGCGCGCGCCTATGTCGAAAGGCACGGCGCACCCATCGTCATCAAGGCCGATGGCCTTGCGGCGGGCAAGGGCGTGGTCGTCGCAATGACCAAAGATGAAGCCTTCGCCGCCATCGACATGATGCTCGCCGACAACAAGCTCGGCGACGCCGGCGCGCGCGTGGTGATCGAAGAATTCCTCGAAGGCGAAGAAGCCAGCTTCATCGTCATGGTGGATGGCAAGAACGTGCTGGCGATGGCGACCAGCCAGGACCACAAGCGCCTGCTGGATAATGATGCCGGACCCAACACCGGCGGCATGGGCGCCTATTCGCCCGCCCCGGTGGTGACGCCGGAGATTCATGCGCGCGTGCTGCGCGAAGTGATTCAGCCGGTGGTACGCGGCATGGAAAGCGAGGGTATCACCTACACCGGCTTCCTCTATGCCGGGCTGATGATTGATCCGCAGGGTGGCGTCAAGGTGCTGGAATTCAACTGCCGCATGGGCGACCCCGAGACGCAACCTATCATGCTGCGCCTCAAGAGCGACTTTGCCGCCATCGTCGAGCACGCCGTCAACGGCACGTTGGACAAGGTGGAAGCCGAATGGGACCGCCGCACCGCGCTCGGCGTGGTAATGGCGGCAGCGAATTATCCCGATGCCCCGCGCAAAGACGACATCATCACCGGCCTGCCAAAAAAGCTCCAGGATGCTCATGTGTTCCATGCCGGCACCGCAATGCAGGACGGCAACAAGGTAGTCACCAGCGGCGGGCGCGTGCTGTGCATCGTCGCGCTCGGTTCGATGGTAAAAATGGCGCAGAAGCGCGCCTACGAAATCGCCGACGGCATCCATTTCCACGGCTGCCAGATGCGCCGCGACATCGGCTGGCGCGCGATTGCCAACAGGAAGTAATTGTTCCGCCATAACGTATCTGCTCGCCGCATCGCCGCTTACATCAGGCGCGGCGGCCTGATCGCCTATCCCACAGAATCCTGTTACGGGCTGGGCTGCGCCCCGGACAACCGCAGTGCCGTACTGCGTCTGCTCGGACTCAAGAAACGCCCGCAACGCAAGGGGTTGATCCTGATCGCATCACACTACCATCAAATCGCACGCTACCTGCAGCCGCTAAACGTCGCCCAACAGCTGCAACTGCAAGAAGCAGGCGTGCAGGCTATCACCTACCTGATGCCGGCGCGTCATTCCGCGCCACGCTGGCTGCGCGGCGCGCATGACACGCTGGCGGTGCGCCTCACCGCGCACCCGTTCGCCCGACAACTGTGCCGGAGCGCGAACAGCGCCTTGGTCTCCACCAGCGCCAACCGCAGCGGGCAACGCCCCACGCGAACTTACGCACAATGTCAGAGGCTGTTCGGACGCAAGGTGTGGGTGTTGCCGGGACACGTGGGCATGCGCAAGAAACCTTCCACGATCCGCGCCTGGGCGGATGGCCAAATCATTCGCAGTTAATCGGGAAAAATATGGGTAGCATCGATTCCGCAGCAGTCAAAGAATACTTGCTCGAGTTGCAAGGCCTGATCGTCGCGCGCCTTGAGCAGGTGGACGGAAAATCGTTTCGCCGCGATAGTTGGGACAGACCGCAAGGGGGCGGCGGCATCAGCTGCATCCTCGAGGAAGGCAACGTGCTGGAGCGCGGCGGCGTGGCGTTTTCGCATGTGACGGGCGACAGGATGCCCGCCTCCGCGACCGCGCAACGCCCCGAACTGGTCGGCCGCCGCTGGGAGGCGCTGGGCGTGTCGCTGGTGCTGCATCCGCGCAACCCTTACGCGCCCACCGCACATACCAACGTGCGCATGTTCGTCGCGTCGAAAAACGGGGAGCAGCCGGTATTCTGGTTCGGCGGCAGCATGGATCTGACGCCGTATTACGGCTTCGCAGAAGACGCGGTGCATTTCCACCGTGCCTGCAAAAATTCTCTCGCACCGTTCGGCGACGAGCTCTATCCGCGCTTCAAGAAATGGTGCGACGAATACTTCTTCCTCAAGCATCGCAACGAGCCGCGCGGCATCGGCGGCATCTTTTTCGACGATCTCTCCGAACCGGACTTCGCCACCGCGTTCGCCATCCAGCAAAGCGTCGGCGACCATTTCCTGTCGGCCTATGTGCCGATCCTGGAACGCCGCATGGATACGCCTTACGGCGAGCGCGAACGCGATTTCCAGCTCTACCGGCGCGGGCGCTATGTCGAATTCAACCTGGTGATCGATCGCGGTACCATCTTCGGCCTGCAAACCGGCGGTCGCACCGAGTCCATTCTGATGTCCATGCCGCCGCTGGTGAAATGGCGCTATGACTGGCATCCTGAGCCGGGTACGGCGGAAGCGGAACTGCACGAGAAATTTCTTGTGCCTCAAGACTGGATATAAACAACCGCGTGGGCACACAATACGTGCCTACCCTACGCCATATGGAGCCGCCATGCATCCGAAATCACACTGGGAAAAAATCTTCGCGACCGAGCCCACCGATGCGGTGAGCTGGTTCCAGCCGCATGCCGAGCTGTCGCTCGACCTCATCAAGTCCACCGGTGCCGGGAAGGATGCGGGCATCATCGACGTGGGCGGCGGCGCTTCGACGCTGGTGGACGATCTGGTGGCGGAAGGCTACAGAGACCTGACGGTGCTCGATCTTTCCGCCGCCGCATTGAACGCGGCACGCAACCGATTGGGCGCGCAGCAAAATTAGGTGCGCTGGATCGAGGCCGACATCACTGGGGTCGATCTGCCCTCCAACCGCTACGACATCTGGCACGACCGTGCCGTGTTCCATTTCCTCACCGCGCCGGAACAGCGCGCGGCCTATGTGCGCACCGTGTCCAATTCGGTCAAACCCGGCGGACACGTCATCGTCGCCACCTTCGCCGAAGGCGGCCCGCTGCAATGCAGCGGCCTGCCGGTGATGCGCTATCGCGCGGACGAGCTGCACGGCGAATTCGGCGCGGCGTTCACGTTGCTGAAACATAGCAAGGAGACTCACCATACGCCGTCCGGCGCGGTGCAGCAGTTCGTCTATTGCTACTGCCGCCGCGTCAGCTCCTGACTTTCCGCAACACGATGCCGCGAAACCAGCCCCCGGCGAACAGCGGCGTATCGCTGACCACTTGAAGTTGCGGCACTTCGCGCAGCACTTCCTCGAACACGACATCCATTCTAGTGGCGATGCGGCGCGTCAGCGGGTTGAGCGCGCGGCGCAGCCATGCATGTTGTCGCGGGCGGAGGAATTTATCGAAAACGAGGATCGTCCCGCCTGGCTTGAGCACGCGCGCCGCCTCTTGCAGGCATTTCTCCGGATGCGGCACGACGGCGAGGATGAGGTGCAGCACGACATGATCGAACTGCGTATCGGCAAACGGCAACACCATGCTGTCGCCCAGCACCCAGTCGACGTGCAGGTGCGCGCCGCGCGGTCGGGCGCGGGACAGCATCGCGGCGTTGAAATCGAGGGCGGTATAGCGGTGCGCCGTCGGCAGCAGCGGCAAATCCAGCCCCGTGCCGGCCCCGCTCAGCAGCACGCGCCCCGGAATGTCTGCCGGCAGGCCGCGCAACGACTGGGCGCGCGCCTTCAGCAGCGGCCGCTCGATGGCCCAATCATAAAACGGCGCAATCAGGCTGTAGCTCAGCCTGAGCGGCAGATTTTTGCGGTAGGGTTGACGGATATTCAATAGCGGGCCTCCACACGGGACGTTGCAGTTTTACCGGCACTTTTCAATGCCGCTTATTTCCCTCCGCGCTCCTTGACTTCAGTGCGCGCCCAACCGCTGGCAAAGGTGATACGCAGTTCCGCGCCAACCGCCAGACCGCCCGCATCGGACACCACGCGGCCATCGGCATCCTGCACCATGCTGTAGCCGCGCGCCAGCACTTGTGCCGGGTCGAGCAGGGCGAGGTGTTGCGCAATATTCTCCACCCGTGCCGATTGTTGCATGTGCAGCATGCGCATCGCATTGCCCAGCCGTGCCGCGAGGTTGGCTTGCCGGTCTTGCAGGCGGGAAGAACCGCCGCTCGCGGCGCGCAGCCGCTGCGCCAGCGCTTGCCACTGCCAATGCCGGTGTTGCTTGCGGTAGGCGTAGGCGCGCTGTATGCGCTGCCGCAATTGTTCCAGTTGTTGCGCCCGATATTGCAACTGTTGCGCGGGATGCACCAGGCGGCGCTGCAGATAATCCGCCGTCTGTATCGCGTTCTGCAACCGGTTGCGCTGCGCGCGGCGCAGGTGCTGCGCGAGGTCGCGCAGGGTGCGCAACAGCGCATGGCGGTCCGGCGCGACGCGCTGCGCGGCTGCGGTCGGTGTCGGCGCGCGCTCGTCGGCGACGAAATCGGCGATGGTGAAATCGGTCTCGTGCCCCACGCCGCTGACGACGGGGATGGCGCTGGCGGCAATGGCGCGCGCCACCACCTCCTCGTTGAACGCCCACAGGTCTTCGATGCTGCCGCCGCCACGGCAGACGATGAGCACATCGCACTCCTTGCGCTGACTGGCGCTACGCAGTGCAGCCGCGATCTGCTCGGCGCTGCCGGTGCCCTGCACCGGCGCGGGATACAGCACCACCGGCACGCCCGGCTGGCGGCCGCGCAAGGTGGCGAGCACGTCGCGCAGCGCGGCGGCCTGCAATGAGGTGACGATGCCGATGCGTTCCGGGTGACGCGGCAGCGGGCGCTTGCGCGCCGCATCGAACAGCCCTTCGCTTTGCAGTTTCAGCTTGAGTTGCGCAAAGCGTTCGTACAATACGCCCTGCCCCGCCGGGCGCACCTGCTCGACGGTGAGCTGAAAATCCCCGCGCTGCTCATATAAAGTAGCGGCCGCTAATACTTCGATTTGCTGGCCATTGCCGAGCGAATTACTCAACAACTGGTTCTTGTGCCGGAACATCACGCAGCGCACCTGTGCCTGATCGTCTTTCAGCGAAAAATAATAATGGCCGGAGGCAGCCTTCACCAGATTGGAGATTTCCCCGCGCACCCACAGCAACGGCACCTCGGATTCGAGCAACTGTTTGATTGCAAGCGCGAGTTCTGCGACGCGCAAGACGCGGTTTTTTTCTTCAAAAAATAGACCTAAAGACATATTGACAACTCTGAATAATCCACAAAGCGAGGAAATTCGCCGCTTTCTACAGCGTTACCCTACCACAACACCGCTAACTTACGTTAATGCACTGTTTTTTATATGTTTTATAACTACGTAAAAAATAGGCAAAGTAACAAAAACCCTTATTGCACGGCACGTTAATACGCTATCTACAAGAATCATCCACAAAGTTATCCACAGATTTTGTGGGTAAACGGAAATACTCTTTATCGAATGGCACGTTAGCAAAATATAGCTGAAGTAACCCCTGAGAAAAGTTGCTCAACCCAATGCGACACGCTACAGTTGCGGCCTGAAATTTCGAGCTTGTTCGATTAAAGCATATTTGGAGAATCCGCGTGTTTGCAATTGTTGAAGCGGCCGGCTGGCCGATCTGGTTTTTGATCCTGGCATCCATCATCGCCGTCGGTTTGATTGTCGAACGTTCGATTTTCCTGCGCGCAAACTACGTCTCTCCTCCCGCCCTGCTGGATGAGGTTATCAAGGAATTGAAGCAGCGCGGCGTCAGCGACAGCATGCTGGTCAGGCTTGCCGAAAGTTCGCCGCTGGGGCGCGTCTTTGCCGCCGGGCTGAAAAACATCAAAAACCCGCCCGAGGCGATGAAGGAATCCATCGAGGAAGCGGGGCGCATCGTCTCGCACGACCTGGAGCGTTTTTTGACCACTCTGGGCACCATCGCCTCGATCAGCCCGCTGCTGGGACTATTCGGCACACTGGTGGGCATGATCGAAATTTTCGGTTCGCAGGCACCCACCGGCGGCAACCCGGCCATGCTGGCGCACGGCATTTCCGTGGCGCTGTACAACACGGCCTTCGGCCTGATCGTGGCGATCCCCAGCATGATTGCCTACCGCCATTTCCGCGCCCAGGTGGACAGCCTGACCATCGAGATGGAGCAACAGGCGATCAAGCTGATCGAGATCGTTCACGGCACCCGGGAGAAGTAATGAATTTTCGCCGCGGCCGCCCCAGGGAAGAGCCGGAAATCAACCTGATCCCGATGATCGATGTGCTGCTGGTGATCCTGATTTTCCTGATGGTGACCACCAGCTATGCAAAATATTCTGAATTGCAGATCAACCTGCCGCAAGCCGTCGGCGAAGCGACCGTCGAGGTGGCCAAACCGATCGACATCGCGATAGACGCCTCGGAACGTTATGCCATTAATGGCCAAGGGCTATCCTACTCCGGCGTAGAAACCCTGGCAGCATCCCTGAAAAATGCCGCAGACAACCAGGCCGACCCGACCATCGTCATCAATGCCGACGCAAAAGCGACGCATCAGTCGGTGATCAACGTGATGGAAGCGGCGCGGCTGGCGGGATACGGGCGTATTACCTTCACCACGCAGAGCGCCTCCAAATAAGGATGTCCGGCCTGGAACGCCACTGGTACCGCATCACCCCGCTGCACCTGATTCTATTGCCGGTCAGCCTGCTGTTCCGCGCGCTGGCGGCGTTGCGCCGCGCGCTGTACCGCAGCGGCATCCTGAACAGTCATGAATTGCCCGTGCCGGTCATCGTGGTCGGCAACATCAGCGTCGGCGGAACCGGCAAGACCCCGCTCACCCTCGCCCTCGTGCAGCAACTCGTCGATCGTGGCTGGCAACCGCTCATCGTCAGCCGCGGCTACGGCGGCGGCGCACAACAGCCGCAGCGGGTCGATGCGAACAGCGATGCGCGACAGGTGGGCGACGAACCGCTGCTGATGGCCCGGCGCAAGCTCTGCCCGGTGTGGATAGGCAAAGATCGCGCCGCCGCCGCACAAGCCGCCCTGCAAGCCCATCCGCAGTGCGACATCGTGCTGTGCGACGACGGCTTGCAGCATTACCGCCTGCAACGCGACATGGAAATCGCAATCGTCGACGGCGAACGCGGCTCCGGCAACGGTTTCATGCTCCCCGCCGGGCCGCTGCGCGAGCCGGTTGCGCGCCTGCAAACGGTGGATGCCGTGGTCGTGAACGGCGGCTCAACTCCTGCAGGCCAGTACGCGATGCGCCTGTCTGGAGAAACTTTCCATAACCTGCTCGATCCCGGCAAAACTGTTGCCGCCAGCCATTTTCATGCGCTGAGCAATCATGCCGTGGCCGGCATAGGCCACCCGCAGCGTTATTTCCGGCACCTGCAAACATTGGGCATCCCCTTCACACCGCACGCTTTCCCCGACCATCATCCTTACTCCGCAGACGACTTGGCCTTTACGGGTTGCGACGCAATACTCCTCACCGAAAAAGATGCGGTAAAATGCGCCTCGTTCGCCGATGAGCGATATTGGGCGTTGCATGTGGATGCCCAGATCGACCCGGCCCTGATCGAACACATACTGCGAAAGGTAGCCCCCCATGGACGCAAAACTGCTTGATATTCTGGTTTGCCCGTTGTGCAAATCCCCGCTGGTGTACCGCAAAGCCGAAAAAGAACTGATCTGCAAGGCCGACCGTCTGGCCTTCAGGATCGAAGACGACATTCCGGTGATGCTGGCCGATGAAGCGCGCAAAATGACTGCGGAAGAAGTCGAAAAGGTTTGATGTGATAACACAAACCCCCTCTGATAAAACTACTAGCTATTCGACTAGGCTATCAGAGGGCGATAGCCAAGTCGCTGGTTATAACTCCCCCTTGTCAGGGGGAGAATGGAGCATACCCTCCCCTGATAAAGGGGGGTTGGGAGGGGTTGATTTCCATGTCGTGATCCCCGCCCGGCATGCCTCCACCCGCCTGCCCGGCAAACCTCTTCTGCATATCGCCGGAAAACCGATGGTGGTCAGGGTCGCGGAACGGGCGGCACAAAGCGGAGCGCAGCAAATCTGGATCGCCACCGACCATCGCGCGATTGCCAATGTCGCGCACGAGCATGGCTTCAAGGCATGCATGACCAAAGACACCCACGCCAGCGGCACGGACCGCATCGCCGAGGTGGCGGAACAGCATGGCTGGCCGGACGATACTATCGTGGTGAACGTGCAGGGCGACGAACCGCTGATGCCGCCAGCCCTGATCCGCGCCGTCGCGCAACACCTGTACGACCACCCGGAATGCGCCATCGCCACCGCCTGCCATGCGCTTCACGACGAAGCGTCGCTGCGCAATCCGAACATCGTCAAAGTGGTGCTGGACAAACAGGGCAACGCGCTGTATTTCAGCCGCGCGCCGATCCCTTGGCCGCGCGATGCGTTTAAGGTTTTGCCCGCGCCCGAAGGGCGAGACAATTGCCCTTCCTCCCTCCGGGGGGAAGTTGGAAGGGGGGTTTTATCCTCGCCAAAAGGGCAAGACGATTATCCTCCCCCACCCCATGGTGAAGTCAGAAGGGGGGGTTTGCCCTCGCCCGAAGGGCGGGACGATAGCGCTTCCTTTCGGGGGATAGCCGAAAATAGAGAGTTACCCCATGATTTACCCTTCCTTCGCCACATCGGCATTTACGCCTACCGCGTGAGTTTTCTGCGCGCCTACGTAAAGCTTGCACCGGCAGCGGTCGAGCGCATCGAGGCACTGGAACAGTTGCGCGCGTTGTTTCATGGCTACAAAATCGGTGTGACCATCGCCGACGAGGCTCCGCCAAGCGGCGTAGATACGGAACAGGATTTACATACGGCACGGCAAATTTTTGCCGCGACCATCAAACCACAGGAGAACGACAAATGAGACTGATACTATTGGGCGCACCGGGCGCAGGCAAAGGCACGCAGGCCAATTACATCAAGGAAAAATATGGCATCCCGCAAATCTCCACCGGCGACATGCTGCGTGCGGCGGTCAAAGCCGGAACGCCGCTCGGCGTCGCGGCCAAGAAGGTGATGGATGCCGGCAACCTGATTTCCGACGACATCATCATCAACCTGGTGAAGGAGCGCATCAAGGAAGCCGACTGCGCCAACGGCTTCCTGTTCGACGGCTTCCCGCGCACCATCCCGCAGGCGCAGGCGATGAAGGATGCCGGCATCCCGATCGACTACGTGGTGGAAATCGACGTGGCGGACAGCGAGATCATCAAGCGCATGAGCGGACGCCGCGTGCATCCCGCTTCGGGCCGCACCTATCACATCGCGTTCAATCCGCCCAAGGTGGCAGGCAAGGACGACATCACCGGCGAAGACCTGGTGCAGCGTCCCGATGATGCGGAAGAAACTGTGCTAAAACGCCTCACCGTTTACCATGACCAGACCAAACCGCTGGTCGAGTACTACACCACCTGGGCGAAGTCCGGCGATGCCAAAGCCCCCAGAATCGTGAACGTTCCCGGCGTGGGCAGCGTGGAAAACATCCGCGACCAAGTGTTCGCCGTCCTGGGCGACAAATAATCTAGGCCGGCAAGCCCGCACTCGCGCCTGAAGATGCCAAACGCGGCGCGGCGGCGGGCGTGACCGCAACAGTTTTTTGTAGGAGCGGGTTTACCCGCGATAGATTTTTTCGCGACCGCACCCGCAAGGGGTGTGCCCGCCGGGAGCGGCAGCAAGGTCGCTTCTACAGCGGTACGCGCGCCAGCCACATATCCACGGTGATGTAGCCCGGATGCAGCGATAGCGGAATCCGGGGGCAACATACCCGTTCCCGGACTTCACTGCGTTTCATCCGGGCCCGTTGGGTTCCGGCTTGTCCGGCTTAGGATTAAACGTATGGCCGAAATTGCGCCGCCACCGATACGATGCCTGGCGAACACCCTGGAGTTTCCCGATGAGTTCACCTGCCCGTCCATGCTGGTTCGATACCGGTTTTTTGCGGCGCTTCATTCTGCCAATGGCCGCCATTGTCCTGCTCGCCGCCTGCGGCAGCAAGGCGAAGGAGGAAGCGCTTCCTCCAGGCAGCACGATTGTGACGCTGGGGGACAGCCTTACCGCCGGAGCGGGCGTGACCCGCGAACAGGCGTGGCCCGACCTGCTGGCAAACCGGACGGGGTGGGTGGTAATCAATGGTGGGATCAGCGGCGACACCAGCGGCGGAGCCTTGCGCCGCTTACCGGCGCTGCTTGAAGAGCACAATCCTGCCTTGGTGCTGGTGGCCCTGGGAGGCAACGACATGCTGCGCCGCGTCCCCCGGCAAGACACCATCGCCAATCTGGGCAAGATACTCGACACGATCAGGGCGCAAGGGGCGAAGCCGGTGCTGCTGGCCACCCCGGAGCCTAGCGTTGCCGGGGCGGTTTTTCAAAGCCTGTCGGCGGCGGATTTCTACCGCCAGATTGCCGAAGCGCACCAGGTTCCATTGATCGAGGACGCGATTGCCGAAGTGTTGTCCGATCCGGCCATGAAGGGCGACCCCCTGCATCCCAATACCGCAGGCCACGTAGAGCTGGCGCAGAAGATTTTCGATGCGCTAAAGGCTATCGGGTATGCCACCTGATACGCGGTGCGTGCCCGATAACCAACCGCGTCAACGCATAGAGGCATGGCTGGTGAGGCTTCACATGCCGGAACTCCCCACATTCAAAATGTGGAAGAGGCGTAGCAATATGAATATACTTCGCCAGCCGTGCATGGTTTGAATGCCGATTTAGTCCAGCATACTCAAGGAAATGTAAATCTTAAATGTCCGACGATCATAATCAGCCGCAGCCGGTTTCAGCGCCGCCCCCAGTTGCCCCGAAAAAATTCCTGACCAATCAGGGCGACAACACCCTGAGCAAGCGGCTGGAAAAAATTCTGTCGCAGACGCATGACTTCGATTGCATTGTGGGTTATTTTTTTATCAGCGGGTTTTTCAGGCTCTATCCCGCGCTGGAGAAGGTAAAAAAATCCGCATTCTCATTGGCCTGATGAATGGACAGGTCATACATAGCAACCAAAGATACCGGAGTGAAATTGTTTTTGATGGAGCTAAAATGAAATCGACTCCGGTACCTTTGGCGGGTTGTTTAAACTGATTATTATTGAAAGAAAGGAAATCCAGCATGAAGCATACAGTCGAGATTGATGCCGCAGATATTCCATCCATGTACAAGATGTCTGCGGGTGAGTATAAGCAATATATCGAGAATGAACTTCTTTTTGTCGATCACCACGACGTGCTTCGTTCGCAGATTGCTCAGTACCCTTTAGCTGTTACACGTGAGCAACTTCTCATTCTGATTGCACACTTGCAGAGCCTCGAATCAAGGGTGGGTTCGGATCGCACCTAGAAAACATATAGAGACTGCAGTGTCGTGACTGATAGTCCACAAAATGACACCACAGTCACTTTCAACATTACAACAGCAGGAGCACACCATGCCCCCAATTCCACCTCAAGTTGCCGAGGTCTATAAAGTGCTGTCCGAGGAGGTCACTTGGTTGCATGTTCGGTGGATTTGCTTTCGGCAGCTATTTGTTGAGTCGGATCGCCGAATCGAGATGCTCAACGAGTGTGCGTCCACCTTTTTCTTTATCATCCAAAACGTGCTTATTGAAGAAATACAAGTTTGTCTCAGCAAGCTCACTGATTCTGCACAATCAAGAAAGGGTAAGGGTGATGACAACCTTTCTTTGGAGCAACTCCAATCACGTTTAGAACAGTGCGGGGATGCGAACCTGGCGACAGATAACCGAATTACGCTTAATGCCTTATTGAGCAAAGTCAAACTGATTCGCGATTGGCGGAACAAGAAACTTGCACACTTCGATTTACTTACGGCAATGAAGGCTAGCCCGAACCAGCTACCAGACGTAACTCGACAGATGATTGAAGATGCTCTGTCCTTGGTGCGGCAATATCTCAACGCCATCGAGCAGCACTACAACATTAGCGTGATTGGCTATGAACACTTCATAACGAATAGCGACGGAGATGCGCTGCTCGCAACGCTTCGATATGGTCTGCGCTACGAAGAGCTTCTTAAAAAGGAGAAAATTCCATATGACGATTGGCGCAATGGCAAGTGGCGTGATGCCTAACCTTAAAACAGGCTCCGTGGGGTCAATTCTAGTGATATGGGCTCAACATCGAAATAGTTATGGTGGGGGGCCTACCCTGTTTAATGCTCAAAGAATGGTATTTTGTTCAATGCCATAATAATAACGAATGTAGCTTGAAGCCTTATGCCTATGAGTCTGATCAAATCTCGAAAACGCGTCGCTGACCACGGAGAGGTATTCACTCCCGCATGGATGGTCGATGCCATGCTCGACCTCGTGAAGG
>MGXA01000068.1 GCA_001801215.1 Gallionellales bacterium RIFCSPLOWO2_02_FULL_59_110 | reverse complement strand
ATGAAACCACTAGCCATTCGACTAAGCGAGCAAACAACGCCCGCTAAGTCGCTGGTTATGTCCGGGCACCCGTGGGAAGCGCAGCATTTCGCCTGGAACGACGCCTGGCAATTGCCCAATCTTGCGGTGAACGACCTGCGCCACAAGGCGGGTTGGTTCGCTGATGCGGTATATGGCGCGCCTTCCGAGAAGTTGTGGCTGGTCGGCATCACCGGCACCAACGGCAAAACTTCCACCAGCCACTGGATCGCGCAGGCGCTGAACGATGCCGGCAAGAAATGCGCGCTGATCGGCACGCTCGGCAGCGGTTTTGCCGGAGCGTTGCAGCCCAGCGCGAATACCACGCCGGATGCGATCCGCGTGCATGGCCTGCTCGCGGATTATCTGGCCGCCGATGCGCAGGCAGTGGCGATGGAAGTGTCATCGCACGCGCTGGCGCAGGGGCGGGCGAACGGCGTGCGTTTCGATGTGGCGCTGCTGACCAACCTGAGCCGCGACCACCTCGACTATCACGGCGACATGGAGAGCTACGCGGCGAGCAAGCGCAAGCTGTTCGACTGGGATCGACTGAAATATGCGGTGCTGAACCTCGACGACGCGTTTGGCGCATCGCTCGCCGAGGAATTGTGCGAGGGAGCAAACGAGGCGCCTCGCGCAATTTCGATTCCCGAAGTCATCGGCTACGGCCTGATCGACACCGCCTTGCAACTGGCCGAGCGCCTCGGCCTGCGCATGGTGTACGGCAACCTCGTTGAGATGAGCGCGCGCGGGTTGCGGCTGAACGTTCATTCGAGCTGGGGTGGGGCGCAGATCAGCAGCATGCTGGTCGGCCGCTTCAATGCGGAAAATTTGCTGGGCGCCTTGGCGGTGCTGCTGGCGAGTGGCGTCGAACTGGATAAAGCGGCGCAGTCGCTGGGCAGAGTGCAAGCGGTGGCCGGGCGGATGCAGCGGGTCGGCGGCACAGGGCATTCGGGCGATATAGCCCAGCCGACGGTCATCGTGGACTATGCGCACACGCCGGACGCGCTGGAAAAAGTGTTGCTGGCGTTGCGCGAGGTGGGCGCGTCTTCAGGAGGAAAACTGATCTGCGTATTCGGTTGCGGCGGCGACCGCGACCGGGGCAAGCGCGCGATGATGGGGCTGGTCGCCGAGAGGTTTGCCGACCATTGCATCGTCACCAGCGACAACCCGCGCAACGAGGATCCGCAGGGCATCATCGCCGAAATCCTCGGCGGCATGACCGCAAACAGCCACGAAGTCGTCGTTGAGCGCGCCGCTGCCATCGCGCGCGCCATCGGTATGGCGCGGCGACTGGATACCGTGCTGCTGGCCGGCAAGGGCCATGAGGATTACCAGGAGATCAATGGGGTGAAGTATCCGTTCAGCGATGTGACGGTTGCCGGGGAGGCACTGCGGGCATGGAGGGAAACGCCATGATGCTGCTCTCGCAAGCCGCACAGGAACTGGGCGCGCGCCTGATCGGAGAGGATGCGCGCTTTTTTTCGGTATCCAGCGATTCGCGCACGATACAGCCGGGAGACCTGTTCATCGCGCTGCGCGGCGAGCATTTCGACGGCTACGAGTTCGTTGCAACTGCCGTGAGCTCCGGCGCCGTCGCGGCGCTGGTCAACTCCGACAGCCATGAGGCGCATCCCGCAGCCCTCGACCCGCAGTCTGCGGTCCTGGTGGTGCCGGACACCCGTCTTGCGCTGGGGCAACTTGCGGCGTACTGGCGCAGGCAATTCGACATTCCGCTGGTGGCGGTTACCGGCAGCAACGGCAAGACCACGGTGAAGGAAATGCTCGCCGCCATCCTGCGCGCGGCGTCAGGCAGCTATGACGCGGTGCTGGCGACAAAGGGAAATTTCAACAACGACATCGGCATGCCGCTGACCCTGCTGCAATTGAACGCGCAGCATCGCTATGCCGTGATCGAGATGGGCATGAACCACCCCGGCGAAATCGATTACCTGACCCAGATCGCTTCCTCCGACGTGGCGCTTATCACCAATGCCAGCGGCGCGCATCTGGCCGGGCTGGGCTCGGTGGAAGCGGTAGCGCGCGCCAAGGGGGAGATATTTGCTGGCTTGAAGCCGCGCGGCACCGCAATTATCAACGCAGAGGACGAGTATGCGCCGCTGTGGCGCATGCTCGCCGGCTCGCATCCGCTGCTCGAATTCGGTCTGGACGGACATGCCGACGTGGCCGGGCAATGGCAGCCGCAAGGAACCGGCCTGCGCCTTGACGCCAACACTCCATCGGGGAATTTCAGCGCGGAATTGCAAGTGCCGGGCGCGCACAACGCGCGCAACGCCTTGGCGGCAAGCGCCGCCGCCATCGCGTTGAACGTGCCGCTGGAGGTCATCGCTCTGGGGCTGGAAGAATTCGGCGGTGTCGACGGCCGCTTGCAGCGCAAGACCGCGCGGCATGGCGCGACATTGATCGACGACACCTACAACGCCAACCCCGCCTCTATGCGCGCCGCGATCAGCGTGTTGGCCCAAAGCGGTGTGGAAAACCCCGGCGGCAAGCGTGTGCTGGTGTTCGGCGACATGGGCGAACTGGGCGATAGCGCCGCCGCGCTTCATGCCGAAATCGGCACCGCAGCGCGCAGCGCCGGGATCGAGAAACTTTATGCGCTGGGCGCGTTGAGCGTCAATGCGGTGCGCGCTTTCGGTTGCGGCGCGGAGCATTTCGAGCGCATCGAGGATATGTACAAGGCGCTGGAAGACGAACTGGATGAGGGCGTCACCGTGCTGGTGAAGGGTTCGCGCTTCATGAAAATGGAGCGCGTGGTGTCCTACTGTATGGGCACGGAGAAGGGAGAAGAAAAAGAGAAGGGAGAAGGGGGAAGGGAGAAGGGTAGCTGCGCGCTGCCCTCCCCTTCCCCCTTACCCCTTCCCCCTTCCCTGAAAGGAGGGGATCACTAAATGTTGCTTGCACTCGCACAATGGCTGGCCCAAGACGTCCGCTTTTTCAGCGTGTTCAATTACATCACGCTGCGCGCCGTGCTGGCGGCGATGACCGCGCTGGTTATTTCGTTTGTGGTCGGGCCGGCGATGATCCGCAGGCTGACCGCCTACAAGATCGGGCAATCGGTGCGCAGCGACGGGCCGCAGACGCATCTGGTCAAGGCAGGCACGCCGACCATGGGCGGCGCCCTGATCCTCATCTCTATTGCGATCACTACCTTGCTGTGGGGCGATTTGCATAACCATTACGTGTGGGTGGTGCTGCTCACTACGCTGGGGTTCGGCGTGATCGGCTGGGTGGACGATTACCGCAAGGTGGTGCATCGCAACCCCAAGGGGCTGTCGGCCAAGGCCAAAATGTTCTGGCAATCCATCATCGCGCTGATGGCCGCCATCTATCTGTGGAATACCGCGTCGCTGCCCGCGCAGACCGAACTGATCGTGCCGTTCCTGAAGTTTCTGGTGTTTCCGCTCCCGGCGTTTCTGTTCGTCGTGCTGGCCTATCTGGTCATTGTCGGCACCAGCAACGCGGTCAATCTGACCGACGGGCTGGACGGGCTCGCCATCATGCCCACCGTGATGGTAAGCGGCGCGCTGGCGATATTCGCGTATGTGGCGGGCAATGCGGTGTTCTCGAAATACCTGGGTATCCCCTACATCCCGGGGGCGGGCGAGCTGGCGATATTTTGTAGTGCGATTGCCGGCGCGGGGCTGGCGTTCCTGTGGTTCAACGCCTATCCCGCCGAAGTGTTCATGGGCGATGTCGGAGCGCTGGCGCTCGGCGCGGCGCTCGGCATCGTGGCGGTAATCGTGCGCCAGGAACTGGTGCTGTTCATCATGGGCGGCGTGTTCGTGGTCGAGGCGGTGTCGGTGATGATCCAGGTGGCCTCGTTCAAGCTCACCGGCAAGCGCGTATTCCGTATGGCGCCGCTGCACCATCACTATGAGTTGAAGGGCTGGAAAGAGACCCAGGTCGTGGTGAGGTTCTGGATTATCACGATGCTGCTGGTATTGATTGGGCTGGCGACGTTGAAGTTGAGGTAGTCGTAGGGGCACGATTCATCGTGCCCTTCTTCGAATACCCGAAAATCAGGGCGCGATAAATCGCGCCCCTACGCAAGGTTTAGGAGGGTAGTTGAAACAATGGGCTGACAAAAATGTGCTGGTGCTCGGTCTCGGCGAGACCGGCCTGTCGATGCTGCGCTGGTTGAGCGCGCAGGGCGCGCGCCTGCGCGTGGCGGACAGCCGCAACGGGCCGCCCGGCTTGGCCGAAGCCGGCCAGTATGTTGCGGCCGGGCAGATTTTCTGCGGCGCATTCGGCGAAGCCATGTTGGAGGGCATCGAACTGATCGCCATCAGCCCGGGCGTGCCGCTGCGCGACCCGGTTGTGGCGCAAGCCGTGGCGCGCGGTATTACGGTCGTCGGCGATATCGAACTCTTCGCGCAGCAACTCATGGATTACGATTTGCGGCTTACGACCAAAGTCATCGCGATCACTGGCGCGAACGGCAAAACTACCGTGGCCAGCATGGTGGAGCATCTGTGCAAGGCGGCGGGCAAGGATGCGGTGGCGGCGGGCAATATCTCGCCGGCGGTGCTGGACGTGGTGCTGGCGCGCGGCGCAAACCAGCCGGAAGTCTGGGTGCTGGAATTGTCCAGCTTCCAGCTCGAAACGACCGCGACGCTGAATGCCGATGCGGCCACGGTGCTCAATATCAGCGAAGATCACCTGGACCGCTATGACAGCATCGATGAATACGCGGCGGCCAAGGAGCGCATTTTTTTCGGCAGCGGGGTGCAGGTGCTGAATCGCGATGACGCGCGCAGCATGGGCATGGCGCTGCCCGACCGCGAGGTCGTGACCTTCGGGCTGGACGTGTCGTCTCACGAACAGGATTTCGGCGTGGAGCGGAATCGCGATGATATTTGGCTGATGCAGGGCGATCACCAGCTGCTCAAGGTCAGCGAGCTGAGCACCGCCGGTATGCACAACGTTGCCAACGCGCTGGCGGCGCTGGCGCTGTGCCGCGCGATCGGCCTGCCGATGCCGGCATTGCTCGATGCGCTGCGCAGCTTCAGGGGATTGCCGCACCGCGTGGAGCGCATCGCCGAGATCGACGGCGTGGTCTATTACGACGACTCCAAGGGCACCAACGTCGGCGCGACGGTTGCCGCGCTCGAAGGTTTGGGACGCAAGGTGGTGCTGATCGCGGGCGGCGAAGGCAAGGGGCAGGATTTCGCGCCGCTCAAACCGGTCGTGATGCGGCATGCGCGCGCCGTGATGCTGATCGGGCGGGATGCGCCGCTGATCGTGTCCGCGCTGGAAGGTTGCGGCGTGCCGCTGCAGCACGCCGCGAACATGAACGATGCGGTGCGGCATGCCGCGCAACTCGCGCAATCGGGCGATGCGGTGCTGCTGTCACCGGCCTGCGCCAGTTTCGACATGTTCCGCAATTATGCGCATCGCGCCGAGATATTCGTGGAAGCGGTGCATGGGTTGATCAAGGAGGCCGCATGGTCGCGCTGACGCCTGCCGGGGATATGCAGACCGGCGCGCCGCGCCGCCCGGTCGCCGTCAAGACACGCACCCGTCCGCCGCAGGCGCAGTTCGACGAACTGTTGCTCTGGGTGCTGATTGCCCTGCTCGCGCTCGGCTTGGTGATGGTGTATTCCGCCTCGATCCCCACGGCGGAGGCCGGCAAATACACCGGATTTCAGCCGGCCTATTATCTGCTGCGGCATGGTGCATACATTGCCATCGGCTTGCTGGCCGGCGTGCTGGCCTTTCAGGTGCCGGTGCAATTATGGCAGAGCTATGCGCCCTATTTGTTCCTGGCAGGTGTGGTGTTGCTGGTTCTGGTGCTGGTGCCAGGCATCGGGCGCGAAGTCAACGGCAGCAACCGCTGGCTGTCGCTCTACATTATCAATCTGCAACCATCCGAGCTGATGAAACTATTCGTCGTGCTGTATGCCGCCAGTTATACGGTGCGCAAGGCAAAGGTAAAGGACACCTTCGTCAAGGCATTCATGCCGATGTTCGCGGTGATGGTGCTGGTCGGAGGCCTGTTGCTGCTAGAACCGGACATGGGCGCGTTCGTGGTGATACTCGCAATCGCCCTCGGCATGCTGTGGCTGGGCGGCTACAACATCAAGGTGTTTCTCGCCCTGCTGCTGGCGCTGCCGGTCGCGTTCGCCGCACTGATCTATTTCTCGCCCTACCGTATGCAGCGTATCGTCGGCTTCATGGATCCATGGTCAGACCCGTTCGGCAAGGGCTATCAGCTCAGCCATGCATTGATCGCCTTCGGGCGCGGCGAATGGTTCGGCGTGGGGCTGGGCGGCAGCGTGGAAAAACTGTTCTACCTGCCAGAAGCGCATACCGATTTTCTGCTGGCCGTGATCGCCGAAGAGTTGGGGCTGGTCGGCGTGACTGCGGTGATCGCGCTGTTTGCGCTGCTGGTATTGCGCTCCTTTCAGATCGGCCGCCATGCCGCCTTTCTCGGGCGCAATTTTTCCGCACTGGCAGCGCAAGGCATCGGTGTGTGGCTCGGCATACAGGCGATGATCAATATCGGCGTGAACATGGGCGTACTGCCGACCAAGGGATTGACCCTGCCGTTCCTCAGCTTCGGCGGCAGCGGCCTGGTGGTGAACTGCATTGCCGCAGCGGTGCTGCTCAGGGTGGACTATGAGAACCGGAGAGTTGCGCGGGGGTTGCCGGTATGAACCTGAAAAACAAATCAGCCACAGAGTTCACAGAGCACACAGAGATAAACCGGCGCATTCTCTGTGGGCTCTGTGTTCTCTGTGGCAAAAAGGGTTTTAAACAATGAGTCGCGCCATACTCATCATGGCAGGCGGCACCGGCGGGCACATCATGCCGGGGCTCGCGGTCGCCGACATCCTGCGCGCGCAGGGCTGGCGCGTGGTCTGGCTCGGTGCGCCGGGCGGCATGGAGGGGGAACTGGTGCCGAAACACGGCTACGAGATGGCCCAGGTGAATTTCTCCGGCCTGCGCGGCAAGGGGTTCGCGCGCATGCTGCTGCTGCCGCTCATGCTGCTGCGCGCGTTCGCGCAGAGCGTGGCGGTGCTGCTGCGCCATCGTCCCGACGTGGTGCTGGGCATGGGCGGCTACATCAGCTTCCCAGGCGGGATGATGGCCTCACTGCTCAATCGCCCGCTGGTGATCCACGAGCAGAATTCCGTCGCCGGGTTGAGCAACAAGGTGCTGGCGCGCCTGGCGGATAAGGTGTTGAGCGGCTTTCCCGACGTGCTGCCGCAAGCGCTGTGGTGCGGCAACCCGGTGCGCGCGGAGATCGCGGCTCTGCCGGAACCCGCGCAGCGCTATGCGGCGCGCAGCGGCAGGCTGAACCTGCTGGTAGTGGGCGGCAGCCTCGGTGCAAAGGCGCTAAACGAGACGCTGCCGCAGGCGCTGGCGCTGCTGCCGGAAGAGTTGCGCCCGCAGGTGATTCACCAGACCGGAAAGCAGCATTTCGAGGCGGTGGAAAAACTTTATGCAGAGGCCTTCGTGCAGGCCGACATCCGCCCGTTCCTCGACGATATGGCAGGCAGTTACGCGAACGCCGACCTGGTGATCTGCCGCGCCGGCGCGTTGACCATTGCGGAACTCGCGGCGGCGGGCGTGGCGAGCATCTTGATCCCGTTTCCGTTTGCGGTGGACGATCACCAGACGCACAACGCGCGTTTTCTCTCCGCGCGCGGGGCGGCGATCCTGTTGCCGCAGGGCGAATTGAGTGCGCAGAAACTGGCGCAACTGTTAAGGGAATTGACGCGCGAGAAATTATCGGCGATGGCGCAACAGGCGCGCGGTGCGGCCAAGGTTGATGCGGCTGAACAAGTGGCGCGAGTATGCGCAGAACTGGCGGGATAACGGTGAAAAGTGAAAGGTGAAAAGTGAAACGTAAAACCGCCCCATTTCTGGCCATCTCGCACAAATGCGTGAGGAAACATTTCACGTTTCACTTTTCACGTTTCACGGACGAGGCATGAAACACAAAGTCAAACATCTGCATTTCGTCGGTATCGGTGGCTCCGGCATGAACGGCATCGCCGAGGTGCTGCTCAACCTGGGTTTCCAGGTGAGCGGCTCCGATCTTGCCGAGAACGCCGCCACGCAGCGCCTCATGCAGCTCGGCGCGACGGTGCATCTCGGCCACGCCGGGGAGAATCTCGCCAAGGCCGATGCGGTGGTGGTGTCCACCGCCGTGAAGCCGGACAACCCGGAAGTGCTCGCGGCGCGCGCGCGCCGCATCCCGGTGGTGCCGCGCGCGATGATGCTCGCGGAACTGATGCGTCTGCGCCAGGGCATCGCGGTAGCGGGCACGCACGGCAAGACCACCACCACCTCGCTGGCCGCCAGCGTGCTGGCCAAGGGCGGCTTCGATCCAACTTTCGTGATCGGCGGCAAGCTCAACAGCAGCGGCGCCAACGCCAAGCTCGGCACCGGCGAGTTCATCGTCGCCGAGGCCGACGAGTCGGATGCGTCGTTTTTGCACCTGCAGCCGATTATTGCCGTGATTACCAATATCGACGCCGACCACATGGAGACCTACGGCCACGATTTCGGCAGGCTCAAGCAGGCGTTCGTGGACTTTGTCGAGCATCTGCCGTTCTATGGCATGGCGATGCTGTGCATCGACGACGCCAACGTGCGCGAAATCCTGCCGCGCATCACCAAGCCGGTGTGCACTTACGGCCTCAGCGAAGGCGCAATGATCCGTGCGGTGGACGTGCGCCACCAGGGCGGGCAGATGCGCTTCACCGCCGAATGCCGCCAGAACGGCACGCCGAAGGATCTCGACATCACGCTGAATCTGGCCGGGACGCATAACGTGCTGAACGCGCTCGCGGCAATCGCGATCGGGCTGGAAGTGTGCGTGGCGGATGACGCGATCATTGCCGCGCTGACGGAGTTTCAGGGCGTGGGGCGGCGCTTTCAGAGGTATGGGGAGGTGGCGCTGCCACCGGAGAAGGGTGGTGAGGCAACTGCACGCGAAGGTTTTACCCTTCCCCCTTCCCCCTTCCCTCTTCACCAAGAAGGCAGCTTTACTCTCATTGACGACTACGGACACCATCCGGCGGAAATGGCCGCCACGCTGGCGGCGGCGCGCGGCGCGTTTCCCGGCAGGCGCCTGGTGCTGGCCTTCCAGCCGCACCGCTTCACGCGCACGCGCGACCTGTTCGAGGATTTCGTGAGAGTGCTGCGCGGCGTGGATGCGCTGTTGCTGGCGGAAGTGTATGCGGCGGGCGAGGCGCCTATCGTCGCGGCAGACGGGCGCGCGCTGATGCACGCGCTGCGCGTCGCCGGGCAGGACGAGGCGGTATTTGTCGAGAACATCGGGGACATGCCGCAGGCCATCATGCAGATGGCGCGCGACGGCGACGTGGTGATCACGATGGGCGCGGGCTCGATCGGCGGCGTACCCGGCGCAGTCGCGCAGATGGCGCAAGGCAAAACATGAATATGAGCGAGCCGGAAAAATTTATTGCGGATGGTTTGCGCGGAGAGATGCTCTGCGACGCGCCGATGAGCCGCCACACGAGCTGGCGCGCGGGCGGCGTGGCCGAGCGCCTGTACCGGCCCGCCGACCTCGCCGACCTGCTGGTGTTCCTGCGGCAGTTGCCGCCGGACGAGCCGCTGTATCCCGTCGGCCTGGGCAGCAACCTGCTGGTGCGCGACGGCGGGCTGCGCGGCACGGTGATGTTGTTGCACGGCGCGTTGGGCGGGCTGCGCCTCGAAGCGGACGGTAGCGTCTCCCCGCAAGGAGGAGGCCGTGGTTGTAAAGCCACTGAAGTGGCAACAACCACGCTCTATGCAGAGGCCGGCGTGCCGGGCGCGAAGCTGGCGCGCTTCGCCGCGCTGCATAACCTGCGCGGTGCGGAGTTCTGCGCCGGTATCCCCGGCACGCTCGGCGGCATGCTGGCGATGAATGCCGGCTGCTACGGCAGCGAAATATGGCAGGAGGTGCTGCGCGTGATGACGGTGAACAGGTGCGGCGAAGTGCTTGTGCGCACGGCTGAAGATTACGAGATCGGTTATCGGCATGTGGCTTTGAAAGAGAAGGGAGAAGGGAAAGGAGAGAAGGGAGAAGGGAGAAGGGAGAAGGGTAAAACCTTGAAGCTCGGCGAAGTTACCCTTCCCCCTTCCCCCTTCCCCATTCCCCAGGAGGAATTTTTCGTCGCCGCCTCGCTGAGGTTCGAGCAAGGCGACGGCGCCGCCGCGCGCCAGGAGATCAAAGCGCTGCTCGCAAAGCGCATCGCCAGCCAGCCGCTGAACCTGCCGAATGCCGGGTCGGTGTTCCGCAATCCGCCGGGCGATCATGCGGCACGGCTGATCGAGCAATGCGGCTTGAAAGGTAAGCAGGTCGGCGGCGCGCAGGTGTCGGAGAAACACGCCAACTTCATCGTGAACACCGGCGGCGCGACGGCGGCGGATATCGAAAACTTGATCGACGAAGTACGGGCGGCGGTGCGGCAACAGACCGGCATCGAGCTGCATCCGGAAGTGAGAATTATTGGTGAATATACAAATCGTGGATAAGAACAACCCTTCCCCCTTCTCCCTTCCCCCTTCCCACTTTGGCAAGGTGGCGGTGCTGTTCGGCGGCAAGTCCGCCGAGCGCGAGGTGTCGCTGAAGAGCGGCGCGGCGGTGCTCGCGGCGCTCAGGCGCAGCGGAGTGGACGCGCACGCGTTCGATCCGGCGGTGCAGAACTTGCAGGCGTTGCGCGACGAAGGTTTCGAGCGCGCCTTCATCGCGTTGCACGGGCGCTTCGGCGAGGACGGCACGGTGCAGGGCGCGCTGGAACTGTTGGGCATCCCCTACACCGGCAGCGGCGTGCTGGCCTCGGCGCTGGGCATGGACAAGTGGCGCACCAAGCTGGTGTGGCAGGCGGCGCAATTGCCGGTGCCGAAATATACGCTGCTCGATGCGCACAGCGATTGGGCGGGAGTCGCGCAGCATCTGGGATTGCCGCTGTTCGTCAAGCCGGCCAACGAAGGCTCCAGCGTCGGCATCAGCAAGGTGAAGGCGGTCGGCGAATTGCGCAAGGCATACCTGGAAGCGGCGAAGCACGACAAGCTGGTGATCGCGGAAAGTTTTATCGGCGGCGGGGAATACACCGTGGCGATCCTCGGCAATGAGGCGTTGGCGGCAATCAAGATCGAGCCGGCCAGCGAGTTCTACGACTACGAGGCGAAATATTTCCGCGACGACACGCGCTACCTGTGCCCCTGCGGGTTGAGCGCGGAAAAGGAGGATGAGATGCAGCGCCTGGCCAAACAGGCCTTCGCGCTGATCGGCGGACAGGGCTGGGGGCGGGTGGATTTTCTGATGGACGAGGCGGGCAAGCCCTATCTGCTGGAAGCGAACACCGCGCCGGGGATGACCGACCACAGCCTGGTGCCGATGGCGGCGCGCCAGGCCGGCATTAGCTTCGAGCAACTGGTGGTGAAGGTGCTGGAGATGGCAGGAGTTAACAAATGATCTTCACGCTTGTCCTTTCTCCCGCTTGCGGGATAACCAGCGACTTGGCTGCGGTCGTTTGCAGCCTAGTCGAATGGCTAGTTGTTTCACACAGAGAGTTAGAGAGAGGGATGTATGTGGGATAACGCCGCCCTGCTGAGAAGCATCGCCAATGCGCTGCTGGCTTTCAGCGTGTTGGCGGCGCTGTACGGAGCGGTTTATTACACGGTGCACCTGCCGGGGTTGTTCCCGCTGCGCAGCATGCATTTGGGCGCGGCTCCGCAGCGCGTGGATGCGCAAGCAGTGCTGGCGGTGGCGCGCGGCGAAGTGCGCGGCAACTTTTTTACCGTGGATATCGAGCGCTTGCGGAAGTCGCTGGAAAAGCTGCCGTGGGTGCGCAAAGTCGCCATCCGCCGCGAATTTCCCGGCAGGTTGATCGTGCGACTGGAAGAACATCAGGCGCTGGGCCGCTGGAACGGCACGGCGCTGGTGAACACCTATGGCGAGGTGTTCGGCGCGGAAAGCGAACAGGCGTTGCCGGATTTTATCGGGTCGGATGGATCGTCGGCGAAGGTGGCGCAGCATTATGCGCAGTTCGGCGCGCAACTTGCCGCGCTGAATCTGCGTATCGCGCAGCTCGCATTGACGCCGCGCCACGCCTGGCAGCTGCGCCTGGATAACGGATTGGTGCTGGAGCTGGGGCGCGAACAGATGCAGCAGCGTCTGGCGCGGTTTGTAACAGTCTATCCGTACAGCCTCGCCGCAATGCAGGGAGCCATCAAGTATGTGGATTTGCGTTACCGCAACGGCTTTGCCGTGGGCGGCGCGATTACGGGTTGAAGTCTGGCAGTGGAGAGCATGCGATGAGCAGAAACAGGGAAACAAAAAATCTGGTGGTTGGGCTGGATATCGGCACATCCAAGATTGTAGCCATTGTCGGCGAGATCAAGCCGGAAGGAACGCTGGAGGTGATCGGCATGGGCATGCACGAATCCGGCGGCATGAAAAAAGGCATGGTGGTCAATATCGAGGCCACTGTGGACGCGATCAAGCGCGCGCTGGAAGAGGCGGAACTGATGGCCGACTGCAAGATTGTCGAGGTGCATACCGGCATTGCCGGCAGCCACATCCGCGGCATCAATTCGCGCGGCATGGTGAAGATCAAGGAGAAGGAAGTTGCGCCTGCCGACATCGAACGCGTCCTCGAGACCGCCAGTTCGGTTAGCCTGCCTGCCGACCAGCAGATCCTGCATGTTCTCGAGCAGGAATTCAGCATCGACGGGCAGGACGGCATCAAGAAGCCGCTCGGCATGAGCGGCATGCGACTAGACGTCGAGGTGCACATCGTCAGCGGCGCGGTGGCGGCGGTGCAGAACATCATGAAATGCATCCACCGCTGCGGGCTGGAGGTCAACGAGCTGATCCTGCAACCGCTGGCGTCGAGCAAGGCGGTGCTGGAAGAAGATGAGAAGGAGCTGGGCGTGTGTCTCGTCGACATCGGCGGCGGGACCACCGACATTTCCGTATTTACCGGCGGAGCGATCCGCCACACCGCGGTGATCCCGATCGCCGGCGACCAGATCACCAACGACATCGCGATGGCGCTGCGCACGCCGACGCAGGATGCCGAAGAAATCAAGATCAAGTACGGCTGCGCGTTGCGCCAGTTGGCCGACAGCGGCGCGATCGAAGTGCCGGGCGTGGGCGAGCGCGGGCCGCGCATGTTGTCGCGCCAGACGCTGGCCGAGGTGATCGAACCGCGCGTCGAGGAATTGTATTCGCTGGTGCAGCAGGAACTGCGCCGCAGCGGTTTCGAGGAATTGCTCTCGTCGGGCATCGTGATTACCGGCGGCAGCAGCGCGATGCAGGGCATGGTCGAGCTGGGCGAAGAAATTTTCCATCTGCCGGTGCGCCTCGGCATCCCCAAGTATGTCGGCGGATTGTCCGATGTGGTGAAAACGCCGCGCATGGCAACCGGCGTCGGGCTGCTGCTGTATGGGCTGGAGCACTTCCAGCGCGATGAAGAAACGCGCAGGCAATCCGGTTCGTTCGGCGACGTTCTGGCAAAAATGAAGTCATGGTTCCAGGGCAATTTTTAAATCCACTTCACGGGCGCATCGCGGGAAATGAATTTGGGAGATAAATTTGCAGGGGTTGAGTTACGGGGTCGGTTCAGGGTTGGTTTGTAATTATGAAAAGGAGAAAATGATGGCGTTCGAACTAATGGAAGCGGAAACACAGGAAGCGGTAATCAAGGTGATCGGGGTGGGCGGCTGCGGCGGCAATGCGGTCGATCACATGATTGAGCAGGGCGTGATGGGGGTCGAGTTCATCGTCATCAACACCGATGCCCAGGCGCTCAAGCGCAGCAAGGCACGCACCCAGTTGCAGATCGGCGCGAACATCACCAAGGGCTTGGGCGCGGGCGCCAAGCCGTCGGTCGGCCAGGCGGCCGCCGAAGAGGACCGCGAGCGCATCAAGGAAATGATCAGCGGCGCAAACATGGTGTTTATCACCGCCGGCATGGGTGGCGGCACCGGGACGGGCGCCGCGCCGATTGTCGCGCAGATCGCACGCGAACTGGACATCCTGACCGTGGCGGTGGTCACCAAGCCGTTCGCTTATGAAGGCAACCGGATGCGTTTTGCCAAGGCCGGTATCGACGCTTTGCACGAGCATGTCGATTCGCTGATCATCGTGCCGAACTCCAAGCTGATGGAGGTGCTGGGCAACGATGTTACCGTGCCGGAAGCCTTCAAGGCCGCCAATGGCGTGTTGCAGGGCGCGGTGGCGGGTATCGCCGAAGTGATCAACGTGCCTGGGTTGATCAACGTGGACTTTGCCGACGTGCGCACCGTGATGTCGGAAAACGGCATGGCGATGATGGGCTCCGCGATCGCCACCGGCCCGGATCGCGCGCGCCTTGCGGCAGAAGCTGCAATCGCCAGCCCCCTGCTGGAAGACGTGGACATGTCCGGCGCGCGCGGCGTGCTGGTGAACATCACTTCGTCCAGCAGCCTGAAACTGAAGGAGCTGGAAGATGTGATGGAATGCGTGCAGTTTGCCGCGGAAGAAGCGACAGTGATCGTCGGCTCGGTGTTCGACGAGAACATGGGCGAAGAACTGCGCGTGACCGTCGTGGCGACCGGCCTGGGCGCACAGCAAGCGCGCAAGCAGCCCAAGCCGGAAATTGCCTACCGGGGGGAGGAAACCTGTTTGCGCACCGGCACGGATAACGAGCCGATTGCCAATGCCGGCGTGAATTACGTCGAGCTGGACACGCCGACCATCATGCGAAGCGGGCGCAGGGCGGCGGTGGATGCAATGGAAAAATCCGGCGTGGATACTTACGATATCCCATCGTTTCTGCGCAAACAGGCGGATTGAGCGTCAAGGCGGAGAGTGGGCAACCGGCAGAAAAAGCATGGATGGTGCAGCCATGTAGGTTGGGTTAGCGGCTTTATCGCGTAACCCAACAAACCCAGTTTCCAACACCGGCACTTGGCGTAATGATTGGGTTTGTTGGGTTGCGGCGCAAAAATCCGCACTTAACCCAACCTGCATAACTCGCTGATGGATGCCACAGACTAAGGTGGGGCGATGACCAACAAGGCGTTGATTGCATCTGTGGAGCAAATCGAATCGCAAATATTTCTTATTCGTGGACAGAAGGTTATGCTGGATGCCGACTTGGCGGAACTCTATGGCGTTCCAACCAAAGTACTGAACCAAGCGATAAAACGGAATAGCGAGCAGTTTCCGGAAGATTTCATGTTTCAACTGACCGCCGAAGAGTTCGCTGGTTTGAGATGCCAAATTGGTATCTCAAGTTTGAGGTCGCAAATTGCGACCTCAAACAATTCCGTTGGCAATCCAGCAGGGCGTGGCGGACGAAGGCATCTCCCTCTCGCTTTCACCGAACAATGCTGAGGATTGGATTTATTGGGTTGCGCAAAAAGTTGATGTCTTCTGGTTTGGCAAACAGCGAGGAACAATATGGAAATCGCCAAAGCGTATGAAGGGCGTGAACACTCCGTCGTAAAACATGCGCTGCTAAAAGGCTACTTGGAGAAATTGCTATTCATCATGGGCATGACTGGCATCCGAGAGATTGCTTATGTGGATTGCTTTGCCGGCCCCTATAAGGATGAGAGCGCAGATATACAGGCAACGTCCATCGCCATTTCTCTCAATATTCTGAATAAGGTTCAAGATGCGCTGGCGACACAAAATAAGCACATTACAGTGCGGGCAATTTACGTTGAAGAAAAGAAATCCAGCTTTAAACGACTGAAAGACTATCTCGATAATAATTGCCCCAGCGGTATCCAAGCGTTTCCAATTCGTGGAGATTACGCGGAAAAAACAGATGAAATATTGCGGTTATGTGGGAACAATAGTTTCGCCTTCTTTTTTGTAGACCCGCTTGGCTGGACTGATGTAGGCATACCGCGGCTAAGTAAATTTACTGAACCGCCCGAAATCAGAATTTTTAATCACATTCATGTACGACCACTTAAACCGCTTTGTAGAAAAAGCTGAACTTGGTAGACAAGTATCGGAGATGCTGGGTGCATTAAGCGACACGGATTATCGAGAAATTCAGAACTTATCCCCCAAGGATCGGGAGGTGTTCATCGTTCAGAAATATCGCGAACAGGTTATGGCGGCGATGGGGCCGGATGGCGCGCGCCGGTCACGCACTTACTCTGCTATTGTCAAAGACAAGGATAAGGAACGCACCAAATATCACTTGGTATATGGCACACGCCATTGGAAGGGAATCATTGAGTTTGCAACACAATCGGACAAGGCCGAGCTTATCCAACGTGTGGTACGAATCCAGGTAAAACAAAATGCTGACCCTAATCGCTCACTGTTCCAGCCGGAGGACGAAGCGGAGCGCTTGGATGATGCAAGGGTTGATATTGATGTGGTTAAGCATTACTGGCTAGACGAATTATGTGACAAACCTGCGGCCTTCGATGAGGAAAAGCTTGCTGACATGCTTGAAGAGACTGGATGGTTTATTAGTGACCTTGAGGTGGCATTTAAGGCATTGCAAGCAGATGGCAAAGTAGAAAACATGGATGCAAAAAATAAACGCAGCAAACACCCGATTGACTTTAAGAAGGGCGAGCAACTAAGGAGGCTCACATGACGAGCACAACAACAATCGAATGGACAGAACAAACGTGGAACCCGACCACGGGATGCACGAAGATTTCGCCTGGCTGCAAGCACTGCTACGCCGAAATAATGGCGAAACGGCTAAAGGCCATGGGGGCGAGGGGCTATGAAAACGGATTCAATCTCAGCATTCTGCCTGAACGGTTGTCGCAGCCGTTGATGAGGCGAAAACCCACGACATACTTTGTAAACTCAATGAGTGACCTGTTCCACAACGATATCCCTTTCGGGTTTCTTGATCAGGTGTTTGATGTGATCAAACGCACACCACAACACACCTATCAGATATTAACCAAGCGTTCTGCCAGGATGCGCAAGTATTTCACGACGCGTGGGCGAGTAGTGCCTGACAACGTCTGGCTGGGCGTATCTGTGGAGAACAGGCAATACGGCCTTCAGCGGGTTGATGACCTGCGGGAAATAAAAGCGGGCATTCGATTCTTATCCGTCGAACCTTTGCTGGATGACGTTGGCGAGATTGATTTGCGCGGCATCCACTGGGTGATTGTCGGAGGCGAATCCGGCCCCAAGGCGAGGCCGATGAAAGCAGAGTGGGTGGAGACAATAAAAGATCAATGCGAGCAAGATGGCGTAGCGTTTTTCTTCAAGCAATGGGGCGGGTGGGGTGCGGATGGCAAGAAACGACCAAAGAGAAACAATGGCCGCCAGCTACATGGACGCACTTGGGATGACATGCCAGCCATTCAGCAATTCATATAAATGTCATCCGACGATAAATATTTTTGGCAAATTGGCTCGCCGCCTCCACCGCTGGATCGGCATAGCCAAACCAAACACGATATTGTTGAAGAATATGTCAGGCGGTATGTACTAAAACTTATGGCTCAGGCCAATATACCTGAGCTTCGACTATCCTTAATTGATGGCTTCTCTGGCGGCGGGTGCTATCAGACAGAGGACGGTGGCTTTGCGGACGGATCACCACTGTTGATGATGCGCGCAGTGCGTGAGGCAAGGATATGGCTTAACCAAGGTCGCCGAGTACCTCGCAACATCAACGTCGAATACACCTTCGTGGACATTCTGCAGGACACCACCAATTATTTGCGGTATTGGCTGAATGCCAAGTGTCAAGAAAATGCGATTGACCTCACTGATTTTGACAAAACAGAAGTTATTACCAATGGATTTCTTCAAGAATTGCCGAATATTATTCGCAAGATTCAGCAACGTAAAATGGGCGAACATGCCATTTTCCTTCTAGATCAATACTGCTATAGAGATATTCCAATGCCTGCGATTTCAAGCATCCTGAAAACTCTCAAGGGCGCAGAAATCATATTAACTTTTAATGTTGAAAACCTTATCACATACATATCTAATCGTGCCGCTAATCGTAAGGCAGTAGAAAATATTGGGCTGGACAAATATATCCCTTGGGATGAATTGAAGTCGCTTAAGGCTACACAAAAACAGGAGTGGCGAAGAATTCTGCAACGCTACCTTGCCCACGGTATTGAATGTGAATCGGGCGCTCAATTCATGACCCCGTTTTTTGTGAAGCCGCAGGGATCAAATTCCTGGGGCTATTGGCTCATCCAATTAACGAATCACTACCGCGCCCACGAAGTTATGAAAACTATTCATTGGGAACATTCCAATGACTTTGGGCATGAACTAGGGGCTGGAATTTATGAGCTAGGCTATAACGCCAACAAGGACAGCGATTATACCGGGCAAGCCACTATTGAATTTGGAGGGCCATCGAAAGATGCTTGCATTGATGGCATAAGAGAACATTTCGGAAAGCAAATATTTTTACTTAATAAACCCATTCCTGTCGGGGAGCTTTTTCAAGGATGCGTAAGTAAATCTATAGCAGCAGAAACGCATTTATTAGCAGCGACAAAACAACTACATGCATCAAAAAATATTGTCATCGTCTCCAAGGATGGCACGGTGCGTCGCCCATCAAACACTTACAGGATGGATGATGTTATTGAGCCATCTAAACAAATAATAATTAGCAGCATCTAACAAGCTAAAGTGAATCAAAGGCGACCAACCTTGCACAAGCAATCTTAATTATCTGAACCATTGACCAAGAAATTTATAAAGCAATATGCCGACGCTGAACTGGATTGGAAAAGAGGCCGTGGTAAATCATCACCAGCAAGTGCCTTTTCATTTGCTCAAGGATGTGCCCGAACTTGCCTGCGGCAATCCGGGGGAGGGCAATCTGATTGTGCGGGGCGACAACCTTGTCGCGCTCAAGGCATTGTTGCCCTACTACGCCGGACAGGTGAAGTGCATCTACATTGATCCGCCGTACAACACTGGCAACGAAAGCTGGGTTTATAACGACAACGTAAACAGCCCGCTTATCCGCGAATGGCTGGGCAAAGTGGTGGGCAAGGAAGGCGAAACGCTAGATCGGCATGACCGTTGGCTGTGCATGATGTATCCGCGTCTGGTGTTATTGCGGCAGTTCCTGCGCGAGGACGGGGTAATTCTTGTATCGCTTGATGATGTAGAGTCGGGCCATTTTCGTTTGCTTCTGGATGAGGTTTTTGGATTCGATAACCGAATTGCGACTATCACTTGGAACACTAGAAACACTGACAATAGGATCAAAACCAAGCTATCACCAGATCATGAATATATCTTTGTATATGGCAAGTCCATAGGGGCTGCGATTGAGGGGAGGATCATTGACAGGTCTGACTTCAATAATCCAGATAACGATCCAAGAGGACCTTACGTAACAGACCCATTAAAAGGGAAAGCTACAGTAACCGAAAGACCTAACTTGCATGGCTACTGTATGCGCCAGCCAGAAACCGACAATGTTTGGAAGCCAGATCCCGCAAAGGGCTGGATAACGAATCAGGCCGGGTACGAAAATCTATTGCAGGATAAGCGGATATGGTGGCCTCCAAATCCAAAAACCGGATGGCCCAGAAAGAAACGCTTCTTATCGGAAACGCAGGAAAGAATGCCAGCATCATCTTTTTGGCCAGAGTTTAAGACTCAATCAGGAGCAAGAGAGCTCGATGAAATACTGGATGAAAGAGTTTTTGCTTTTCCTAAGCCAACATCTCTTGTTCAGAGAGTCATTAGTTATTGCGCACCGCCGGGGTCGCTTGTTTTAGACTCCTTTGCGGGCAGCGGCACGACAGGTCATGCGGTACTGAAACAGAACGCTGAGGACGGCGGCAACCGCCGCTTCATTCTGGTGGAGATGGACGATCACATTGCGCGCAACGTGACGACGGAACGGGTACGCCGCGTCGCCGATGGCTATACCAACGCAAAGGGCGAGCAGGTCGAGGGGATCGGCGGCAGTTTCCGCTACTGCGAACTCGGCGAACCTCTGTTCGATGAGCACGGGAAAATCCGCGACAGCGTGCGCTTCGCCGATCTGGCGCGGCATGTATATTTCACCGAAACCGGCGAGCCGTTGCCACGTGAGCGTGTGTCAAAATCGGCATTGTTGGGCGAGTGCCGTGGAGTGGGGATTTACCTGCTCTACAACGGCATTCTCGGCGATAAAAGTGCGAGTGGCGGCAATGTGCTGACACGCGCGGTGTTGGCGCAGCTTCCCCCATTCGATGGGCCGAAAGTTATTTACTGTGCCGGTTGTTTGCTTGGGCGTGATCGGTTGCGCGCCGAGAACATCATCGTTCGTCAAACGCCTTACGAGATCAAAATATCATGATTGCGCTAAAAGATTATCAGGGACGTGTGCTGGATTCGTTGCGCGATTTCTTCAGCCAATGTGCTAGGAACAAGAATCTCAACGGCGCGTTTCAGGCGGTGCAACAGAAGAATAATCGTGTGCCGCTGCCTTATCTTCCGGTCAATACGGTTGGACTGGATGCGGGGATGCCTTATCTCTGTTTGCGCGTGCCAACCGGCGGCGGCAAGACATTACTGGC
>MGXA01000067.1 GCA_001801215.1 Gallionellales bacterium RIFCSPLOWO2_02_FULL_59_110 | reverse complement strand
GTTTCGTCGTTCCCGCGAAGGCGGGAACCCAGTTAAGTAAAGGCACTGGATCCCCGCCTTCGCGGGGATGACGAATAAATCAGCGCCTCCCTAAGCGGTTTTTTTCTTTTTCCTGAGCCTGACAAGCCGGAACAGAAAATGTAGGTCGTGCAAGTTCGAAGGGAAACGTAGCAAGCCCGGATGAAACGTAGTGTAATCCGGGGGTGTTGAGATACCCCGGATTCCGCTGGCGCTGCATCCGGGCTACGAATCTAACTCTTGCCGCGCGCCCAGCGCACGATACCGGCAGCGTCCATCGCCCCGGCCTGACGCGTGATTTCGCGGCCATTCCTGAATAACGCGAGGGTCGGGATGCTGCGGATGTTGTAGCGCGCCGCCAGTTCCTGCGCCTCTTCGGTATTCAGCTTGGCCAGCCGCATCACGGGTTCCAGTTGTTGCGCTGCCTGGGTGAAGGCGGGCGCCATCATGCGGCACGGGCCGCACCACGGCGCCCAGAAATCCACCAGCACCGGAATGTCGTTGCGCTCGATATGCCGGGAAAAATTCCCGCTGTTCAGTTCCACGGGGTGGCCGCCGAAAAGCGGCCGTTTGCATTTGCCGCAGACGGGCTGCTCCGGCAATTTTGCCGAAGGTACGCGGTTCACCGCATCGCAATGCGGGCAAACGATGTGCAGGGGGGCGGCCATGGGCTTCCTTTCATTTTCTTGTGTGCATCAGATGGGGGTGCATCGGGAAAATTCAAATCCCGTTTTTCTCTCTCCAACCTTCATGCGGAGAAAAGCCCCTATCCAACTTTCCCCCGCAAGCGGGAGAAAGGGCAATCGAGAAAGGCAATCTCCAATTCCTGCGGGAGAAAGGGCAGATGAGTCGCTACGCGGGTTTTACTTTAACGATTTAACCGGGCTGGGCAGTGTGGCGAGATGGTCGGCCGCGACGCCTTCGTGGAACAGCCATAGCGAGCCGGGCGGCATGGCGATCCACGGCTCGTTGTCGGTGAGCGGCTGGGTGGCGATTACGGCCACGCGATCATCGGGCGTGGTTATCTGGCTGAAATCCACCATCACGTCATCGTCCTTCAGGTGCGCCACGTTGAATGGCGCGCGCCGCTCGATGTAACTCAGCTCGGTGGAACAGTGCGCCATCAGCCATTCGCCGTCGGACAGCAGGAAATTGAAAATGCCCATGCCTGAAAGCGGGTGGATGAGTTCGTGCACCGCGCGGAACAGCGCTTCGCGCGCGGGCGGCGCATCGCCGAAACGCTGTCGCAGGCTCTGCAGCAGCCAGCAGAAGATGCGCTCGCTGTCGGTGTTGCCGACCGGCAGGAAGCTGCCGTCCAACGCGGGCTGGAACTGCGGCAGGTTGCCGTTGTGCGCGTATACCCAATAGCGTCCCCATAGTTCTCTCTGGAACGGGTGCGTGTTCTCCAGCGAGACGGTTCCCTGCGTGGCCTTGCGGATATGCGCGATGACATTCATTGAATGGATCGGGTAATTGCGCACCAGTTCGGCGACGGGCGATTGCGCCGAGGGTTGCGGGTCGAGGAACAGGCGCACGCCGCGCCCCTCGAAGAACGCGATGCCCCAGCCGTCGGCATGCACGTCGGTTGCGCCGCCGCGTTTCTGGAAACCGGTGAAGGAAAAACAGATATCCGTCGGGATGTTGCAATTCATGCCGAGCAGTTGGCACATGGTTTAGAGCCTCCTTCAGTAGGTTTCATGCCCCGCGTTGGGTCTGGGCGCGGCGTCTGCGGTGTTGCACCGCCTGCCAATGGAATAAGAGGCTCTCATTTTCCGAGGCGCATCGACAAATCGACCGCCGTGACATCCTTGGTCAGCGCGCCGACGGAAATCCGGTCCACGCCGGTCTCCGCGACGAGGCGCAAGTTGTCCAGCGTGATGCCGCCGGAAGCTTCAAGCTCGGCGCCTTTGGCGGCGTGGGTCACGGCGGCATGCATATCCGTCAGCGAAAAATTGTCGAGCAGGATCAGCCTGGCTCCCGCGTGGAGCGCCTCGTCGAGTTGCGCCAGGTTCTCCACCTCGATCTGGATGGGTATCCCCGGCGGGGTGTGGCGGAACGCCTGTTCCAGCACCGCGCGGATGCTGCCTGCGGCGGCGATATGGTTCTCCTTGATCAGCACGCCGTCGAACAGCCCGATGCGCTGGTTGTGCCCGCCGCCGGTGCGCACCGCGTGCTTCTGCGCGATGCGCAGCCCCGGCAGGGTCTTGCGCGTGTCCATGATCTTCGCCTGCGTACCGGCCACGGCTTCCACGTAGCGGCGCACCAGGGTGGCGGTGCCGGACAGGGTTTGCAGAAAGTTCAGCGCGCAGCGTTCCGCGCTGAGCAGCGCGCGCGCATTGCCGCGCACCTCGCATAATTGCTGGCTGGGCCGGACGAGTTCGCCTTCCTGCGCCGCCCAATGGACTTCGCAACCGGGGTCGAGGCTGAGGAAGCATTCTTCGAACCACAAGGTGCCGCAAAGCACCGCCTCCTGGCGCGAGATAACGCGCGCGGTTGCGGGCTGCGACGCGGGCAACAACTGTGCGGTGATGTCGCCGTCGCGCAGGTCTTCGTTCAGCGCGGCGCGGACGTTGGCTTGGATATGGGGTAACAGGGTCATAATGGCCGGGCGAACAACAATGTGCTGCAAAGATTATCACAGCAAGGCACAATTCAAGCCAGCGCTACTTGAATTTTGCGGGCGCCCCCCCACTTAACCGGCAGTCCAGATATTCATTCGAAGGAGCCGCCATGCGTTTCGACAAGTTCACCACCAAGCTGCAACAAGCGCTTTCCGACGCGCAGAGCCTCGCGGTCGGCGCCGACAACCAGTTCATCGAGCCGCAGCACCTGTTGCTGGCCTTGCTCAACGATACCGACAGCGGCGCGGTATCGCTGCTGGCGCGCGCCGGGGGAAATGCCGGCGGGCTGAAAGCCGCCGTGCAACAGGCGGTGGAACGCCTGCCCAAGGTAGAAGGGCACGGCGGCGAGGTGCAGGTCGGGCGCGACTTGTCCAACCTGTTCAATCTCACCGACAAGGCGGCGCAGAAGCGCGGCGACCAGTTCATTGCGTCGGAGATGTTCCTGCTCGCCGCCTGCGACGACAAGGGCGAGACGGGCAGGCTGCTGAAAGCGCATGGCGTGGCGCGCGCGCCGCTGGAACAGGCGATCAATGCGGTGCGCGGCGGCGAATCGGTCGGCTCGCAGGAAGCCGAAGGCCAGCGCGAAGCACTGAAGAAATACACGCTTGATCTGACCGAGCGCGCCAGGCAAGGCAAACTCGACCCGGTGATCGGGCGCGACGACGAAATCCGCCGCGCGATCCAGGTGTTGCAGCGCCGCACCAAGAACAACCCGGTGCTGATAGGCGAGCCGGGCGTGGGCAAGACCGCGATTGTCGAAGGGCTGGCGCAACGCATCGTCAACGAAGAAGTGCCGGAAACGCTCAAGGGCAAGAAGGTGCTGAGCCTCGACATGGCGGCATTGTTGGCTGGAACAAAATATCGCGGCGAATTCGAGGAGCGCCTGAAAAACGTGCTCAAGGAAATCGCGCAGGAAGAAGGGCGCATCATCGTGTTCATCGACGAGCTGCACACCATGGTCGGCGCGGGCAAGACGGAAGGCTCGATGGACGCGGGCAACATGCTCAAACCCGCCTTGGCGCGCGGCGAGCTGCACTGCATCGGCGCGACCACGCTGGATGAGTACAGGAAATACATCGAAAAAGATGCCGCGCTGGAACGCCGCTTCCAGAAGGTGCTGGTGGAGGAGCCCTCGGTTGAGTCCACCATCGCCATCCTGCGCGGCTTGCAGGAAAGATACGAGCTGCATCACGGCGTCGAGATCACCGACCCGGCCATCGTCGCAGCGGCGGAGCTTTCCAATCGCTACATCACCGACCGCTTCCTGCCGGACAAGGCCATCGACCTGATCGACGAGGCCGCCGCGCGCGTCAAGATGGAGATCGACTCCAAGCCTGAAGTGATGGATAAACTGGAGCGCCGCCTGATTCAGTTGAAGATCGAGCGCGAGGCGGTGAAGAAGGAGAAGGACGAAGCTTCGCAGAAACGCCTTGGTCTTATCGAGGATGAGATCAAAAAACTGGAGCGCGAGTACGCCGACTTGGAAGAAATCTGGAAGGCGGAAAAGGGCGCGGCGCAAGGCGCGGCGAACGTGAAGGAAGAAATCGAGCATGTGCGCGCCGAGATCGTCAGGCTGCAACGCGAAGGCAAGCTGGAACAGGTGGCCGAGCTGCAATACGGCAAGTTGCCGCAGCTCGAGGGTAAACTGAAAGAGGCCGCACAGCGCGAAGCGGAAGGCGGCGCGCACAAGAACAAACTGCTGCGCACCCAGGTCGGCGCGGAAGAGATCGCCGAAGTGGTGAGCCGCGCGACCGGCATCCCTGTATCCAAGATGATGCAGGGCGAGCGCGACAAGCTGCTCAAGATGGAAGATAAGATTCACGAACGAGTGGTCGGGCAGGACGAGGCGGTACGCCTGGTGTCCGACGCGATCCGCCGCTCGCGCTCGGGGCTGTCCGACCCGAACCGCCCCTATGGTTCCTTCCTGTTCCTTGGCCCTACCGGCGTCGGCAAGACCGAGCTGTGCAAGGCGCTGGCCGGCTTCATGTTCGATTCCGAAGATCATCTGATCCGCATCGACATGAGCGAGTACATGGAGAAACATTCCGTCGCGCGCCTGATCGGCGCGCCGCCCGGCTATGTCGGCTACGAAGAAGGCGGCGGTTTGACCGAAGCCGTGCGGCGTAAACCGTACAGCGTGATCCTACTCGACGAAGTGGAGAAGGCGCACCCGGACGTGTTCAACGTGCTGCTGCAAGTGCTGGACGACGGACGCATGACCGACGGGCAGGGGCGCACCGTGGATTTCAAGAATACGGTGGTGGTGATGACTTCCAACCTCGGCAGCCAGATGATCCAGCAGATGGCCGGAGACGATTACCAGGTCATCAAGCTCGCGGTGATGGGTGAGGTCAAGACACATTTCCGCCCCGAGTTCGTCAACCGCATCGACGAGGTCGTGGTGTTCCATGCGCTGGACGAGAAGAACATCAAATCCATCGCGCGCATCCAGTTGCAGTACCTGGAAAAACGCCTGGCCGCGATGGAGATGAAGCTGAGCGTCAGCGATGCCGCGCTGGCCGAGATCGCCAACGCCGGGTTCGATCCGGTGTACGGCGCAAGACCGCTGAAGCGCGCGATCCAGGCGCAACTGGAGAACCCGCTGGCCAAACACATCCTCGAAGGGCGCTTTGCCGCGAAGGACACCATCAAGGTGGACTGCAAGGGCGGGGTGATGAAGTTCGAGAAAGGCTGATCAGGGTCAAAGGTAGGATGGGTGGAGCGCAGCGATACCCATCAATTTTCTACATATTGGCCTTGTCGCAGCTTCGAGGATGGTTTCGCCAGCTTCGGCGATAAAGGTGAGGTTGTCCGGCTGGAGCGCGATACTGAATCCCATGTCGTCTTCTGGTTGTTAAGTGGTAAAGCTGGATTATAAGGGTTGGCTTGGCCAGATCGGTTCAGCATATTTACAATTTGAAAGTTAAAACTTCAAATTGCACGGTGAGGGAAAATGAGTGTGTAGGATGGGTATCGCTACTCTCAACCCATCCTACGATATTCTGGTTCCGTCTCGACCGGCTTGGGTTGGCTCCGGTATCGAGTGCAACCTACACCACCAGCCGCCCGACCAGCTCGGACATATTCGAGTAAGTGATGAAGGCCTCGTGCGTGGCGCGCGTGATGGCGACGTAGGTCAGGCGTATGTCGTCTTCGATGTCCTCGGCCTTCTTCAGCTCGCCCAATCCCCCGATGGCAGCGCAGGGAAACTCCAGTCCTTTGGCGTTGTGCATGGAAAGGAATCGCACCGCGTCACGTTCTGTCTCGACACGGTTGCCGTGACTCTTCACCACATCAACCGGTATGCCTGATTTCGCCAAAATCTTCTCGAATAACCCGCCGATGTAATGCCGGGGATACAGCACCGCCATCTGCCCCCACTGGTAACCGGCGGCCTTGCGTCCGAGCAGCCATTCCGCAATCGCATGTGCTTCGCCGTCATGGCTCACGCACTGGCGCACCACAGGCTCCACACCGTCGCGCCCGCCGTCTTCCGGCATCAGGATCGCGCTCTCGTCTCCGGCGCATACGCCCGGTGCGCCAATCACATCGGCTGCGAACTTGCGTGCGAAGCGCAATATCTGCGCGGTGTTGCGGTAATTCACCTTGAGCACCTACGGCATGAAGCGGACCATCAGTATGGCGAGGCCGGCCACCGCTGCCATGCCTGCGGCGTAGAGTGGGGCGAGGGCCAGCGACGCCGGCAAGCCAGGGAGCCGCCGGGCCGACCACGCCAGACAGCGCGGCACGAGCGGGAGGATGACTGCGGCCAAAACGAGCGGGCAGCCAAATATCCAGACGGCCATCGCCCAGGACGGCGACGTCCCCTCGCCGAGCGCGGCGAGCTGGCCACCCCCGGCGAGTGTGCCGCCGACGACGGCGAAGACGACCGAGAGGCGAGTAATCGTGTTCATCGGAGTCTCCGTCGCCAACCCAACGCCCACCTTGGACACCCGCATGTGCCGGTTCGTGTGCTCCGCAAGGGGCTGCGCGTCACAGCTTGCACGGGAGCCGCTTTTTCTCGCTCAGCCACCCGGCTTCGAAAATGGAGGCGCCACAGATCCTCCAGCCTGAATAGTTACGTCGTCACAACCAAAAACACGATCGTTACTGACCCTTTGGAACGAGTTGCGAATCCAGTTTCCTCGACGCACCTCCATCAGCGCCGCACGACCACTCGTCAAATCTGTTCTTGGCGCAGGCGTAGCGGCTTTCGTAGACCGTTCGGTAATTGTATTTGTCGCCTTTGCCGCCTTCCACGCAGGTGACCAATCTCGTCTTGATCGGATAGATCGTAGCGTTTTGAGGAAAGCCTTCGTGGAGCAGTGCGTTCTTGTTATTGGCATAGATATTCTTGAACGTGGTTCCGATTCCAAACGTCTCATAGGTGACCCCGACTCTAGTCTTGCTGTTCATCGCAGCCTCCCATTCATAGATAATGCGTTTGAAAAGCGCGGCGGAAGCAGGCGACGTTTTCGTATTCACGCTAGGCGGCTGCTCGAACGAGCAATCAAACGTGGGCGGCGGTGTGGCGTTAGACCAGGCGCGAACAAATTCTTCTCGCACGACGGGATCAGTAAAAGAAATTCCGTTGAACGGGTCGCATCGTGTTCCGTAGGCATTCGGTGGAATGATCGAGGTGACGGTGCAAGGTTGATAGTATTGATCTTCTTTCAGCATCGCCGGTGAGGCTAGGACACGGTCGCCGACCTTGAACTTCAAAGGTTTTGCACCGGCGTCGTCGCCGCCCGCCGGTCGGCCAGAATCCGGAGGGTCTTTGGGTTGGTGCCGCGCTTGCTTGTCATCCTCTTTTCTCTGAGATTCTCGCAAAGGCCGCAGGTACTTCGCAGCAATGACAAGTTCTCTGCCGCCGTCAGTCTTGATATGGTACCCAGCGACAAGGCCCTGCCACATTTCGACTTTAACGACCGTAGACTTGCGCCACGTGGCATGGTCCGAGACCGGGTCGCTCGACATATTCACGTCGGCTTCGACGCGGTCGCCAGCTTTGAATTGCACCTTGTAGATGTCTTGCGCGGCGACTGCGATCTGCGCGATGAAAAGAAATGCAATGATTGAGATTGATGCAAACGAATATGATTGCCAATTCTGGCTGGCGTTTTTCATTTCACTTCTTCCTTTGATTTGTTTCGCTTTAAGAATAGGAAATTCAACCGCACAAGTCAAAAAGGCATCGTCGGGGGAATCAGCGCGTGATTTTAGCCGGTTTTCACCCTGGCATTCTGTTGAATTTGATTTTCATGCGCGATCGTAAGGAAGCGATAGAGTTTACGGCATGAAGCATCAAATGCATCTTGCTCCTGTTCCGCATAATAAATCGTCGTTAAAGGGGCCGTGGACGACTTAAATTGCCAGTTTGGGGAAAATCTCACCATCGCGGATCAAAGGGGCTCGGGTTGTCTTCCCGTTAATCCAAAATACGCCACGCCCCGCACTTCTGAATTTCCCTGTGCATTGCGTCGGGAGCGATGTCGGCTCCATTGGGCCAAGCAACCGCTCCGCAGTCGAGATAGGCTTTCGCAAAGAATGCAGGGTCGCGCAGCGCCCCGAAGACGCCTGCGTCCGCCCCGTGAACCAGCGCGGAAACATCGATGATGCCGCTCAATCCATCGTTAAACGTGACCGCCAATTGCCATTCCGGCAGCACGCTGAGTGCGCGTAAACGCCATGGTGCGGCGGGAATTATTCCAGCGGTTTGATGGGTTTCGGTAATTGCTTCGCTCGACATAAATTCCAGTCCTCCATTAACTCTGCCCGGTGCTCGTTGGCCCATTCCAGCACCATGACCAGCGCACGACGCGGCAGCCTTCCCTCGATAACTTCTAGCGTTTGGATGTCAATCTGTGCTTCAAACTCGGCGTAGAGAGCGTGAAAATGCGGCGGGTTGTGCTCGCCACGAATATACATGTGAATGATTATTCCAAAGAACTGGCTAATGGTTGGCATAATTCAATTCCATGAATAACGGCACGCCTCCGGTTTTACAGGCCCTATTGCAGCGGCTGCGCAAGTGATACCCACTTTAAACGAGCAGGGGGTAAGTTGCAACGGCAATGTCCGCGCGCTCTGTTATCTTTCTTCTTCGGCTTTTCCTCGCCGCTTACAAGCCAGATAGAAATTGGTGCAGGCCAACAGTGATATGGGGTCTACCATTGAATTTGATTTCTCAAGCCGCCATCTTCAATTCAACTTTCTTTCCCGCTCTGGTCGCCAGCGTAATCAGCATGTCCAGACTGAATTTCTCGAACTTGCCGCGTATCAGGTCGGACACTCGCGATTGTGAGATGCCTAGCACTTGCGCGGCTTCTGCTTGTGTCCATTGTTTGTCGCGGATCAGGATTTCGAGACGGCACATGAGTTCGGAGCGCATGGCGAGAATGGCAGCTTCTTCCGGCGAGAATCCGAGGTCGATGAAAACGTTGCCGCTGGATTTTGTGATTTTGAGTTTTTCTTTTTTCATTTTGCACTCTCTTTGAGTTGCTTGTAGCGGGTGGCCACCAGCTCAATATCTTCTTTGCGCGTTTGCTGCGTCTTCTTTTGGAAGGCATGCAACACATAAACCGCATCGGCGAACTTCGCCACATAGATCACGCGCCACTCGCCCAGGACGTGGAAGCGAATCTCATAAGCGCCTGCGCCTACATTCAGCATCGGCTTCCAGTCTGCGGGCATCAGGCCAGCCTGCGCGCGGAAGAGCTGAAAACCTGCGGCTTGCATTCACCTCGCGGGAATGCTGCCAAATCATCTTCGCTAGGGACGCGCTGATTTATTCGGTTTCGTCGTTCCCGCGAAGGCGGGAACCCAGTTAAGTAAAGGCACTGGATCCCCGCCTTCGCGGGGATGACGAATAAATCAGCGCCTCCCTAGAGCCGGTGAACTAGAGCGGCTTCATGCGGGCAATATATAAGTAGTTATATCAAATCACAAGCGGGAGTTTTGGCGGCACATATTCTTATCACTTCCCCCCCCGGCCGCGCATCCGAAGGGCTCAGCTGTCCGCCGGCCCGGGCAGGTCTTCGAAGAAAAGCGCCAGCGCCTCTTGCAGGTTCTACACGGCATCCTGTTCGGTCGCGCCTCGACATTCCAGGTCGAGGTCGGGGCAGCTTGCGATATAGACGCCGTTTTTCTTGACGATCACATAGTTCGAATTTTGCTTGCGCTTCATGGCGTTCCCTTCGTGGCGATGCGGCATGTTACGCGCGCGTCCACGCCCGCCGCAAGGATGCGATAAACTTGCATCATTATGCAGATCAAATTTATTTCCTCTCCTCCGGCAAAACGCCGCAGCCTTTTTCAAAAGATCGTCGCGCTCGTCGCGACCGTGGTGCTGGCGGTCGTGGTGCTGATGTTCTCGGCGGTGTTGCTGGCGGTCGTTCTGGTCTTCGGCGCGATTGGCTTCGCCTGGCTGTGGTGGAAGACGCGCGCGATGCGCACGCAGTTGCGCGAGATGCAGGAATTCGCGCGCAACGCGCAGGCCGAGGTGACCCGTAGCGAGGTCTTCGGAGGCGAGGTGTACGAAGGCGAGATCATCGAGGGCGAAGCGGTGCGGGTGGTCGAGACCGATGTCCGCATCGAACGTTGAAGCCATGTGGCTGCAAAAAGAGATATGCCTGCAACCGAAGCCGCGCGGTTTCCATCTCGTCACCGATGAACTGCTGCGCGAGCTGCCGGAACTGCGCAGTTTCAGGGTGGGGATGATGAACGTGTTCATCCGGCACACCTCGGCGTCGCTGACGCTGAACGAGAACGCCGATCCGACGGTGCGGCAGGATTTCGAGGGCTGGTTCAACCGCGCGGTGCGCGAGGGCGAGCTTTACTACCGGCACCAGGATGAAGGCGCGGACGATCTGCCCGCGCACCTCAAGGCCAGCCTGCTGGGCGCGAGCCTGAACATCCCCATCCGCGACGGCCATCCGGCGCTGGGCGCATGGCAGGGTATCTGGCTGTGCGAACACCGCGACCACGGCGGCAGCCGCCGCGTCGTGGTTACGGCGCAGGGCGAGTAGGGACGCGCTGGCCCCCGTCGCGCATTTTCGGGACTGTTTTTTCGTGACTACATTCATCCAGATGGAAGCGGGTATTGCATGACCATGGCATTTTTCGCGATCATCTTCGGCCTGGTGCTGCTGGTCTGGAGCGCCGACCGCTTCGTCGGGGGCGCCGCCTCCGCCGCGCGCCACTTCGGCATGTCGCCGCTGCTGATCGGCATGGTGATCGTCGGCTTTGGCACGTCCGCGCCGGAGATGACGGTTTCCGCGCTGGCGGCTTGGCAGGGCAATCCAGGTCTCGCGCTCGGCAACGCTTACGGTTCGAACATAGCCAACATCGCCCTCATCCTGGGTTTGACGGCGCTGATCGGCCCCATCGCAGTCCATTCGCGCGTGCTGGAAAAGGAATTGCCGCTGCTGACCGCGGCGACCGCGCTGGCTGCCTGGCAGGTCTGGGACGGAGAGATCACGCGTTTCGATGCCTGGGTGCTTCTGGGCGCTTTTGCCGCAGTGATGGGCTGGAGCATCTGGCAAGGGACGCGAAAAAGGAGCGATGCGCTGGGGAGCGAGATGGCGCATGAGTTGCGGGTTCATGCCATGCCGTTGCGTCGCGCGCTCTTCTGGCTGGTCGCCGGTCTGGCGCTGCTCATCGTCAGTTCGCGCATCCTGGTCTGGGGCGCGGTGGAAATCGCGCAAGGCTTCGGCATCAGCGACCTGGTTATCGGGCTCACCATCGTCGCGGTCGGCACCTCGCTGCCGGAACTCGCTTCGTCGATCATCGCCGCGCGCAAGGGCGAGCACGACATCGCGCTGGGCAATGTGATCGGTTCCAACCTGTTCAACACACTGGCGGTGGTGGGGATCGCGGGAGCGATCAATCCAATTCCGGTGGCGGCGGAAGTCTTCTCGCGGGACATGCTGGCGATGGCCGCGCTGACCGTATCGCTGTTCGTTTTTTGCTACGGCTTTCGCGGGCCGCATCGTATCAGCCGTCTCGAGGGTGGAATCCTGCTGCTCTGTTATGCCGCTTACACCATTTTCCTGCTGGCTACGGCTTTCGAATAGCGTGCCCGGGGCGGGCCTGCCGCTTCATGTGTGTCCGGCCAATGATAATAACCAATACATTATTACCGCACCGACAATGACCCCTGCAACGAAAACCGTGAATCCGCCGGACGCCCGCGCTCCCGTACTGGAATTTTCCGCAGCCGGTTGCACCGACTCCCATGCGCCGATTATCTTTTTGGCTTCGGCGTAGTCTTTTTCGGGAACAAGAACACGCACGAAACCCATCGCCTGAAGTTCGCCGATTCCGCCCTGCAAATACTCCCCTTCGACACGCCCCGTAATGCCCTGCTGCTCCAGAAGGTTCAGGATCATGTGAGCGTCCAGCCCGGTGGATGCTTCAAATACGCTTCTCATAAACAACTCATGCCTAGCAGCCTGCGCCGACGCAAGCGGAGATCAGACGCGGGCGATCCTCTTGCGGCAAACAAAGAAGGCATCAACGCGCAAGAAAAATATACAGCGCAACGCATAGCGAGGCGGCGGAAACGACGGTTGCCGAGATGCAGAGGAGCATAATCCGCCGGTGTCTTTTTTCCGCAAGCGACGCTTCCTTCTCCAGAGCCACCAATGTGTTTTTCATCTGCACTGCCAGCGCCTTGATGTGAGCATCGTTTTCGGATGCCGCGGCCTGAAGTTCGGCGATCTGCTGTTGCATCAATACCGCCTGAGAGGCGGCGGCATCCGCGCTCTTCCTGGTAAAGACTGGCGCGGCCGCAGCTATGATAGTGCCGGCATACGGCAGAACGGACTTGAGCGCGGGAATAAGCCAGGCAGACATTTATAACTCCTGAGCCGGACAAACCTGCCGGCCAGCATTAAAGAAAATAGAGGCGAGCGATTGCGATGCCGCCTCGGCGAATCACGCCGGGCGGGCGCGGATAAAAAATTGCCAGCTGCACAGTTCGGCCAACTCTTTCTGCGTCAGGCGCTCGAAAGTTATCCGGCCCAAGCGGACATTTATTTCCGTTTTATCCTTGTTTTGCGCGTAGAGCTGCTCGAAGACCGGATCGATTACAAAGTTGACGTGCTCCAGGCGGTAGCCGGTCTGTGCCAGGAATACACCGATTTCGCGCAGCGTGAAAAACCGGATGTGGGTGATATCCAGCAGGCCTATTTCTTCGTAAGTCCATTGCCCGTCGTCCAGCAATCTTTTCGTCAGGCCAAAATTCCGTGTATTGGGAATGCTGAGAATAATCTGCGCATCCTTCGACAAGTAAGGCTTCAGCCGGGTCATGACGTGCCACGGGTCATACATGTGTTCGAGCACATCTGCGGCCACAACGGTATCCACGCTGCCGGGCGCAATTCCCTCCGATTCAAGATTGAAGTCCTCGAATTTACCGCAGAGAACCCGGTCGAGGCTTTGCGCGGCAATCTTTGCCGCACCTTCGTCCGGCTCGATACCGATGATCTGGCAAGCGGGATTTATCGATTTGACAGTGTGGCCCAGCGTTCCCGTAGCGCAACCGATATCCAGCAGCTTGCGGGGCGGATGTGCGAGCGCTTCGAGCAGCGCCGGGTTGAAATGATCGTACTTATGCTCGCTCGCATGATCCTTGCCCAGGCATGTCTGCCATGCAAAGAGGGGTTTGGGCGAGGAAGCGGCGGGAGGTATTGGTGATGGCGCGGCGGAAAACATGGAATTGGCAGGCCTTTCTGATCGAGTTGCTTCCTTTTCTGTTCTGAACGTAAAGCGGACGGCAAAAAACAGCGCGAAGACTGCACCATTTTCGATCCAAGGTCAATTGCGTCAAGTTACCGGGGCCACCCTAGTGTAGTGTTGCACTTTTGGCGATACTTATGTGCAAACCCATGCAGGTCGGGCTCCGCCCGACATGGTGGGCGGAGCACACCCTACCAATGCAGATTTGCACGTTGGCATAAGTTCCAAATAGCGGGCAACACTACTCTAGGGACGCGCTGATTTATTCGGTTTCGTCGTTCCCGCGAAGGCGGGAACCCAGTTAAGTAAAGGCACTGGATCCCCGCCTTCGCGGGGATGACGAATAAATCAGCGCCTCCCTAGGTTCAATCTTCCTGTGCCGAACCCTCCACCGCTTGCTGCGTCTGGTTAGCGCCATGCACAACAGGTTGCCCCTGCCGTTCATTGCGGGCGGCGCCACCCCTGATGATGGACGGAACTGAAATCAGAGGTTTTTTGCGCAGGCGCCGGGTCAATGGAATGCTGTAGGCAGTCTCCAATTGCCGCTACCCCCTGGGAGAAAAAACTCGGGTGAATTCAGCGGACAGCCGGCAAATCGAGCATTTCCTACCATAAATCCCTACCTTTTAAGTAAAGCCTCGGCCTTAGTTAAATGCGGATTCCACCTTAGTGTGTTAGCACGGTATTTAGCTAAAACTTGCGTCCGTGGATTCACATGATGCGACTGGCAAACGTGCATCGATGCGGCCGGGTTTTTCCAGGCAATGGCGTGCTTGCCAATTGAGTGAATGCCTCCCGTACGGTCTGCGGGAAAACCTTTATTCTGGAGTTGACGAATGGTTAAGCGGGAAAAACGCGCAGGAACATCCGGCGCAACGAATTTATCTGAAGCATGGCGAGTGCGGGAGTGATGCTCGTGGATACCAACCGCATTCCTGTCGTTATCACGCTTTCCGTCTGGGAGGCGCTCTTTCTGCGCGAGACAGTCAGCCGTTTGTCCGCAGGCCGGGCCGCCTGGCTGTGGCTGCTGATGGAGCCGGTGTTCCATATCGTTTTCCTGATGTTCATCTTTGCCATTATCCGCATGGAAGTGGTGGGAGGCGTCGATACCGCCGTCTGGCTGATGGTCGGGTTGCTGGCTTTTTTCATGTTCAAGCGCACTGCCTTGCAAGCCCAGAATGCCATAGATGCCAACCAGGCGTTGTTTGCCTATCGCCAGGTCAAGCCGGTCGATACCGTGCTGGTGCGCGCCGCACTCGAGGGATTCCTGATGGTGCTGGTAGCGGTCATTCTCTTTTTCGGTGCCGGTTTGTTCGGGCCGGGCATTGCACCCGCCGACCCGCTGGCGGTGCTGGAAGCATTCTTCGGTCTGTGGCTGGTGGGGTTGGGCTTCGGGTTGATGGCCTCGGTGGCCATTAAACTGGTGCCGGAACTGGGCAAGTTTCTCGGGCTGGTCATGACACCCCTGTATTTTTTCTCCGGCGTCATTTTCCCCATCGCCAATGTGCCGCAGCCTTACCGCGACTGGCTTCTGTTCAATCCGGTGGTGCACGGCCTGGAAGCCGCCCGGCTCGGGTTTGTGCCGCATTACCACGCCGTGTCCGGTTTGAGTATGGCTTATGTCTACAGCTTTGCCCTGCTGGGCATTTTTCTCGGGTTGGCGCTGCATGTCAGGTTTGCTGCGAGGTTGACAGCGAAATGATCTTTGCCGACGACGTCCATAAACGCTACCAAACCGACCGTGGCCCGGGTAAATGGGTTTTGCGGGATGTTTCGTTCGTCATCCCGCGCAAGGTCAATGTGGGCCTGATCGGGCGTAACGGCGCGGGCAAATCCACCCTGTTGAACCTGATCGGAGGGATCGACATACCCACGCGTGGGTGCATCGAGCGCCGCTGCCGCGTCTCGTGGCCGCTGGGCATCGGCGGCGGCCTGCAAGGCTCGCTCACCGGCAGGCAAAACGTCAAATTCATTTGCCGCATCCACGGGAGCGAGGATGACATTCCCGAGCGCATCGCCTTCATCCGTGACTTTGCCGAAATCGGCGATGCTTTCGACGAACCGGTCAAAACTTACTCCGCAGGCATGCAGGCAAGGCTGAAATTCGCCGCATCGCTGGCCTTCGATTTCGATGCCTACATTTCCGACGAGCTCACCGCGGTGGGAGATGCCGCCTTCAAGAAGAAAGCCATGCAGGCATTCCAGAAACTGGCCAACCGCGCCAGCCTGATCATGGTTTCACACCAGGAGGCGACGTTGAAGGAGTTTTGCACGGCCGGCATCTGGCTGCACGAGGGCCGCGCGCATTGGTTCGACGACATAAACGACGCGCTCAGGAACTACAGGGAGAGCCAGCGCACATGATAGCCCACCTTAAACCGGGCAGGCTTGTCCGGGCCGGAACATGGCTGACAGAGTGGAGCCGTGGCCGGCTGGCGCCCGCTTTGCTCCGGCATCGCGCTCTGGGTGCCGCCCTGCTCGCTTCGCTGGCTGCGGCTTTTTACTGGGGCATCGTCGCCTCGGATATCTACGTTTCCGAGGCGCACGTCATTATTCAGCGCACCGACCTGGCGGGCGGGCAGGCCATGGATTTTGCCGGGTTGTTTGGCAACATCGGCGGAGGCGGGCGCACCGACCAGCTGCTGTTGCGCGATTACCTGCTTTCCGCCGATATGCTGAAAAAGCTCGATGCCAGGCTGAACCTGCGCGGCCACTACAGCGACTGGCATCGCGACCCGCTGTCGCGCATGTGGTTCGAAGATACGCCGCTGGAGCTGTTTCACCGCCATTTTCTTTCGATGGTCAGCGTCGAATTCGACGATTACGCCGGAGTGCTGGTCATCAAGGCGCAGGGCTACGATCCCAAAACGGCTCATGCGCTTGCCGCCATGCTGGTGGAAGAGGGCGAGCAGTACATGAATGTCATGGCGCAGGATCTGGCGCGGGATCAGGTGACCTTTCTCGAAAAGCAGGCCGGCGACATGAGCACGCGCAGCATCCGCGCCCGCCATGCGGTGCTGAATTACCAGAACCGCAAGGGGCTGGTTTCTCCCCAGGGCACGGCGGACAGCCTTGCCGCGATTATCGGCCGCCTCGATGGGCAACTCGCCGAGCTGCGCACCCGCCGCACCGCCATGCTCGGCTATCTGATGCCGGATAGCACCAATATCGCCGAGATCAACCTGCAAATCGCCGCAGTGGAAAACCAGATCAGGCTGGAACAGGGGCGGCTGGTCTCGCCCAACGGCAAGATGCTGAACAGTATCGTGGAGGAATTCCAGCGCCTGCAAATGAACGCCGAGTTTGCCCAGGACGTATATAGAACCGCCCTGGTCGCCCTGGAAAAGGGACGCATCGAGGCCACGCGCACGCTGAAGAAGGTATCCGTGCTGCAAGCGCCCACCGAGCCGCAGTATCCGCTCGAGCCGCGCCGCATATACAACACAGTTGTCTTCGCACTGGCGGCGCTGCTGCTTGCCGGCGTCGTGCAACTGCTTGCCGCCATCATTCGCGACCACAAGGAATAAAGCCATGATACGAGCGCCATTCGCCAGATATTCGAGTAGCGGCAATCCGCCAGGCAGCGGCAATATTCCGGCTCCCGCCGGGGTGGCGGACATTGTGGGCAGGAGTGTATTGCCGGCAACGTTATTCTTTGCGCTGGCCATGCTCTTCATGTTTGCCGCACCCGGTGCGCTTGCCGCCAACGGCAACCCGTTCAGCCTTGACCGGGCGCTCGACTTTCGCATGGATCAGCAGACATCGACCGCGCAGCCCGTTGTTCCGGCACCCGCCGTGCCGCTCGCCCCTTTGGCCCCCGCTACGGAAATTCTCCCCATTTTTCCGCAGCGTCTCGACTATTCCGCCAACCTGAACAGCGATGTGTTCGGGGCCAACCTCTTCACCGGGGCTTTTGCCCGCCAGGGCGCCACCCAGTTCAACCCCGACTATGCCGTTACGGTGGGCGACAACATCCACGTGCGTTTGTGGGGCGCCTTTGAATACGACGCCGCTCTCAGCGTCGATCCCAAGGGCAACATTTTCCTACCCCATGTGGGCCCGGTGCAGGTATTGGGCGTGCGCAACCGGGAGCTACAGGGCCTGGTGGAATCCGCCATCGGCAAGGTTTTTCGCGCCAACGTCAACGGTTACGCCAGCCTTGCCGCCGCCCAGCCGGTGCGCGTATTCGTCGGCGGTTTCGTGCGCCGCCCCGGCCTATACAACGGCACCAGCATGGACAGCCTGCTGCATTATCTCGATCAGGCCGGCGGCATCGATCCGGAGCGCGGCTCCTTCCTCAATGTCCAGGTCAAGCGCGGCGACCAGATCCGCGCCACGGTCAGCCTGTACGACTTCATGCTGGAAGGGCGCATGCCGCTCACCCAGCTGGCAGACGGCGACGTGATTTTTGTTGCGCCGCGCCAGAACACGCTCAAGGTGAGCGGTCTGGCCGAAAACCCCAGGCGTTTCGAGTTTGGCGATGCCACCCGCACCATAGCCGACCTTGTCGGGGTCGCCAAACCGAGTGCCCAGGCCACCCACGTGCGGGTGGTGCGCAATACCGGCACGGTGAGGAATACCGAGTACTACGCGCTGGCCGATGCCGCCCTGGTGGTTTTGCAGAACGGCGACGAGCTCGAATTCACCGCCGACAAGAAACCCGGCACCATCACCGTGCGCGTGGAAGGCCAGCACGAAAGCGCCCAGGAATACGTGCTGCGCGACGGGGCAAAGCTGGGCGACCTCATCGGGCAAATCCGGCTTTCCGAGCGATCCGATGCCACCAGCTTGCAACTGTTCCGCACGAACGTGAAAAAACGCCAAAAACAAATGCTGCTAACTTCGCTGAAGAGCCTGGAAGCCGCGGTGCTTACCGCGCGCTCCGGAACCGTCGAGGAAGCGCGCCTGCGCAAGGACGAGGCCGAGCTCATCCTGCAATGGGTGGAACGCGCCAAGCAAATCGAACCCGCCGGCCAGGTGCTCATTGCCGGGGCCGCCAAACGCGACGAGCTGCTTCTGGAAAACGGCGACATCCTGCGTATCCCGACCAGGGACGGCCTGGTGCTGGTGAGTGGCGAAGTGCTCTTCCCCAATGCCATCGCCTTCGATGCGGCTTTGAGCCTCGATGACTACATCCGCCGCGCCGGCGGCTTCACGCAGAGTTCCGATGTTTCGCGCGTCATTGTCGCCCATCGGGACGGCAGCTTCGACAAGGCTGCGGACGAGGACGGGTTTTTCGGCTCGACCGGCGGCGGGGCCGCAGTGCGCGAAGGAGACGAGGTGCTGGTGTTGCCGAAGATCGACGTGAAATCCAGGCAGTTCTGGAAAGAAATGACCCAGATCATCTACCAGATCGCGGTGAGCGCCAGAGTCATTTTTAAATTATGAATTATTCAACCGACAGCGGAGGCAATCATGCGAATTCATGAAACCGATCTTCCGGGCGTGCTGATCATCGAGCCCAGGGTATTCGGCGACCAGCGGGGTTTCTTCATGGAAACCTGGAACCAGGCCGGCTATGCCGCAGCCGGGCTACCGGAAAACTTTGTGCAGGACAACCTTTCCTGTTCCAGGAAGGGCGTGCTGCGCGGCCTGCATTTTCAAAAACCGAATTCGCAGGGCAAGCTGGTCTATGTGCTGGAGGGAGAAGTGTTCGATGTCGCCGTGGATATCCGCCTCGGTTCGCCCACTTTCGGCCAGTGGGCCAGCGCCGTGCTTTCGGCGGAAAACAAACGCCAGTTCTTCATCCCGCCCGGCTTCGCCCACGGCTTCTGCGTCACTTCGGACAGGGCGCTGTTCGCCTACAAATGCAACGACCGATACAACCCGCAGGCGGAAGGCAGCGTGCTGTGGAACGACCCGGATCTCAGCATCCCGTGGCCGGTCGGCAACCCGGAACTGTCCGGCAAGGATGCACAGGGCGTCAGGCTGGCCGACATCGACATCAGCCGTTTACCCAATTACGAAAGGTGAATGCCATGAAAACTTCTGTCAGCCGCAAGGGAATCATTCTGGCCGGTGGCTCCGGCTCGCGTCTGCATCCGTTGACGCTGGTGATGTCCAAGCAGCTCCTGCCGGTCTATGACAAGCCGATGATCTATTACCCGCTGTCCACGCTGATGCTGGCGGGGATACGCGACATATTGATTATTTCCACGCCGCAGGACACTCCGCGTTTCGAGCAGTTGCTGGGCGACGGCAGCGAGTGGGGGCTGAACCTGCAATATGCCGTGCAGCCCTCGCCGGACGGATTGGCGCAGGCCTTCATTATCGGGCGGGAATTCATCGGCAACCACCCCTCCGCGCTGATCCTGGGCGACAACATCTTCTACGGGCACAGCCTGCAAGACTCGCTGGAATGCGCGATGGATAGAACCGTGGGGGCGACGGTGTTTGCCTACCACGTGCATGACCCGCAGCGTTACGGCGTGGTGGCTTTCGACGCGCAGGGCCGCGTCACTTCGCTGGAAGAAAAACCGGCACAGCCGAAATCGAACTACGCGGTGACCGGCCTGTATTTCTACGACAACCAGGTCGCCGACATTGCCGCCAGCCTCAAGCCGTCGGCGCGCGGCGAGCTGGAGATCACCGATGTCAACCGCATCTACCTGGAATGCGGGCAACTCTCCGTCGAAATCATGAGCCGCGGCTATGCCTGGCTGGATACCGGCACTCACGAGAGCCTGATCGAAGCGAGCAGCTTCATCGAGACGATCGAACACCGGCAAGGCCTGAAGATAGCCTGCCCCGAGGAAATCGCCTTCCGCAAGGGATTCATTGCCGCGGAACAACTGGAAAAGCTGGCGCAACCCCTGTCCAAGAACGGTTATGGCCGATACCTGACCTCCCTTCTTGCGGAAACAATTCGTTGACGAAGGGCTTCAAAATGAACGCGGATAAATTGCAAAACCCCGCCGGGGAAAAATCCATCTTCGTCGTGCTCGGCATGCACAGGAGCGGCACCAGCGCCATTACGCGCGGGCTACAGGTGCTGGGCATCGATCTGGGCGAGCGCCTCATGCCGCCGGCGGAGGGCAATAACGAAAAAGGTTTTTTCGAAGATGTCGATATCGCTGCCATTAACGTCGAATTGCTCAATTCCTTCGGGCAGGACTGGCACACCCTTTCCCTGATACCGGCCGACGAACTGCTGCACGAGAAATATGCCGGCTTGCGGCTGCGGGCAATCGAACTGCTCAGGTCGCGCTTGCGGGATATCGATCATTTCGGCCTCAAGGATCCGCGCATGTGCCGCCTCTTGCCATTCTGGCAAAGAGTTTTCGAGCATCTGCAAATCAGGGTGTTTTATGTCATAGCGGCCAGGAATCCGCTCAGCGTGGCCAAGTCCCTGGAAGCAAGGGACAGGATTCCTGCCGAAAAGAGCCACTATCTCTGGCTACAGCATGTCCTGCCCAGCGTGCTTCTCACGCAAGGGGCGCGCCGGGTGCTGGTAGATTACGACCTGCTGATGGACAACCCGCAACAACAGATTGCCAGGATGGCCATGGCATTGGGGCTGGATTGCAAACTGGATCCTATCCGGCTGGCCGAATTCAGCCGGGACTTTCTGGACGCCAATCTGCGCCACGCCAATTACAAACCCGAAGATGTCCTCGAATCCCCGCTGGTTCCCAACCCCGTCAGGTCGGCGGTCATGCTGTTGGCCGAGGTTGCGGCAGACCGGCTGAGCCTGGATTCGGAAAAGGTTTACGGAGTTTTCCTGAATCTTGCCGAACAGGTGGCAGGGATGGCGCAGGCCATGGATTACATGCTGCGGCTGGATAACATCATTCTCGCCATGAGCCATTCCCTGTCCGAGCGGAATGGCAGCGTCGAAGCGCTGAGCCTGGGCGTCGCCGAGCGCGATGACAAGATTGAGGTGCTGACGGAAGCGGCAAGGGAGCGCAGAGCACAGATGGCTACGCTCACCCAGGGCATGGCCGAACGCGATGACCGGATTGAAATGCTGTCACAAATGGTTGAAGAGCATAAAGCTGGGGTGGCCGGGCGGAATGGCAGCGTCGAAGCGCTGAACCTGGGCATCGCCGAGCGCGACGGCATTATAGAGACGCTGACGAAAACCATAAGCGAATACAAAGCCAAAATGGCTGTGTTCACCCAGGGCATGGCCGAACGCGATGACCGGATTGAAACGCAGGCACAAATGCTTGAAGAGCATAAAGCCGGGGTGGCCGCGCTCGTTCTGGGTATTGCGGAGCGGGACGACCGGATTGCAATGCTGGCCCAAACGGCAGGGGAGTGCGAGGCGCGCATGGCCGCGTTCGATCAGGGCATGGCCGAGCGCGACGGCAAAATTAAAGCGTTGACGCAAATGGCCGGAGAATACGAGGCGCAGTTAACGGCGCTCAGCCAGGGCATGAATGAGCGCGATGCATGGATCGAGGCCATGATGCAAACCTCCGAAGAACGCGAGGCGCAGATAGCTGTGCTAAGCCAGAGCGTGGCCCAGCGCGAGGCGCAGATAGCTGTGCTAAGCCAGAGCATGGCCGAGCGCGAGGCGCAGATGGCAGTGCTCAATCAGGGAATCGCCGAGCGGGATGGCCGGATCGAAGCGCTGCTGCAAAACGGCGCCAGGCAAAATACCGCCATCCAGCAATTGCGTGCCGGCACAATTCAGCACGAGCATCGCCTTACGCAGGCGCGTGCTTCCGTGGGATGGAAACTTTTCAAACCGGCGCGGATGGTCAAAGGTTTATTACCCAGACTTACCCGCAAGCACGGCATCGGCCTGGCGCCGCTCGACTTGTTGCAACGCGACGGGCAGGAATGGTTGGCGGCCGGGGGCGATGCCCAATTCCTGCTGATGGCCGAACGCGCCTGGCATGGCCTGACCGGCTGGTACTGGCTGGACGTGGAGATGGTGGCAGAGCGACCATTGGCGGCTCAAATGCTCTTCGACACCGGCGATGGGTTCAACCTTTTGCCGGCCATCGGCCTGCAATTTTCCGGTAACGGCGCGCAGCGGATTCCTCTTTTTGTCCCGCCCGGATGCCGCGCCATCCGCCTCGATCTGTTCGATGTGCCGGCAAAATTCCGCTTATCCGTACAGGGCCTGAAAAAATTGGCAGGGGCGCCGGAGTTGCCGGCGGAGTTCCTTGCTCAGTACGGCGCATACGAGGCTCTCGGCGGGCGGCAAGGCAACGCTACCGCGCTCGAACCGGTAAACGGCGTGCAGCGCCAAGGCGAGGGCGCTTACTGCTGGCGCTCGGAGGGAGAAGACCCGTGGTTCGTGTTGCGGGATATCAACCGGAAGCTGCGCCCCGGCTGGTACATGATCGAATTGCAGATATGTTCGGACGCCGCGCGCGGCAACGCGAAGCTGTATTTCGATTATGGCGAGGGTTACAGCGAGTGGGCTTCGGTGATCTTGCCGTTTCGGGATGGCAAGGAATCCAAGCGCTTATGCCATCTGCCCAGCGTTCCCAAACAAATCCGCTTCGACCCTCTTGAAGGGACGGCCAGATTTTCCGTGAAACTTCTCAACTTTGCGCCGGTGCTGCCGATTTTTGCATATCACCGCATGCTGCAGCGCCTGCGCAACCGTTATGCGCATTACCAGGATATGCCTCTCCGCATGATTTGGCGGGACTTGCAGGCGCAGGAGAAGACCAAGAAAGTTGCCGCCAAAGAGTTGCTTTCCCAATATTACAGCCACACTTTCCGTGTCGATAGCGGGCAGGCCGGCATCGGCATCGGCTACGAAGAGTGGATATCCCGGGTCGAAGCACCGGAGTTTTTCAGTCTGGACGCGCTCGCGGCGCTGCCGGAGTCGTTCAAGCTTAGACCGACGGTTTCAGTGGCCATGCCGGTGTACAACACCGCAGAGAATCTTCTGCGGCAGGCGATCGAATCGGTGCTGGTGCAGGGCTATCCTCACTGGGAGCTGTGTATCGCCGACGACGCCTCGACCGCGCCGCATGTGCGGGCGGTGCTCGAAGAATACATGCAGCGCGACCCGCGCATCAAGGTGGCCTTCCGCGAGGAGAACGGCCACATTTCCGCGGCCAGCAACAGCGCCCTGGCGCTGGCAACCGGCGAGTATGTGGCGTTGCTGGATCACGACGACGAACTGGCGCGCCACGCCCTGTATTTCGCGGTGGAAGCGATCAATCAAAACCCTTCCGCGCAGATTCTCTACAGCGACGAAGACAAGATCGACGAGCAGGGCAACCGCAAAGACCCGCATTTCAAGCCGGACTGGAACCCCGACCTGTTCTTCTCGCAGAACTATATTTCGCATCTGGGCATTTATCGCCGCGAGTTGCTGCAACGCATCGGCGGTTTCCGCACCGGAGTTGAGGGTAGCCAGGATCAGGACCTGCTGTTGCGTTGCCTGCCCCATGTGAGCCCCGCCGATATCGTGCATATCCCCAAGGTGCTTTACCACTGGCGCATCGTGGAAGGGTCCACCGCGCGCGCCTGCGGGGAAAAAAGCTACACCACCGAAGCTGGCATCAAAGTTTTGCAGGACTATTTCAGCGCGCAAGGCCGGGAGGGCGTGAAGGTGGAAAACGGGCTGGTGCCCAATACCTACCGGGTTCGCTATTCCATTCCGCAACCGGAGCCGCTGGTCAGTTTGCTCATCCCGACCCGCGACAAGGTCGAGCTGATCGAGCCTTGCATGCGCAGCATTCTCGACAAAACCACCTACCGGAATTGCGAAATCATCATCCTGGATAACGAAAGCAGCGAGCCCGCGACGCTGGATTTTTTCAAGCGCATCCAGGCAGAGGACAGCCGGGTGAGGGTGCTGGCCTATCACCAGCCTTTCAACTACTCCGCCATCAACAATTTTGGCGTGCAGCAAGCCAGAGGCGAACTGATCGGCCTGGTCAACAACGACATCGAAGTCATCAGCCCCGAATGGCTGAGCGAGTTGGTCAGCCACGCCTTGCGTCCCGAGATCGGCTGCGTGGGCGCCAAGCTGTATTACGAAGACGAAACCATCCAGCATGCCGGAGTGATCGTCGGGCTGGGCGGCGTGGCTGGGCATTCGCATAAATACTTCCCGCGCGAATCGTCCGGATACTTCCACCGCCTGAAAGTGATCCAGAACCTGTCGGCGGTGACGGCCGCCTGTCTGGTTGTGCGCAAGTCAATCTATGAAGAGGTGGGCGGATTGGAGGAAGACGGCCTGCGCATCGCCTTCAACGACGTGGATTTCTGTCTCAAGGTATGCCAGGCGGGGTACCGCAACCTCTGGACTCCCTACGCGGAACTATTCCATTACGAATCGAAGTCGCGCGGAGAAGAGGATACGCCGGAAAAGGTCAAGCGGTTCAACAAGGAAGTCGAGTTCGTGAAGGCCAAATGGGGCGAACTGTTGCGGCGCGATCCATGCTACAGCCCGAATCTGACGCTGGCTAGGGAAGATTTTTCTTTGGAGGGAATATGATGCGTGCTCAAGCGAAAATCCTGATCGCCCTGATGTTCGCGGTCATCTCCGCAACCGCTGCGGCTACGGATATCTGGTACGAAGACAACAACCTCGGCAGGCCCGGCGGCATGCCGCCGGATTTTGTCGAGAAATTTCATCAGCCGGAAGCGTTCAGCCAGGCAAGCCGTTACATTCGGGTCTATATGGTAAGGGCCAATGTGCTGGGCACAATGGATGAAGAATTTCTGGCTAATTTATTGCGCCCCTATCTCGACAGAAATCGCATCAAACTGGCGATAGATGCAGCGGGTGCAACCTGGACGCAGCTGGAAGGGCAGGAAAAAATTTCTTCCAGGGAAATCAGCTTGCTCAAGCGCCTCAAGCGCCTGGATATCCAGGTCGACTACATCAGCCTGCAAAGCGTGCTATCGAAACCTTTGGTGATCAATGGCGAAACGGTGGATTATCCCGTGAGCTGGAGAGTTGAAGATGTCGTCGCCTACGCCAAGGCTGTCCGCGCAATTTATCCGCAGGTTCAAATCGGCATTATCGATGCCCTTCCGTCGCATGGCAAAGACTACCGGCAACCTTACCTTATGCTCAGGGATGCCATGGCCGCAGAAAAGATGGAGCTTTCGTATATCCATCTGGACATACCCTTCGATATTCTCAAGGAGCAGTCGCTCGGCGTCACATGGCAACACATCAGGGATGTCGAATCTTATGTGGAAGATATTCTGGGACTGAGGTTTGGCCTGCTGACCACCTCGAGCAAAGGGGGCAGAATTTCCAGCAAGGCGTTCCATGAACGGGTTCTGCTGGCGCAACAGTGTTATCTAGGTGCGCAAGGCACACCGGGCGATTTTATCATCGCAAGCTGGTTTCCTAACCCGCAGGCGACTATTCCCGAAACCGCTACTGGCAATGATTATCCGGCGATGCGCACGGTATTGGAGTTTGGCCGCCAACTTGTCCGTATTGGAAAAATGGGTGAGCAGGCTATAGACCAGCAAAGTTGGCGCGCCCTGTGCACCACGCAATAGCCTGTCGAATAAGCCATGAATTTAGCGAACTGCCTGAAGCAGATGATTTCAAGGAAAACCGCCATGAAAAAAATAAATTTTGTTGTCCATATCCCCAAAACGGCCGGAACCAGCTTTCGTTCCGTGCTTCAGAAGCACAAATCGGTTCGCATGCTCTATGACTACGGAAAAGAAAGCCCTGAATCTACTCCCGGACTGGTCGGGGTAACCCCCACGGAATTGGCTCCGGAGAGCGAAATATTCGATGCCGATAAATTCAATTTCATCTGCGGGCATGTCCCTTATGAAAAATATTTGCGTTGCGTTCCGCCGGATGCGGTGGTGTCTATCGTCAGGAACCCGGTAGAACGGGTGGTTTCCGAGTATCAGCACCTCAGGAGACATGAAGGGTGCCATCGCAGTTTTGCGGATTTTTCTTCGGATCCGCTCCAGCAGAACAAGCAGTGGAAGATGCTCAGGGGGCTGGATCGGAAGACCGGCGCACTGATCGGTTTGACGAGCCATTACAAATATTTTGTCGAAGCGTTTGTAGACAGGCTCGGATTGCCGATAGAGCCGGTAGCGAAAAATAAAGCGCCCGACTCCGATGCCGAGAGCAGAGCCAATATTCCGCCGGGCGAAATAAAGTCAGCCTTTCTCAATAACAAGCGGGACATGGATTTTTTCTTCGAGCAAGTGCGCATTTTTTCCGAGCTGGTCAAGGATGCGGGCTACAACACCGTCCCGACGGAGGATACCAACTGGAATTGCCTGCTCGCCGGGAGGAAAAAAATCGTTGGCTGGATATCCTGCGCCGCGACGGATTGTTACTTCGTGACGATCGGTGTGAACGGCGAAAGGCGGGCCGTCATTTCGCTGGATCAGAACCGGGACGATATTTACGACATGGGATTGTCCGATAACCCGCTGTGCGGGTTCAGCTATCCGCTTGCGCTGATTGGCGCCGAAAAAGGCGACAGGGTGACCGTGGGGGTATTCGGGGCGCCCGAGTTTGCCAGGACATTGAACATAGATTGGGAGCAGTGAGCCGTGACAACAATGCCGGGTTTCCATACGGGGGCGGGGGAGATCAGATCTTCCGGAATCGTTGTCGGCCGGCAAGCGGGCGTGGCTGCGGCGGATGTCGCTCATTCGGCAGATTGGAGAAACCGGCTTCCCCTGGAATTCGATCATGAAGTCTATGTGAATCACGCCGGAAACAAGGATATTGCCCGGCTTGGCGAAACGGCGGCGCGGCTTCACTACAAGAATCATGGCATGGCCGAAGGGCGGATATGCAGCGAGGTGCAGGGCAGGAAACAATTCATCGGCCTGGTTCCCGCCGCGCTGCCCATACTCGAAATCGGCCCATTCTTCTCCCCGGCGTTCCGGCGACCGGAGGCGAATGTATCTTATCTCGACTGCCTTTCTGCCAAAGCGATGAAAGAAAGGGCGGCGAAATTAAAGGGCGCGGCCATCGAAAATATCCCCGAGATAGATTATGTCTGGTCTGGGCAGCGTTATGCCGAGCTCATCGGGCGAAAGTTTATGGCTATCTATTCATCGCACAACATCGAACATCAACCCTGTCTGTTAACGCACCTGCACGACATCGAATCGGTATTGGAGAAGGAGGGCGCGGTTTTTTTCGCCGTCCCGGACAAGCGCTACTGTTTCGATCATTTTTTTCCCGAGACGAATCTGGCGGACATTGTCGAGGCGTGGGCGGAGGGAAAAAATCGGCATCGCCTCAAGGATATTCTGGAGCACCGGTTTTTCGCCGCGCACAACGAACCGGCCCGGCATTGGCGCGGGGATCATGGCACGAACCGGGGGTTATTGCAGCTCGATGACAGGCAGAATGTTTCGTTCATGGCCGAACTCGAAAGGCTGCGCTCTTCGACCGAGTACACGGATGTGCATGCCTGGAAATTTACTCCGGCAACTTTCAAGACATTGTTCGACGACCTGTTTTCCCTGAGGTTGACCCGCCTGCGCATCGCGAGGCTGTACCAGACGGTGAAAAACAGCAACGAGTTTTACGCAGTCCTGGTTTTCGGCCGCAAATGATGAACGAGTCAAACATGGAGCGATCAATGATCCGAGGCGGAAAAACACCAGGTCTGGCTGCCCGTTTGCTCCCGGATGGCGATTTCCCGGAAGCCGGCATGCCTGACGACCACGGGAAGCCGGCATTCGGCAAGGCTTGTATTGATGTCGCGGTGCCGGGTGAGGGATACCCCAGCGGCTGGGTATTGCTGCGGGGTGCGCTGATCCGGCGCGGCGGAAATTGTTGTGCGCGTCTCGATTACGACCTTGGCGCCGGTTTTACCGAAGCGCAGTCTTTCGAGATCCCTGCCTCGGGCAGGGGCGAGATCAACGAACTGATTTGCCTGCCTGCCGGGGTCAAACGCATGAAATGGTCGCCGGTGGGTGCAACGGGAGAATTCGAACTGTCTCTGCTTTCCCTGTCCAGGGTAAACGTATTGGAGCGGTACTGGCTTATGGTGCAGCGTGTCATGTCGATGATTTTTCTGCATCCGGCCAGGAAGCGGAAGTTTGTCGATCTGGGGTTTTTCCGCATGCTGATTGATTTGCCGGGCAGCTATCAGGCTGCGCGCAAGTTGCGCGCCCATGCCAGCGCTCCGCACTACCAGGGCTGGATCGGCTATTTCGATACGCCGGGAATACGCGGGCACCGGCAACTGGAAAGGCATATTCCGGAGATGGCGGTGCAGCCCAAGATTACCCTGTTGCTGAACGTGCAGGCAGGTCATGCCCAATATCTTGCGGCAACTGTCGAGTCGGTCCGCGCCCAGATTTATCCGCATTGGGAACTGCACATCGCGGCAGCCCCTGACTGCGATCCCGCCATCAGGGAGGTTCTCGGGGAATTTACCCGGAGCGACGCGCGGATCAGCGCCGGATTCCTGCAAGCGGATCAGGTTGGCGCTACCGCGATGGATGCAGCACGGAGAAGCGGCGATTACCTGGGGATACTGGGCGAACACGACTTGCTCGCGCAACGTGCCTTGTATTGCATCGCGGCGGAGGCGGCGGCATATCCCGATGCGGTGCTGCTGTACACCGACGAAGACAGCATCGATGAGGCGGGGGCGCGCACCGCGCCCAATTTCAAGCCGGACTGGAACCCGCAGTTGCTGCTTTCGCAGAATTACCTCGGCGGCCTGTGCGTTTTCCGGGCCGACGCGATTGGAGCCGCAGGCGGTTTTCCAGACAGGCTGGATACCGGCGCGAGTTGCGAGCTGGCGCTGCGCGTGAGCGAGGCGGCAAATGTCCGGCAAATCCGCCACATTCCCCAAGTGCTTTACCATTGCCGCACGTACCGGGACGGAGCCGCGCCGGAATGGGCAGGCAACACGCCTTGCGCGGCCGGAAAGCAAATGCGGGAAGCCTATCTGGCTCGCAACGGAATTTGCGGCGAGGTTATCGGCGTGCCTGGCGCAGGCGGTTACCGCATCCGCTACGCGATTCCCGCCGACATGCCGCTGGTGAGCATCATCATCCCGACCCGCGACAGGCTGGATTTGCTGCGGCGCTGCATCGAAAGCCTGCGCGGGCTCGGCAGTTATCCGCATTATGAAATCATCGTGGTCGATAACCAGTCCGCCGATCCGGTCACGCTCGCCTATCTGGACGCGCTTGCCGCAGGGAAGATCGCGACAGTCCTGCGCCATGACCGGCCATTCAATTACCCGGCAATCAACAATTTTGCGGTGCGCTATGCGCGCGGCCAGGTGCTCTGCCTGCTCAATAACGACACCGAAGTCATCACGCCGGAGTGGATGGAAGAAATGCTCGGCCTGCTGCATCAGAAAGATGTCGGCGTGGTCGGCGCGAAGCTGCTTTATCCGGACGGCAAGGTGCAGCATGGCGGCGACCTGGTCGGCGTGGGCGGCGTGGCGAACCATGCCCATGCCTTCCTGCGGCGCGACGATCCGGGCTATCAGGGGCGCGCCCTGCTGGCGCAGGATATGTCGGCGGTCACCGGAGCATGCCTGATGGTGCGGAAAGCGCTGTATGAAGAATTGGGCGGGCTGGACGAGCGCTACCTCCCGGTGTCTTTCAACGACGTGGATTTCTGCCTGCGGGTGCGCGAGGCAGGCTACCGGGTGGTATGGACGCCGCATGCCGAGCTGTATCACCGCGAGTCTGCGTCGCGCGGCAAGAACCGCAGCGCCGAGAAAGTGCGGCTGGCCAAGCGCGAGGCCGCGTACATGCGCAAGCGCTGGAAGCACGCGCTGCGGCGCGACCCGTTCTACAACCCGAATCTGAGCCAGGAGCGGCCCGACTTTTCCCTGAGCAATGCACCGCTGGTGGAGGGATCATGGCTGACCTGATCCCGCAAGGTTCGCATCAGAAAGGCGTTCCGGGCACCGTTTACCTGGTCGAAGAGCAATGCAACCCGTCCACGGATTATTTCGTGCTTCCGGCAGTTTCCGCCGGGAGGCATCGGGTGGTGCGCTGCGGCTTTGCCGATTTGCCGCCTTCCGCCGACCTGGATGGCGCGGCGGTGGTGTTCGTGCGCTATGTGCCGCCGGCCTGGGCAAAACTGGTGGAGGCGGTGCGCCCCCGGCTGCGCAGGCTGGCATTCTTCATGGACGACGATGTGCTGGAAGTGGGCGCGTCCGCCGGGCTGCCGTGGCGCTACCGCTTCAAGCTGGCGCGGCTGGCCACCTGGCGGTCGAGCTGGCTGCAACGGCAGGCTGCCGAACTATGGGTTTCGACGCCTTATCTGCAACTGAAATATTCCGGTTGGCGGCCGCGGCTGGTGCTGCCCTCGCCTGCGCCGGGTTGCACGGACGTGCGCCGGATTTTTTACCACGGCACGGCCTCACACGCGGCAGAAATCCGCTGGCTGCGTCCGGTGGTGGAAGAAGCCTTGCGCCGCGACGAGCGGCTCGCCTTCGAGGTCGCCGGTGGCCGGGATGTGCATCGCCTGTACCGCGGCGTACAGCGCGCGACGGTGGTGCATCCGATGAAGTGGCCCGCCTACCGGGCGTTTCTGGACATGCCGTGGCGGCACGTGGGGCTGGTTCCGCTGCTGGATATGCCATTCAACCGGGCGCGCTCTTACACGAAATTTTTCGACATCACCCGCTGCGGCGCGGTGGGGATCTATGCGCCGGACAGCGCCTGCGCGGATGTGATCCGCCACGGTGTGGATGGGCTGGTGGTGGCGCAGGAACCGGAAGCCTGGGTGGAAGCCATCCTGCATCTGGCACAGGATGAGCCTCAGCGGAGCGCCATGTTCGGCAATGCGGAAAAAAAAATGACCGGGTTGGCCGACAGGGCGCAGCGCGGTTATGCGGAATTGATGTAGCGGCGGCGTATGAAGAATCACAGGAAAAAGCAGTTGCATCGTTCCCAAGCTCAGCGTGGGAATGCTGGCCGTGCCGCTCTGCGGTACGGGGCGCGGAGCGCCCCTTGATGCGTTCTCACGGATAACCAGCGACCAGGCTGTCGTTTTTGGACAGCCTGGTCAGATGGCTAGTAGTTTCATCAGACCGTGGGAACGAGAAGAACACTGACGTTCTCTGTGAGCTCTGTGGCCTGAATTTGTTTTTTTAGAATCATGGCGGTTTGGTTCTGCCGTGCTTTGGCGGCGGATGGGCAAGGAAGTATTTTCACGAAAGGAGATGCAATGAAACCGATTAAACCTAATAACATCGTCTGGCATCGTGCCACCGTGACCCGCGCGGCGCGCGAAAAGTTGAATGGCCATCGCAGCGTGATTTTATGGTTCACCGGGCTTTCCGGCGCGGGAAAATCCACGCTGGCGCATGCTGTCGAGGAGAATCTGCACAAGATGGGCTGCCGCACCTTTACTTTCGATGGCGACAACGTGCGCCACGGGCTTTGTTCCGATCTGGGGTTTTCCGACGAAGACCGCGTCGAGAATATCCGCCGCGCGGGAGAACTGGCCAAACTGTACCTGGATGCGGGCGTCATCGCGCTGACCGCCTTTATTTCTCCGTTCCGCTCTGATCGCGCGCGGGTGCGCTCGCTGGTGCCGTACGGCGAATTCCTCGAAATCTATTGCCGCTGCCCGCTGGAAGTGTGCGAACAACGGGATGTGAAGGGGCTGTATAAACGGGCGCGGGCAGGAGAAATCAAGGAGTTCACCGGCATCTCTTCACCCTATGAGGAACCTGAGGGAGCGGAACTGGTGGTGGATACCGGCAGCCAGTCCGTGGAGGAATCCGTGGCCATGGTCATCGACCTGTTGTGCGAGTACGGTGTTATCGGGCCGGACAAGGCTGACAACAGGCTCCAGCTCAACTGGTCGGCGCTGGCCGGGGCTACCGCCTGAAGCGCGGCCCGATTTGCGGACGAGGAAACCTTGCGGGAATTATTTCTTCCGGCCGGAACGGCTCCGCTGATCGCGACCTCGCGCGCGTTGGCGAACCTGCCGAATCTCGGCGAACTGCTCGGGGCGCCGCCGGTACACCGCCGCGCAGTGCGGGATATGGCCGCCTGCGCGGGAGTGATTGCCTGGGGGCGCAAACCCAGCGCCGCCGAGGCTTCGGCCTTCGCCAGCCGGCATGGGTTGGCCCTGCTGCGCCTCGAAGACGGCTTTCTCCGCTCGGTGGAGATGGGCGGGCAGTCGCCGCCGCTTTCCGTCGTGGTGGACGATCGGGGCATCTACTACGACGCCTCCGTACCTTCGCGTCTCGAAATGCTGATCGCCCGCCCGCTCACGGAAGCGCAGCGCGCCCGCGCTATGGCGTTGATCTGCGTATGGCGCGCGGCGCGGGTGTCCAAATACAACCATGCGCGCGAATATGCGGGCAGGCTGCCGGCGCGCTATGTGCTGGTGGCTGACCAGACGCTGGGCGACGCGTCGATCCGCCATGGCCTGGCAGATGCGCCCAGCTTTCAGCGTATGCTGGATGCGGCGCTGGCGGAAAACCCGGAATGCACGGTGCTGCTCAAAATCCATCCGGAGGTGATGGCCGGCCATAAGCGCGGCCATTTCGACCTCGCCGCGCTTGCGCAAAACCCGCGCGTGCTGGTGCTCGGAGAAGATGCGCACCCGGTGTCGCTGATCGAACATGCCGAGGCGGTCTATACGGTCACCTCGCAAATGGGTTTCGAGGCATTACTGTGGGGCAGGCGGGTGCGCTGTTTCGGTATGCCGTTCTATGCCGGCTGGGGGCTTACGCAGGACAACCTGCTGGCGCCGGAGCGCCGCCGCCCTGCGCCGCTGGAAAACCTGGTGCATGCGACGCTGCTGGAATACCCGCGTTATATCGACCCGGAAACCGGCCGGCGCTGCGAGGCGGAGCGCGTGGTCGAATGGATGGGAATGCAGCGGCGGATGCGCGAGCGGTTTCCCGCCGACATCTATGCTCTGGGATTTTCGATGTACAAAAAACCTATCGTGCGCAGTTTCTTTCAGGGCAGCACCGTGCGCTTTGTGCGCAAGGTTGCCGCAGTGCCGCAGGGTGCCACGCTGGCGGTGTGGGGGCGGAGAGAGCCTGCTTCAAATTGCGCGGCAGACATCATCCGGCTGGAAGACGGGTTCATCCGCTCGGTAGGATTGGGGGCGGATCTGGTGCGCCCCTTGTCGTGGGTCATGGACGGGCGCGGCATCTACTACGATGCAACCGGGCCATCCGATCTGGAACATCTCCTGCAAACGACGGTTTTCGATGCGGCGCTGCTCGACCGTGCGCGGGTATTGCGGGAGCGTATGGTCGCGCAAGGGCTGACCAAGTACAACGTGGGAGTGGCGAGCTGGCAGCGGCCTTCATCCTGTCCGCCACTCCGGGAGCCTGGAACCATGCGCAGGGTGATCCTGGTGCCGGGGCAGGTGGAATCGGATGCCTCGCTGGCTTGCGGAGCGCCCGGCATCCGCCGCAATCTCGATCTGCTGCGCGCGGTGCGCGCGGACAACCCGGAAGCGTACCTGATCTACAAACCGCACCCGGATGTGATAGCCGGATTGCGCCGCAAGGGGCAGCGCGAGGAGGACGCCGTTCGCTGGTGCGACGAAGTGGTGCAGGATGTTCCGATGGGAGAACTGTTGCCGCAGGTGGACGAAGTCCACACGCTGACATCGCTGACCGGGTTCGAGGCATTGCTGCGCGGCAAGAGAGTGGTGTGCTACGGCCAGCCCTTTTACGCGGGCTGGGGGCTGACCGCAGATGTCCTGCCGGTTGCCCGCCGTACGCGCCGCCTGTCGCTGGACGAACTGGCGGCGGGAGCATTGATTCTCTATCCCGCTTACGTGAGCCGGGAGACGGGCTGTTTCACCACGCCGGAGCGGGCGCTGGACGAAATGCTGGCATGGCGGGCGCAGTGTGGGAACGGATTGCCGTGGTGGCGGAAAGCGATGCGCCGGGTGCTGCGCCTGTCCGATCCCAACTTGGGCTTGATAGCTTCGACCATGATGAGATTGAAATTATGAGCCGCTGCATAATTCATGCGGATATGCACAAGCTCGGCAGGGTGCAATAAGCGTAGCGCATTGCACCGGAATGATCTACATGCGGCGCAATGCCCGTTGGTTATTGCGCCCTACAAAAAACTGCGTTTCCTGAGGGACGCGCTGATTTATTCGGTTTCGTCGTTCCCGCGAAGGCGGGAACCCAGTTAAGTAAAGGCACTGGATCCCCGCCTTCGCGGGGATGACGAATAAATCAGCGCCTCCTTAGAGCGGCACGGCCAGCGTTCCCACGCGGAGCATGGGAACGATGCTTTGAGATTTGCGATTTGCGACGTCAGCAAGGCCTGATGTTGGAAGCCTGCTTGCCCTTCATGCCTTGCACCACTTCAAAGACGACCTTCTGGCCTTCCTGGAGGGACTTGAAACCGCTCGCGCTGATTGCGGAAAAGTGCGCGAACAGATCGCCACTGCCGTCGTCGGAAGAGATAAAACCGAAACCCTTCGAGTCGTTGAACCATTTAACTGTACCTGTTGCCATTTGAATATCTCCTTGCATTAACAAAGCGGGCGACCCCGCGAAATAATTTCGGCCATTGAAATCGATACATGGCCGCGCTCTTTGCACTTTTCTCATAGCGCAATGCATGGGCGGATCAGGCAGTGTTCGTAGCGCGGGACCCGTATACCCATGCTGCCGGACCGTCCGCCACCCGCAGTGCATTTCCATGACAATGCGCCGCTATCTTGTAACGAATTCTCCGGATTTTAAATAGGTAAAATCACCTAATCCGATAAGTTATAAGCAACCGCAAAGCGCAACATAAATATCGTCGCAAACCGGCGCAGGCCGCGCTTGTCGCATCTATGTAGACGCCGCCTACGGCGCATTTTTTTTCTTCAGTAAAACACACTACCCGATTGAAGTTTCAGACGCGGCGAAATACGCATTTCGCCTCGCTGTATTCCGCGTGCCTTTTGCAGATACTTGCGCCAAGGTTTAGCGCGGCACGAACGGCGAGCTCTTTTGGCAATCCCGACCTGACCGGCGCGCGCCGATTCACGAACGGAGGGCATTATGAAAACCGCTGACAGGAAAAACTTTGGAAGGCTGGCGTTGCGGAAAAGGGTATGCCTGGTTCTCGCATTACTCCTGCCCTGCGCGTCGTGCTCGCCATATGCGGCGGCGGCCGGTTTCGGCGAGACCGCCACGGACGGGTTGCGCGCTCCCAGCTACCGGCTGCTTGCGGAGGAGGATTCCGCCGGGCCGTTCGCGCCGGGCCTGATGGAGAACGAGAAGAAACTGGTATGGAGGTTCCGGGCCGGGCACAAGCTGGTGATGGGGTTGAGCGACAGGGACGATTCCGGCAGGCTCATGCAAGTGCTTTTCGAGCGCAGCTCGCAACTGTTTTCCGGGCGCGAGCAGGCGCTGATGCCGCGCATCAACGTTCGTCTGGAACGCCAGTTTTAACCCGGACATGCAACGGCCATGCTGACGTCGAGCCTGAACCAGTTCAGAGGCAAGCGGATATTGCTGCTGCAAGGTCCGGTCGGGCCTTTCTTCTGGAGGTTCGCCAAGGATCTGGAACAAGCCGGGGCGCAGGTGTTCAAGGTGAATTTCAACGGCGGCGACTGGCTCTTCTACCCGTCAAACGCATTCAGCTTCTGCGGCGGCATGGAGGAATGGTCGGCGTACCTGGAAGTGCTGCTCGACCGGTTGAACGTCGACGCGGTGCTGCTGTTCGGCGATTGCCGCCCGGTTCACCGCCTGGCGCATGAAGTCGCCCTGCGGCGCGGGCTGGAAATCGGCGTGTTCGAGGAAGGCTATACCAGGCCGAACCACATCACGCTCGAACGGTTCGGCGCCAACGGCAATTCGCTGATTCCGCGCAACCCGATTTTTTACCTGAACAACCCGATGCCCCCCGTCGAACAGCCGCAACAGGTCGGCAGCACCTTCTGGTTTGCCATGCTCTGGGCGATGCTGTATTACTTTGCGGCAGGCCTGCTGAAGCCGCTTTTCCCGCATTACCGGCATCACCGGCCCTTGTCGTGGCTGGAAGGATTGCCCTGGTTGCGCTCCCTGTGGCGCAAGGGATATTACGCGTTCAAAGAGCGGGGAGTCTCCGCGCGGTTGACCGGCAAGCTTGCCGGACGTTTCTTCCTGGTGCCGCTGCAAGTGCATAACGACGCGCAGATTCATACGCATTCCGGCTTCAATTCGGTGGCCCAGTTTATCGACGAAGCGATGACATCTTTTGCTGCCCATGCGCCCAAAAATACCGCACTGGTCATCAAGCACCACCCGATGGATCGCGGTTATTGCGACTACACAAAGTTTATTGCCGAGCGGATCGTGCGGCTCGGGCTGGAGGATAGATGTTTCTATATTCATGACCAGCATCTCCCCACCTTGTTGAAGCTCGCCTGCGGGGTGGTGGTGGTCAACAGCACAGTCGGCTTGTCGGCCCTTTTTCACGGAGCGCCGGTCAAGGTTTGCGGCAGCGCCATCTATGACATGAAGGGGTTGACTTTTGGCGGGCTGCTGGCCGATTTCTGGCAGGAGGCGCAGCACGCCAGGCCGGATCGGCATTTGTTCGAGTGTTTCCAGAGCTATCTGCTGCGCTATACGCAATTGAACGGCAGTTTCTACAAGCGCCTGCCCATCGTGGCGTCTGCCATGGGGATACACTGGGCCGCCGCCGGATGCCGCCCTGCGACAGGCCGGCCAATCGCGGCACCTGCCCCGGCGATGGTCGGGCATCACGTCCTGCCCCAGCCCGGCCCGGCGCCAGAATTCATCGTTTCGGGAGCGCCATAAATCAACCCGAGCCGTGCAAGCAGGAGCCAAACAAGCCCGGATGAAACGCAGTGAAATCCGGGAACGGGTATGATGCCCCCGGATTCCGCTATCGCTGCATCCGGGCTACAAACCCCGCAAGGCTCACCTTAGTTCAAGCCACAGAGAACACAGAGAAAGACGTGGTTTCACCAAATTATTTAGTTTCACCGAAAAGGTGAAGCGCTTCCGAGTTGCAAGCTTTTGTTATTGCGAGTTGTGCGACAAGTCGCCCATCCCTGCTTACAACGCTTCCTCTGTGATCTCCGTGTTCTCTGATGTCTAACTGCTTTTCGAGGAAACGCATGACCAATACCAACCCGCCTTCCCCTGCTGCTGCCGGCCGCTCCTTCAACGAACTACCGCTGTCGCCCGGCATGCAGGCGACCTTGCAGCAGCTCGGCTATCTGACGATGACGCCGATACAGGCGGCCAGCCTGCCGGTCGCGCTCGCCGGACACGACCTGATCGCGCAGGCGAAGACCGGCAGCGGCAAGACCGCAGCGTTCGCGCTGGCGCTGTTGACCAAGCTGAACCCGCGCCGCTTTGCGGTGCAGGCGATGGTGCTGTGCCCGACGCGCGAGCTGGCGGATCAGGTGACGCAAGAGATCCGCCGTCTGGCGCGCTCCGCCGACAATATCAAGATACTGACGCTGTGCGGCGGCAGCATCATGCGCGCGCAGACCTCCAGCCTGGAGCACGGCGCGCACATCGTCGTCGGCACGCCGGGACGCATCATGGATCACATGGAGCGCGGCACGCTGAACCTGGAAGCACTCAACACGCTGGTGCTCGACGAAGCGGATCGCATGCTGGACATGGGCTTTTACGAACAGATCGCGTTTGTCGCAAAGCGTTGCCCGTCCGAGCGCCAGACGCTGCTGTTCTCGGCGACCTATCCCGACGGCATCGCGCGGCTGGCGCGCCAGTTCATGCGCGCACCGCAGGAAGTGAAGCTGCTGGAACAGCATGAGGAAACCAAAATACGTCAGCGCTTCTACAAGGTGGAAAACGAGCTGCGTTTGCAGGCCGTCGGCCAGTTGCTCAGGCACTACCGCCCGGTCAGCACGCTGGCGTTCTGCAACACCAAGCAGCAATGCCGCTCGCTGCTGGAAGCGCTGCACGCGCAGGGCATCAAGGCACTGACCATGAATGGCGACATGGAACAACGCGAACGCGACCAGGTGCTGATCCAGTTCGCCAACCGCAGCTGCCCGGTGCTGGTGGCCACCGATGTCGCCGCGCGCGGCCTGGACATCGCGCAACTCGAAGCGGTCATCAACGTCGATGTCACGCCCGACCCGGAAGTCCACATCCACCGCATCGGACGCACCGGCCGCGCCGACGAGAACGGCTGGGCGCTGAGCCTGTGCAGCCCGTCCGAGCGGAATCGCATCATCGGTATCGCCAAAATGATGCGCATCGAACCGGAGTGGCACGAGCTTGCCGAACTGCAAAACGACGACGAATCTCCGCTGGTGCCACCGATGGTGACGCTGCAAATTCTTGGTGGGCGCAAGGAGAAGATCCGCCCCGGCGATGTGCTGGGCGCGCTCACCGGCGAAGCCGGTTTCACGCGCGAGCAGGTCGGCAAGATCACCGTGACCGACCAATCCACCTATGTCGCCGTCGCGCGCAACATCGCCAGCGACGCCGTGCGCAAATTGTCGGCAGGCAAGGTGAAGGGCAAGGCGGTGAAGGTGCGAGCGCTGTAGGGTGGGCACGTTTCTGCCTCGCAGAGGTTCTCGCACCGGAAGGGTGTGCCCACGCTGATTCCAAACCGCGTGGGCAGACTACAAAGACTCGTCCGAGGGCATCGCAGCAGACCAGAGCGGCACCCCATCCACATCCAGATAGCAGAGGTAGGCACGCAGGTCGAACTCCAGCTGGTGATAGTCGGGTTCCATATGCAGGCACAGCTGGTAGAAAGCCTTGTTGTGCTCGCTCTCCTTGAGGTGCGCCAACTCGTGAACCACGATCATGCGCAGGAATTCCGGCGGCATCTCCTTGAATACCGCCGCGATGCGAATCTAGCGCTTGGCCTTGAGCTTCGAGCCCTGCACCCGCGAGATACTGGTGTGCATGCCCAGCGCGTTGCGGATGACATGCAGCTTGCCGTCGAACGCAACCTTGCTCAGTTGTCCGGCGTTGCGCAGAAACGCCCCCTTGGATTCCAGCACGTAGTCATATAGAGCCTTATCGGTGCGCACCGCGTGCGCGAGCGGATACTTCTTCAGCAGCATCTCCGCCAAGCGGCCTTGTTCGATCAATCGCTGCACCTGCTCTGCCAAGGCTACAGGGTATCCAGCAAGGTAATTCGGCGGCGGTTTTGGACGCATGGCGGCGAGTGGCGGAAGGCGAGTTTTCTGGGCAAGCAAAATCTGATTTAACGCGCTGTTCTAAGGTGTTGCAGATACAACTGCTCCACTTTCGCGCGCGCCCACGGCGTCCTGCGCAGGAATTTCAGGCTGGATTTGATGCTGGGGTCGTGCGTAAAGCAGCGCACCGGCACGGCAGCGGCCATCGCTTCCCAGCCCATGCTTTCGGATAGCTGCGTGACGATGGTTTCGAGGGTGATGCCGTCCAGGCTGGGCGTTTTATCTGCGTTCATGTTTTCATTTTACAGCGGATAGCCGTACCCAAGCATTTACAATACGCCACTCAGATTTTGGAATGAGCCATTCATGACCGCCCCCGTCCGTCTCGCAAAACGCCTCGCCGAATCGCTCCCCTGCTCGCGCCGTGAGGCCGAACTTTATATCTCGGGCGGCTGGGTGATGGTGGATGGGCAAGTGGTGGAAGAGCCGCAGTTCATGGTGTCGCAGCAGAAGATCGAGCTGCACCCCGAGGCCAGCCTCGCTCCTGTCGAGCCGGCGACCATACTGTTTCATCTGCCGCCCGACTCGGACATCGCTACCAACACCCCACAACAGTTGATATGCGCCGACACGCGCGCTGCCGACGACCCTTCCGGCATCCGCCTGCTCAAGCAGCACTTCCTCCGGCTGACGCAAGGCATCCCGCTGGAACGCAATGCCAGCGGCCTGCTGGTGTTCACCCAGAACTGGCGCGTGGCGCGCAAGCTGAAAGAAGATGCCGCAACGCTCGAGCAGGAATATGTCGTGGAAGTCGCCGGTGAATTGCCCGCCGAGGGGCTCAAGCTGCTCGACCACGGACTCAGCTTCAACGGTCGCGCACTGCCACCGATCAAGGTCAGCTGGCAAAACGAAACTCGCTTGCGCTTCGCCCTCAAGGGAGTGCAACCCGGCCAGATTGCGCACATGTGCCAGAGCGTCGGGCTGCAAGTGCTGTCCGTGAAACGCCTCCGCATCGGTCGAGTATCGATGTCCAGATTGCCGCCCGGGCAGTGGCGTTACTTGATGCCACACGAGCGGTTTTAGCCGGGAAGTTGCATAAACCCGGCTCTATTAACAACGGCGCGGGCACGAATCTCGATCCCGCGCTAGAACTCCCGCCATCACTCGGCCAGTCGCCGAACTTTCAGGGTCGCCTCATGAACGAAGAACGTTTAATAAACATCGAAGCAAAAATCACCTTCCAGGAAGACCTGATCGAAGAACTTAACAAAACGGTCTATCAGCAGCAACAAAAGCTGGATCGCCTTGAAGCGGTTTGCGCATCACTCACAAGACACATCCAATCGCTGGCTGAAGCAAGGAATGAGGGAATGCCCGCGAACGAAAGGCCGCCGCATTATTAGTCTCTTACCGGTCAAATGATGTCAAAACATGACAAGAGTTTTGCATTTATCTGGCATTGGCAAGGGTTTGAACGAAGGTGAGCCTTGCGGGTTTTGTAGCCCGGATGCAGCGATAGCGGAATCCGGGGGCATCATACCCGTTCCCTGATTTCACTGCGTTTCATCCGGGCTAACTGGTCAATCCGGCGCAGCCAGCTTGTCGAGCAAGTCGCTGAGAACATTGAACTTCACCGGCTTGACCAGGAAATGATCGCAACCGGATGCCAGCGCCTGCTCCCTGATTGCGCTGTCGGCATAACCGGTTACCGCAACCAGGAGCAGGTCGCGCCCTTCCGGCAGCTGCCGCAGCCGTTGCGCGGTCTCGAAGCCGTCCATGCCCTTCAGGCCGATGTCGAGCAGCACCACCTGCGGGCGGAACTCGGGAACCTGCTCCAGCGCGGCTTGGCCGCTCTCGGCGACGCGCGCCTGATACCCCTCCATCTCCAGCAATACTGCGGTGCTGTCGGCCACGGCATGATCGTCTTCCACGACCAGCACGCGCATGCCGGGAACGGAGCGGCTCCGGCTTCCGACCTCGTGCATGGAGGGCTGTACAGTCATGGCCCTGGCCGGCAGCCGGACGGTAAAGGTCGAGCCCTGCCCCGGCCCTGCGCTGTGAGCATCTACCCGCCCGCCGTGCATCCCGGCCAGTTGCTGCACCAGCGTGAGGCCGATGCCCAGCCCGCCCTGGGCGCGATCCAGGGTGCGCTCGCCCTGCTGGAACAGGTCGAACACTTGCGGCAGCAGTTCCGCCGCGATGCCCATGCCGTTATCGCGCACGCTGATTTCGATTTCCGTCCCGTCCAGGCGCGCGGCAAATTCGATCCGTCCGCCGTCCGGGGTGTATTTGGCGGCATTGTCCAGCAGGTTGAGCAGCAACTGGGACAGGCGCACCGGGTCGCCTTCGAGTTGCACCGCCTGATCCGGCATCCGCACCGCAAGATGGTGCCCCTTGTTCTCCGCCAGCATCCGGGCAGACTCGATGATCTGTTCGGCCAGCACACTAAACTCGATGGTCTCCTTCCTGAGCGCGATCTTGCTGCGGGCGATGCGCGAGACGTCCAGCAGGTCGTCCACCATGCGGGTGAGGTGGCTCACCTGTTCTTCTATAATCTTCTGCGCCCACTTGATCTTGGGCTCCGCCGACCCCAGCCGTCCGAGGATATGGGCGACATTGCGGATCGGCGCCAGCGGGTTGCGCAGCTCGTGGGCCAGCATGGCGAGAAACTCGTCCTTGTGCCGGTCGGCCTCGCGCAACGTTTTTTCGGCCCGCTTGCGTTCGGTGATGTCGCGACAGAAAACGTAGAGGCGCTGCGTTTCCTCCATAGAGGTGGCGGACACTTCGATGTCGATCTCATGCCCGTCCTTGCGGCGATGGCGCGTCTCGAACCGGCCATACCCTCGCGCCCTGATTTTTGCGATATGCGCCAGAACCTCTTCCACTGTCAGCTCTATCGCCTCCAGTTGGCTGATGTGCATGTTCACCAGTTCCTCGACCGTGTAGCCGGACATTTTCGCGTACGCCTGGTTGGCTTCCAGCAAATCACCCCGCATATCGACCACCCAGAAGCCGTCTATCGAGGTATCGAGCACCAGCTTGTGCTGCTTCAGCATCGCTTCGTTTTGCTTGCGCTCGGTGATGTCGCGAATGAAAGAAAATAAACAATTCGCTTCGGGTACGTAGGCAGCGGACGCCTCGAAGTCCACCACATGCCCGTCCTTATGGCGATGCTGCGTTTCAAAATGGTTAAGCCCATGAGACATGGCATTCCCGATCCGCGCCCGGACTAATTCCGGCGTGTTGGAGAGCACCGATAATCGGGAGATGTGCATGCCGGTCAGTTCCTGGCACGTATAGCCAACCATATCCGCGTAGGCCTGGTTCACGTCGAGCAGATAACCGTCAGTGTCGAACAGCCAGAACCCGTCATAGGTCGTCTCGATAATGGTCTTGCTCAGTTTCAACGTCACTTCGGCCAGCTTGCGCGCGGTGATGTCGCGGCTCGAGGCGATGATAACGTTCTGCCCTTCCATCTCCACGCCGGAGGCGCTGACCTCGACATCGATCAGCGCGCCGTCCTTGCGGCGGTGCACGGTCTCGAACACGCCGTTTTTGCCGATGTACCCGGCCAAGCACGCCCGCAACTCATCGGGCGGAAATTGCGCATCCCAGTCGGCGACATTGAGGCCGGCCACTTCTGCCTGGGTGTAGCCCAGCATGCGGCAGAAGGTGTCGTTGGCCTCGATGAGGTTGCCCTGGCTGTCCACCACGTGGATGCCGTCCGCGGAGTTCTGCATCAATATCCGGTTGCGGTGCAGCAGCCTTGCCGTTTCCTGCTGCAGCCGCCGGTTCTGCTCGCGCTGCGCATGCGCTGTCATGGCCCGCTTGATCACGCCCGGCAGCAGCCGCAGGTATTGTCCCGCCGTGTCCTTGACCAGGTAATCGTCTGCGCCGCTCTTCATCACCTCGACGGCCACCTGCTCGCTGCCTTCCCCGGTGAGCATGATGACCGGAGGGTGCGTGCCCGAGCATTCGGCAAGCACCCTGACAAGGCTGAGCCCGTCCATATCCGGCAGGTTGTAATCGAGCAGGATCGCGTCCGGCATCGGATCGGCCATGCATATGAGGCCCTCTTTCGCCGATGACGCCATCACCAGGTGACAGTCGACATCCTTGAGGGCGCGCCGGTAGAGGTGCCGGTCGTCTTCGCTGTCGTCGATGACGAGGATGGTTGCGGTCATTCGGGTGCCCGGACAAAAGTTTCTCGTATGATGTGCTGTTTCATTTGATGTTCTTGGGCAACACGGAAACGTTGAACCAGTAGTCGGTGAGCCGCGCGACCGACTGGATGAACCCGACCAGGTCCACGGGCTTCTGCACGTAGGAATTCGCGCCGGCGGCATAGCACTGTTCGATGTCCTTCTCGGCGCTGGATGTCGTCAGGACGATGACGGGGATTTTCCGCAGATCCGGGTCGGTCTTGATGGCGCGCAGCACTTCCTTGCCGTCGGTGCCCGGCAGGTTCAGGTCGAGCAGGATGATGTTGGGGCGGGGCGCTTTCTCGGGATCGGAAAATTCTCCGCGCCGCAACAGATAATCGAGCGCCTGGTCGCCGTTGGTGCAGCGCTTGACCGGGTTGAGCAAATTGGCCTTCTTGAAGGCGCGCACCGTCGCCAGGTAATCGTCGTCGCTGTCCTCGACGATCAGTATGGTTTGAGACATGTTTCCTGTCATGTTGCATCCTCGCTCAAAGTAAAATAAAACGTGGTTCCTTCTCCGGGAGTGGATTCCAGCCAGATGCGGCCACCGTGAAGTTCGATAATCTTTTTGGTAATTGTAAGGCCGGCACCGGTTCCGCCGCCATACTTGTTTTGCTCGTGCAGCCGCTTGAAGATGCGGAACACGCTCGCCTGATGATGCGGCTGGATGCCGATGCCGTTGTCGCGCACATAAAAAACCGGGTTCGCGCCGCTGCGGTCGCAGCCGATTTCTATCCATTTCAACGGTTTGTCGTTGTATTTTGCCGCATTGGCAAGAAGGTTCTGGAACACCTCGCCGATGCGGGTGGCATCGCCCTGCACCGCACCCAGCGGGCCGTTGCGGCGCAGCTCGACGCCCATTCCGCCCTGCGCGCGATCCCGCCATAAGCTGCTCAGGTCTTTCGCCACGGCGTCGACGGCCGCATCGACATCGACCGGGCTCCTGGCAAGCTCCGTGCTGCCGAGGCGGGAGTAGGCCAGCAGGCGGTCGATCAGGGCGGATAGCCGTTCGGCCAGCCGCTGGATGCTGCCGATATATTGCTGCGCCTCCCCGTCCAGCCGCTCGCCGTAGTCTTCCTTGAGAAAGCTGGTGTAGTTGTGGATGCCGCGCAGCGGTTCCTTGAGATCGTGCGCGGCGATATAGGTGAATTCGTCCAGCGACTGGTTGACGGCCCGCAGCGATGCCATGGATTCCGCTATCTGCGCTTCGGCCCGCTTGCGCTCGGTGATGTCCTGCACCGACCCCATCCCCGAGCTCAGGTTGCCCTGTTCATCGAAGTCCAGTTCGGCGCGCTCTTCCACCCAGCGCGTCTCGCCATGCACGACGATGCGATGCTGTATCTGGTAAGGCGCGCCCTTGAGCGCGGCCTTCCAGGCGGAATCAACCAGCCCCTTGTCGTCCGGGTGCACATTGACGAGGAAAGACTCATAGGTGAGGGGCGCGTCGGCAGGTATGTCGAAGATGCGGTAAGTTTCGGCGGACCACACCAGTTCGTTTCGCGGTACATTGATCCGCCAGCTGCCGATTGAGGCCAGGGATTGCGCCTGGCGCAGCAACGCTTCGCTGGCGCGAATCCGTTCTTCGTCCCGTTTGCGTACGGTGATGTCGCGAATTGAAGCGAAAACATACTGATGCCCGTCTATCTCCACGCCGGAGGCGCTGACCTCCACATTGACCGGCGGGCCGTCCTTGCGGCGGTACAGAGTCTCGTATGTGGCGCTTTTGCCTATAAGCTCCTTGAATCGCACCCGCGACTCTTCTGCCGACCACTGCATTTCCCAAGCGGTCACATTAAGGCCGGCCATCTCTTGCCGGGTATAACCCAGCTTGCTGCGGAAGGCATCATTGGCCTCCACTAAATTGCCCTGTGCGTCCATGATGGCGATGCCGTCCATGGAGTTCTGCATCAATGACTGATTGCGGCGCAGCAGCGCCGCAGTTTCCTGCTGGGCCTGCTCCAGTTTTTTGGTGCGCTCCCTTACCATATCTTCGAGGTGCGCCGACTGCTCGAACAACCTGCTGGTCATAAAATTGAACGACGCGGCCAGTTCCGCAATTTCATCTTTCCCCTTCGCCTCCGCCTGGACCGTGTAATCTCCCGTTGCGATGGCGCGGGCTACGTCCGTTAGTTTGGTGACCGGCCGCACGATGTTTCTGGCGACAGAGGCGATTACGACGACAAGAGTAATGCAAAAAATAGCCATCAAAATGAGCAGCCGCTGCCGGAGCGATTCCAGCGGAGCAAAGGCTTCTTTCTGGTCAACGTGAGCCATGATGCAAGCCGCGCCGAATTCCGGGATAAAGCGGAACCCATGAATGATCGCCACATCCCGGTAATCCTGGTCAAGAACTTCACGATTCTGCGCGCTCAGGCAGGATTGCATCGGCCGCGCGGAAATCGGGTGACTATGCCCCTGCGTCGAAGGGTATCTTGGCTTGGTGACGAAATAACCTTCGCCATCCGCAAGAAAGGTCTCGCCCGATTTACCGAGGACTGCGGGAGCGTCGAAAACGGGATCGAGCATCGACGATGGATAGGTTATTTCCAGCCGGAACCCGGTGGATTTTTCCGCTACAGAAATGAAATAGGAGCGATTGTTTCCGGGGCCGGTTCCGGAAAACTGCGCCAGTTGCCCGGCCTGAAACGCAATTTTTTCCCCATCCCGCACCACGGGAGTTCCGACAGCCAGGCTTTCGCTCCCTCCCCCGCGCAGCATCGCGCCTATGGCGCCTTCCACGCCCAGATACTGCCTGATTTTGCCGTCAGCGCAAACATGATCCAGCCTGGCGGCATTGCCGCGACACTGGATAATCAGGCCCGAAAGAAAGGAAAGCGCCCTGTCGTTTGCACGGGCCAGTACCAAGACCAACTGGGTGTGCTTCATGTTGGCGACCTGTCCCACATCGTGTATCCGGTCTGACCTGATGTAAGAAAACGTCATGCTGCCGGCTATCCAGGCGACTGCTATGACAGGCAAAACCGTCAGCAGCAGCATCACCCCGATGAGGCGCGTTTCTATCGAACTGAATTTGAATTTCATTGCCATCGCATCATTTATGTGGTTTCCCGCAGGATAGTTCCATGCTCCATCTGCCTCATGGAGCAACCTCAGGTTATGGCCGAACGTCTCAGGAGGCGCTGATTTATTCGTCATCCCCGCGAAGGCGGGGATCCAGTGCCTTTACTTAACTGGGTTCCCGCCTTCGCGGGAACGACGAAACCGAATAAATCAGCGCGTCCCTCAGGATATTACGTTTCATCGTAGCTACTCAGGTGCTGCCGTTTTTCTCCTTCCCCATTGCAGGGGACAGGCCGGGATGGGGGTAGAAAGGCGGGGTGGAAAAATGCTTTGCGATGATTCCACACTCCCCCCATTTTAACTTCCCCCTTTCATGGGAAGGGGCTGGCGTTGTGGCGATTTTCGAGCATGCTACTTCCGCCCGAGTAGTTACGCTTCGCCCAGCTTAAAGCCAAATAACCCATTAGTCAAAATATCTCTCCCCCTTGCAAGGGGGAGTTGGGGAGAGGGTGGAAACGTGGCATTTTTACAGCTCGGTAGGGTGCAATAAGCGCAGCAAGCCCGGATAAAACGCAGTGGAATCCGGGACGGCCGGAGCGCCGAATTCCCGGATTACGCGTTGCTCCATCCGGGCTACCCGTTTGGTTCCGGCTTGTCCGGCTTAGGTTTATTTTTCCTTGCGCCGGCGTGTTGCGAAAGACTTGAAAGGTCTGTGCTGTCCCGGACGTTTGCTGTCCTCTACCGGTTTGGGTTTGGGCATCAGCAGGTTCTTGCCGATGATTCTTTTGCCGGCCTGATGTGCGGCAATGGCTGCGGCGATTTGTTCCACCGTCAGCAGGATGATCGCGTGTTCGCCATTGAGGTGGAAATCGGCGAGGTTCTCTTTAATATCGTGGATGCGCTCCGGGGTTTTGGCTTTTTTCGCATGACCGGACAGTATCTGCTGCGCATCGGGCGTCAGCGTGTAGCCGCCATCCTGCGCGCAGATCAAGCCGTATTCGGAGAGCCGGTAAAACGAATCGGATAATTTCGTTTCGGGAGGAATGGCGCCCTGGGCCAGATCGGCCGCAGCGATGATCTCGACCAGTTCTGCCGGACGCCGCTTGGCAGCGAGCGACATGGCTAGTAACAGGATTGCATCAACATCGTGGACTGGGTACATCGTGAGCCTTTGGATAAATGTGGGGAGCTAAAACGGCCCAATTGGGCTTGTTTTCGGAAAATAGTTTGACTTAAAAAATTTCCGGGATATTTGCAGATTACGCCGCCTTCTTCAGACGCATTTCCAAAGGTGCATTCCATACGGCAGGTTTACAGCGCCCAAGGGTTGAAGACTTGCGGGTACGGTGCAAAATCCTGAACATTGCGGGTGACCACGGTGAGGCCGTGGCATTGGGCGGTGGCCATGAGCAGGCCGTCCATTACCGGCATGGATAGTCCGGACAGTTCGGTATGTGCGGCGATTTGTGCCCAGACGTGGAGGGCGGCGGCATCGAGCGGCAGGATGCGCCCGGCGAAGCGTTGTTCCACCTTGCCAAGCCATGCGGTGAGTTTCTGGCTGCGGCGCGGGTCGGCTTTGCGCAGTTTGAGGATGCCTTTTTCGATCTCGCCCAAGGTGATGACACTGATGAACAGACTGGCTTCGTCCTGTTCGTCCAGCCATGCGATCACTTTTGGCGCAGGAGATTTTTTGGCGTATTCGGAAAGGGCGCAGGTATCCAGCAGCCAGCTCATAGCTCAATGTCGCGCCCGGTGTCGTGGCTACGGGAAATATCCAAGTCTTCTGCTGCGAGGTCTGGACGCAATAGCGCGCTGGAGAGCTTGGTCCGGTGGCGGGTGAGCCGGATGTATTCTTCCGCCGAAACTACCACTGCCGTGGGCTTGCCATGCACGGTGACCGTTTGGGCATCGCCACCCGCAGCCCGCTTGATAAGTTGGCTGAAGTTGCCCTTCGCTTCTTGCAGTTGCCATTCGCTGCGCATGATAGCCCCCGTTAATTCTGTCCAGTCTGGCCAGAGTTTAGCGCAAAGCTTGCTGGTTGGCTATGGTTAAATCAAAAACTGGTTAAATCAAAAACACGTTCGTACTTTAGCTTGAATGAAACTGCTGTTCCGTTAAAATCACCCCCTTGAATTCTTACACTCCTATCAATCCATAATCCAATCACATGACAACTATCCGCCAGGAAGACCTCATCGCCAGCGTCGCCGACGCATTGCAATACATTTCCTATTACCATCCGCTCGATTACATCCAGGCGCTGGGCAAGGCCTACGAGCGCGAGCAGTCGCCTGCCGCGCGTGACGCCATCGCGCAGATTCTCACCAACTCGCGCATGAGCGCGCAGGGGCACCGCCCGATCTGCCAGGACACCGGCATCGTGACGGCCTTCGTCAAGGTGGGCATGGACGTGCGCTGGGATGCGAAGATGAGCGTTGCCGACATGGTTAACGAAGGCGTGCGCCGCGCCTACCTGAACCCGGACAACATGCTGCGCGCCTCGGTGCTGGCCGATCCGGCCGGCGCGCGCAAGAATACGCGCGACAACACGCCCGCCGTGATCAATTACGAGATCGTCGCGGGCGGCGAGGTCGAGGTGATCCTCGCGGCGAAGGGCGGCGGCTCGGAGAACAAGTCCAAGTTCGCCGCGCTCAATCCTTCCGACAGCATCGTGGACTGGGTGCTGGAGACCGTGCCTGAGATGGGCGCGGGCTGGTGCCCGCCGGGCATCCTCGGCATCGGCATCGGCGGCACGGCGGAGAAGGCGATGCTGCTTGCCAAGGAGGCGCTGATGGAGCCGGTGGACATCCAGGTACTGCAAGCGCGCGGTGCGAAAAATCGCGTCGAGGAATTGCGCCTGGAGCTGTTCGAGAAGGTCAACGCGCTGGGCATCGGCGCGCAGGGGCTGGGCGGCCTCACCACGGTGGTGGACGTGAAAATCAAGGACTACCCGACGCACGCCGCGAGCCTGCCGGTGGCGATGATCCCGAACTGCGCCGCAACGCGCCATATCCACTTCACGCTCGACGGCAACGGCCCGGCGGTATTGACGCCGCCCTCGCTCGACGACTGGCCGAAGATCGAATGGAAGGCTTCCGCCGAATCGCGCCGCGTCAACCTCGACACTGTCACGCGCGAGGAACTGGCGAGCTGGAAGCCGGGCGAGACGCTGCTGCTGAACGGCAAGCTGCTCACCGGGCGCGATGCCGCGCACAAGCGCATCGCTTCATCTACTACGTCGGCCCGGTGGACCCGGTGCGCGACGAAGTGGTCGGCCCCGCCGGCCCCACCACCGCGACGCGCATGGACAAGTTCACCGAGACCATGCTGGCGCAGACCGGCCTGATCGGCATGGTGGGCAAATCCGAGCGTGGCCCGGAAGCGATCGAGGCGATCAAGAAACACAAGGCCGTGTACCTGATGGCCGTCGGCGGAGCGGCCTACCTCGTGTCCAAGGCGATCAAGGCCTCGAAGGTGTTGGCCTTCGCCGAGCTGGGCATGGAGGCGATCTACGAATTCACCGTGCAGGACATGCCGGTCACCGTGGCGGTGGACAGCAAGGGCGCCTCGGTGCACGAGACCGGCCCGGCGGAATGGCGCGTGAAGATCGGCAAGATTTCCTGAAACGGTATCGCACATAAACACCCACCGGCTTTGGCAGGAGACGCCGAATCCGTGTAACCTGCGTATCAGGATTCTCTAACCGGGCTAGCGCATGGTTTCCATTCAGCATGACTTTCCGCCGCTCGCGGGCGAGGACAGCGCGGACATCCAGCAATGGCTGGCTGCGCTATCCGCCGTTTATCCGCCCGCCGAGATTGCGCTGATCCGCGCGGCGTGCGAATTCGCCGCGCCGCTCTATCACGGGCAGGCCGAAGCCACCGGCACGCCGTTGCTGCGGCACGCGCTCGGTGCGGCATCCATCCTGATCGGCATGCACCTGGATCACGAAACCGTTGCGGCCACCGTGCTGCATGCCGTGCCGGATTATCTGGAGGGCTGGGCAGAGGCGCTGGGCGGGCGTTTCGGCCGCAACGTGACGGCGCTGGTAGAAGGCATCTCGCGCGTGGAGCGGATACGTTTGTTCAGCGAGATGCGCGGCACGCAAGACAAGGACGAGGCCGCGCAGCAGATCGAGAGCCTGCGCAAGATGCTGCTGGCGATGGTGGAAGACATCCGCGTCGTCCTGATCAAGCTCGCCGAGCGCACCCAGACCCTGCGCAACCTGTCCGGCGCGAGCACGGAGCAGCAGAAGCAGATCGCGCGGGAGACGCAAAGCATTTTCGCCCCGCTGGCGAACCGGCTCGGCGTGTGGCAGATCAAGTGGGAACTGGAAGACCTGTCGCTGCGCTATCTGGAACCGGCGCTGTACAAGAAAGTGGCAGGGCTGCTCGACGAGCGCCGCATGGACCGGGAGCGCTACATCGAAGAGGTGATCGCGCAACTCAAACAAAAGCTGGACGCTGCCGGTATCCCTGCCGAGGTAACCGGCCGCCCCAAGCACATCCACAGCATCATCAACAAGATGAAGCGCAAGCGCGTCGAGTTCGGCGAAGTGTACGATGTGCGCGCCGTGCGCATTCTCGTGAGCAGCGTCCAGAACTGTTACGCGGCGCTGTCCGTGGCGCACGAGCTGTGGTCGCCCATCGCCGGCGAGTTCGACGATTACATCGCCAACCCCAAGGGCAACGGTTACCGTTCGCTGCACACTGCCGTGAGCGGGCCGCGCCAGCTGGCGCTGGAAGTGCAGATACGCACCCACGATATGCACCACGATTCCGAACTCGGCGTCGCCGCGCACTGGCGCTACAAGGAAAACAAGAAGTCCGACGCCGTGTTCGACGACAAGCTTGCCTGGCTACGCCAGATACTCGCGTGGAAAGCGGAACTGGCCGACAGCGGAAATTTGCAGGAGCAATTCAGGAACGAGTTGTTGCAGGACCGCGTCTACGTGTTCACGCCGCAGGGCAAGGTCATGGATCTGCCCAAGGGCGCGACGCCGGTGGATTTCGCCTACAGCCTGCACACCGATCTCGGCCACCGCACGCGCGGCGCCAAGGTGGACGGCAACATCGTGCCGCTCAAATACAAATTGCAGAACGGTCAGCGCGTGGAAATCCTCACCGCAAAGCAGGGCGCGCCAAGCCGTGACTGGCTTTCGCCGCAGCAAGGCTATCTCAAAAGCCCACGTGCGCGCGCCAAGGTGCGGCACTGGTTCAAGACGCAGAATTTGGACGACAGCATCGCGCAGGGCAGGCTATTGCTCGACCGCGAGTTGCAGCGCCTCGGCGTGACCTCGGTCAATCAGGAAAAGGTCGCGCAGCGCCTGCATTTCCACAAGCTCGAAGAGTTGCTTGCCGCCCTCGGGCGCGGCGAAATCACTTCGCGCCGCGCCGGCCTCGCCATCCAGCAGGAAGTCCCCGCGAAACCGGCCGCCATCCCCCGGCCCGTTTCCCACAAACCTGCCGCACAGCGCACCTCATCGACCGGAGTGCTGATCGAAGGCGTGGATAACCTGATGATCAAAATGGCGAAGTGCTGCAAACCGGAAAAACCGCATGCCATCATCGGCTACGTCACGCGCGAGCGCGGCATCACCATCCACCGGCAGGATTGCGCGTTCATGCAGCGCGTGCCGCAGGACAAGCGCGACCGGGTGCTCAATGCGGTATGGGCAGGGGGGTAGCGGAGAACCTGCGCCCTCCGCCGATGGCGCTCGCTGCCGCTACAATCCCAGCAGCTTCTCGAACTCTTCGACCGGCACGGCCTTGCTGAACAGGAAGCCCTGGTAGGCCACGCAGTCGCGATCCTTGAGGCTGGCCAGTTGCGCCTCGTTCTCAACGCCCTCGGCGATCACGGTGATGTGGTGTCTGCCCGACATGTCGATGATGCTTTGCACCAGCAGCGCGACATTGCCGTCGTTCGCTACATCCCGCACAAAGTTCCTGCCGAGCTTGATCTGGTCGAGCGGCAGCAGCTTCAGGCTGGATAGCGACGCATAGCGGGTGCCTAAATCGTCCATCGACAGGCTGATGCCAAGCGCTTTCAATGCGTGCATCTTCTCTATTGCGCCAGCCAGGTCGTCGATGGCCATGCTTTCGGTCAGCTCCAGTTTCAGGCGTGCCGGTTCGATCCGGTGCGCCCGCAGGGCGCCGGCTATCTTGTCCGCGAAATCCGGCAAGGCGAATTGCCGGGCGCTGACGTTGACGGTCAGCACCAGTTCGCGCATTTTTTCGTTTTCGCCCCACAGGGCAAGCTGGCGGCAGGCCTGTTCCAGCACCCAGTCGCCGATATCGAGAATCAGCGCGCTCTCCTCCGCGACCGGCAGGAATTGCTCCGGCATGACGACACCGCGCTGCGGATGCATCCAGCGCAGCAGCGCCTCGGCGCCTACCGGGCGGTTGTCGTTATCCACCTGCAACTGGTAGTGCAGATGCAACTGCCGCTGGGCGATGGCGCCGCGCAGATCGCTCACCAGGGTGGCGCGTTCCGCCACGTTATTCTGCATGACCGGATCGAAGAAGCGTACCGCGTTGCGCCCGGCATCCTTGGCCTGGTACATCGCCATGTCGGCATGTTGGAGCAACTCATCTACCGTTTCTTCATTACCGCGATACAGGCTGACGCCGATGCTGGGCGAGCTCAGGTGTTCATGTTCGTTGAGCCGGTAGGGGCGCGCCAGCGTTTCGCGGATTTTTTCGGCCACCAGGCCGACTTTGTAAGAAGCCTCTTCCTGGTCGTCGCTGACGCCCTCGATCAGCACGACGAATTCGTCCCCGCCCAGCCTTGCCACTGTGTCCATTTCGCGCACGCAGGACTTGATGCGCGCCGCCACCTCGATCAACAGCAGATCGCCGTAGTCGTGCCCGAGCGTGTCGTTGAGCAGCTTGAAACGGTCCAGGTCGATGAACAGCACCGCGCCAAAATTGTTGTGCCGCACCGAAGCGATCAACGCCGCGCCGAAGCGGTCGAGGAACAGGCGGCGGTTGGGCAGTTTGGTCAACACGTCGTAGAACGCCAGATTGTGGATTTCTTCCTCGGCCCGCTTGCGTTCGGTGATGTCGCGGCAAAAAACGAACAGTTGCCGCAACTCCGGCATGTGGGTCACGGAAATCTCGATATCGATCTCCTGCCCATCCTTGCGGCGGTGGCGCGTCTCGAAGCGGTCGTGGCCCTGCGCCATGATTTTTTCGATATGCGCCCGAACGTCCTGCGACTGCTCCAGCGCCTCCAGCTGGCTGATGTGCATCCCGACCAGTTCGCCGACCGCATAGCCGGACATTCTTGCGTAGGCCTCGTTGGCCTCCAGCAGATAACCCTGCATGTCGGTCATCCAGAAACCGTCTATGGCGGTGTCGATCACCACCTTGTGCCGCTTCAGCGCCGCTTCGGCCTGCTTGCGCAGGGTGATGTCGCGGCTCGATGCGATAACGAAACGCTGCCCTTCGATCTCCACGCCTGATGCGCTGATTTCGACATCGATCAGCGCGCCGTCTTTGCGTCGGTGCAGGGTCTCGAACATGGCGCTCGTGCCGGCCAGCTCGTCGAACTGTTTGAGGACTTCCTCTTCCGTCCATTGCGCGTTCCAATCGGTCACTTTCAGTTGCGCCGCTTCTTCGTGCGTATAGCCCAGCATCCTGCAAAAGGCGTCGTTCGCATCCACGAGATTGCCGCGCATGTCCATGATGTGGATGCCGTCCATGGAAGTATGCATCAGTGCCTGGTAGCGGCTCAGCAAGGACTGGGTTGCATGTTGTGCACGTTCCAGTTCGGCGGTGCGCTCGTTCACCCGTTCTTCGAGATGTGCCGACATATCTTGCAGGCGCGCTTCATTTTTGCGCGAGGCTTCCAGCAAAAGGCCGAACCCGAAAGCCATCTGGTTGAAGCTGTTGCCTATCCGGTCGAGCTCGTCGTTCGTCTCGAAATAGACCCGCTCGTCCAGTTTGCCGTCGGCAACGACCTGCGCCGAGCGCACCAGCTGGCGGATATTGCCGACCACCTTGCGGCTGATGCCGGCGGCAAAATAGGCCACAAGGAGGAATAACAGGATGGCGATGCCGATGCTGGAGTACAGCGTACTTTGCGCCCGCCGGATGCGCGCCTTGAGGAGCGATTCGGCTGCCGGCAGCAGCGCTTCATGCAACTGCGTATAGCCCTTGTCGATCACCGCGGTGAACAGCTTGAAGAAATCGGCGGGAGGGGTGGCAAAACGTCCGCCGAAGATGTCAGACACCACAAGGCCGGCCACCTGCTGCGCCGCGTTGGCAAAATCCCCGGATGCGCCCGAAATCCTGTGCCGCAACGCCGGATTGTGGTGCGTTGCCTTGTCAAGATTGACATTGAGGTCGGCGATCGCATCGTCGAGTTTCGCCATCAGGGCACTGATCTCGGCCTGTTGCTGCGGGGAGGCATGTTTTCCGGCCAGAATGCCGGTGCCGAATGCGCGCAACTGGCCGAGATGTTCGATCACGTGCGGCAGCTTGTTGACGATGGTGTCGATCAGGTAATACGTGTTGATCTCGGGATCCAGAATCAGCGCATATTCATCGGCGATCATCACCTCGAACGACTGCACGCGATCAATCAGGCCGGTATGCGCGGCAAAGCTCTCCGCCACCGTCAAGCCAAGTCTTTCCTCGCGCAGGCGCGCCCAGTCATCCTTGATGCGCCGCAGAGCCTCGCCCGACGCCAGGTCCGGAGGCAGCCCTGCCTCCATCGCCCGGAGCGCCCCGGTTACGGTTTTTTCCATCATGTTGCGGTCGGCGTCCATGGCCTTGTCGCCGCCGAGAAAACCGGCAGAAAGGCCGCGATGTTGCTGCATGGTCTGCACGACCCGGGGGATAGGCCCGATCAGTTCGAAGCCCTTCAACTCGCGTTGCGAGAAGCTGATGACCTGATCCAAGCTGGCGAACAGGCTGTACGTGACAACCGCCATCGCGGCCAGCGACATCAGGCCGAGCAGCGCGAATTTTCTGGCGATACCCAGGCGGCCCATCAGCGCCACGGCGGGCGCAAAGAATGCTGGTATTAATTTATTGCCGCCGCTGCCGCCTGCCTTCTCCATGCTTGATATGATAATCTACTTTCATAAATTTTAGCGCCGTCTGGGCTGCCATCATGCTGGTCGCAGGCGTCTGAATTTTTTCCGAGCCGCGCCACGGCACCTCTTTCTGCACCTGTAATTGACGCAGAAACCGGCTTCAGGTCCCGTTTGAGCAAACGTTCGAGTTCCGCCCTGACCACGCCATAGCATTCGCAGGCGTGATCCTCCAGGCCGGAGCGGTCAAGCACCGTGATATGGCCACGGCGGATGTGGATGAAACCGGCCTGCTGCAATTTCCCGGCGCTTTCTGTGATGCTTTCGCGGCGGACGCCGAGCAAGCTGGCGACCAGTTCATGTGTTATGACCAATTCGTTCGAGGGCGCGCGATCCAGGGTCAGAAGCAGCCAGCGGCACAGTTGCTGCATCAACGAATGATGCCGGTTGCATACCGCCGTCTGCGCCGTCTGCGTAATCAGCGCCTGGGCATAGCGCAGCAGCAAACGTTGCAGCGGCCCGGCGCGGTCGAATTCCTCCATCAGCAGCCGCGCTTTCAGCTTGTAACCGTAGCCGTCCGTGCGCACGAAGGCGCGGCTGGGTGTGGTATTGCCGCCCATGAACAACGAAATGCCGAGCATGCCCTCATTGCCCACACCGGCGATTTCCGACGATGCGCCGTTTTCCATGACGTAGTGCATGGATATGATCGAGGTTACGGGAAAGTAGACGTGCTGTAACCGGCCACCGGGTTCGTACAGCACCTCGCCGAGCGGCATGGCTACCGGTTCCAGATGGGGGGACAGGCGCTCCAGTTCGGCCTTGGGCAGGGCGGCAAGAAGATGGTTCTGATTCCGGTTATGCATGAAAGCCATGGCAGCTCCCGATAGTTGCCGATTTGTTGGACAGAACAGCGGGCAGTATCGATGGGGCGCCGTGGGGAGCAAACGGAGGTTTGGCAACATGCTGGATCGGGGAGTTCTTCTTCATGATGGCGCGCTCGATGTGCTGGCGTATGCACCAGGTGGCGTAGGCGGGGAAACTGATGCCGCCCTCCGGCTCGAATCTTTCTACCGACTGGATGAGACCATGATTGCCTTCCCTGACCAGTTCGAGAGGTGTCAGGCCGCAATTGGCATAGTGTTTGGCAAAATCAATTACCAGATGTATGTTGTGGGCGATCATTTTTCGTCTCGCGTCGGCATTGTCATCTCTGATAAGCCTGATAAGTTCCTGCTGTTGCTCGGCGGACAGCTGATCAGAAGTTAACAGCGGTTTCCCGGTTTTGGTGAAATAGTGGGCGCGCCTGAGCGAGAATGTGCCCCCCTGGGCAGATAAATGTGCGGTTCTGGCAGCTTCCGCTTCACGTAAAATACCCTTTTCCGGATCAGCATACATATTCATGGTCGGCTCCTGGCGTGTGGTTGTTGGGGAGTGCCATTCTGGCAATGCGACTGCTTTTAGAATATAGGTAATTTACCCTATAGCCCCCCGGAAAACCCCGTAGTCGCCCACCGCTGCGCGGGCCTGTCAAGCTCTGCGAGCTTGCGGCTGGTGTGCCCCAGGTTTCATGGGCAGTTTTGCTGCTTTATTGAGGCATCATGCTCGCAAACCACACGGTTGCGGCCACCATTTTTGGCCCGATAAAGTGCCTTGTCTGCGGCTGCGACCATGCGGTCGGCCAGGTGGCGATTTTCCGCGGCGGGGCCTTCGACTGGCAGCATGGATATTCCGATCGAGATGGTGAGATTGATCGGTTGGCCGGAAATTGCAGATAGCTGTTTTTCCGCAATGCAGGTGCGAATCCGTTCTGCGATCTGGCCGGCATGGCGCAGATCGGTCTGCGGCAGGAGCACGACAAATTCCTCGCCGCCATACCGGGCAATCGTATCGCCCACCCTCAACTGGGACTGAATGAAGCTGGCAACGCTCATCAGCACTTCATCGCCCGTCGGATGGCCATAGGTGTCGTTGATGTGCTTGAATTTATCTATGTCGAGAAACATGCAGGCCAGCGGTTGGTCGTGCCGGCGAGCCTGGCTGATTTCAACCAGGCAACGGTGGTCGAAGCAACGGCGGTTCTGCACCCCGGTCAATGCATCGGTCAGCCCCAGCATTTTCAAGCGTTCCTGCGCGAGAGTGTTTTCCAGGCAAATTGCGATGATTTCGGCCAGCCGCTCAAGGAAGTCCGTTCCGCAGCCGGCGATGTAACGCTCCGGATTGGCGCTTCCCGAATGAAGGCTGCCGATCAGTTCGCCATGGCGCGTAAGCGGCAGGAGGGCAACCGACGCAATGGCGCCCGGCGGGGCGTTGAAGAGCGCCCGGTGATGGATGGGGTCGAATGCGCCCAAATGCGGCCCACGTTTTCCGTCATACAGCGCCAAAAGCGCATCAGGTGATTGGAGCAGGGTCAGCCCGCTTTCTGCCGCATCATCGCCAGGCACGTTTTCCATAGCCCGGGTAACCTCATATTCCCGGTCAACCAGCGCGAGGGTGACAAACTCTACCTCGAATACCACCCGGTACTCGAAAAGCAGCAGGTGAATTAATTCCGGCAGCGAATCGGCGCCGATCAGCCGGTGCTGGAGCTGATCGAACCGGCGCATCTTGCTTTCATTTTGCCGCGCTTCGCACAGCAAGGCTTCCAGACGCTGGCGCAGAAAATCATTTTCCGATCGGAGATGGTTATTCATCTTTGCATTACGAATAAGCGGCAAGTTCTGATGTTGGCAACATAATCCGCGCTTTTTGCCGCTTCATGTCCGGCTGTCTCATGCCCGGCCCTGCGGTTGATGCGCCTGCACCGCGAAACACAAATCCTGCCACGCCTTGGCTTTTTCCGGCGGGCTGCGCAGCAAATAGGCGGGATGGTAGGTCACGATTAACGGGATGCCGCAGTAATCGTGCACCGTGCCGCGCAGCGAGCCCAGCGCCGCGTCCTTGCCCAGCAGGGCGGTGGCGGCGGTCTTGCCCAGCGCGACGATGATCTTGGGTTTTATCAATCCGATCTGGCGTTGCAGGTAGGGCAGGCAGGTTGCGATCTCGTCCGGCTTGGGCGGTAACTGCTTATCCGATACATCAACAGGTGGACGGCATTTCACGATATTGGCGATGTACACATTTTGCCCGCGCCTGAGTTTGATCGCCAGCAGCATGTTGTCGAGCAGCTTGCCTGCCTGCCCGACGAACGGCTCACCTTGCGCGTCCTCGTCCGCGCCTGGCCCTTCGCCGACAAACAGCCATTCGGCCTGCTCGTCGCCGACGCCAAACACTGTCTGCGCGCAACCGGCGCGCAGTTTGCAGGCGGCGCAGTCGCGCACCATCGCCTTCAATTGTGGCCAGCCGAGTTCACCGATGCGCTGTTCGCGGCTCTTGTCGTCGGCTGTTGCGGGTGCCGCCGGAAGCGCGACTGGCCCGTCAACCGTTATGCCAGAAACAGGCTGCGCGGGTAGCTGCGCAGGTCGGGTTAGCGCAGCGTAGCCAGGCGCCTGCACGGTTTGCGCCGCCGCAACGGGCGCAGGCTCGCCGCGCCGCTGCCACAGCGGATACAGTTTCAACTCGCGCAATACCGCTTCGTTCCTATCCATTCACTTCACCCGTCAATTCGCACGCCATCACCAGCGCATCCTCGCTGCCGCTCGCATTTTGATAATAATCGCGCCGAAGTCCGATCTCGCCGAAACCCGCGCGGCGGTATAGCGCAATCGCGGCATCATTGGATGCGCGCACCTCGAGAAACACGCGGCGCAGGTTTTTTTCGCGCGCCATGTCCAGCATCCCGGCCAGCATCGCGCTCCCCAACCCTTTGCGCTGCTCGGCCTGCGCCACGCCGATGGCCAGCAGTTCCGCCTCGTCCGCCACCGGCATCAAAATCGCATAACCGCGAATCGCGCCGTTATCCACTTCATCCACGCGGCAGTCATAGCCGCAGTTCAGCGCATCGGCAAAATTGCCGCGCGTCCACGGGAAGCGCTGCACCGCCTGCTCGATGGCGAGCACCGCATCCACATCATCCCGCGCCATCGCGCGCATCGTCATGATGGGCGGGGGACTTCGCGCTCGGAAGTCTTCAGCGCCACCTTGTCGCGCAGGTACAGCGGCAAGGCTTCTGCCGCATCCTTGCCGAGACCCTGGGCGAACTGCGCCGCGCCCAGCGCGGCGATCGCGGCGGCCTGCGGCACGACCGAACCATCCGTGCCGAACAACTGCCCGGCATAGCGCTCGCCCAATGCCTCACCGTATACGGCAAAGCCGCTGCCCGCACCGAACCAGCCATCGCCCGGCAGCGGCGGCGCATCTTCCGGTTTGCACAGGCGCGGTTCGCTCGTTGCCACCCATGCGCCATCGCGCTTTTCGTACGCGGCATGGTATATCTCGCCCATGCGCGCATCCAGCGCCGCGATGACTTTCTCTTTGCCCGAAGCTTCCGCCAGCGCTTGCAGGGTGCATACACCGGCCACCGGCAAGTTCGCGCCGAACGCCAGACCCTGCGCCGCACCGCAGGCGATGCGTACTCCGGTGAACGAGCCGGGCCCCATGCCGAACGCGATGCCGTCCATAGCCTGTAGCTTGCAGCATGTAGCTTGCAGCAGGTCGTCGATCATCGCGATCAGCATTTCGGAATGCTTCTGCACGGCCAGATCGCAACGCTCGACGATTGCGCCGTCCTGCCACAGCGCGACCGAGCAGTATTCGGTGGAGGTATCCAAAGCAAGAACGCGCATTAGCAGGTAGGTCGGGCTCCGCCCGACATCTTTATCCGGCGGGCAACACCCGCAAGAGGTAGGCCGTGGTTGTAAGGGGCTGAAGCCCCAACAACACACGCACAGCCCGCCCTGCAACAAATAGTGATTATCATCAATCCGCCAACAACAACACTACCGCCTGCGCCGCGATCCCTTCGCCGCGCCCGCTGAAGCCTAACTGCTCGGTGGTGGTCGCCTTCACGTTGACCGCACTCTTCTCGACACGCAGGTCGGCGGCGATATGCGCCACCATCTGTGGGATATGCGGCGCCATCTTCGGCGCCTGCGCGATGATGGTCGCATCGACGTTGCCGACGCGCCAGCCCTGTTCGCGCACCAGATGCAGCGTCTCGCGCAGCAGGATGCGGCTGTCGATGTCCTTGAACTTCGCGTCGGTGTCGGCGAAATGCCTGCCGATGTCCCCCAGCGCCGCCGCACCGAGCAGCGCGTCGCTGATCGCATGCAGCAGCACATCGGCATCGGAATGGCCGAGCAGCCCCCGGTCATGGGGAATTTCCACGCCGCCGACGATCAGCTTGCGCCCCTCCACCAGTTGGTGGACGTCGAAACCTTGTCCTATCCTCATACTTTTCCCCAATCAAAACCTAGAACAAGCCACAGAGACCACAGAGGACACAGAGAGGGCAGCTGGTTTCTCTGTGTTCTCTGTGGCTATTTGCCTTTTTGACCCAACAACAACTCCGCCAGCAGCAAATCCTGCGGATAGGTCACCTTGAAATTAGTCGATTCGCCCAACACCAGTCTGGGTCGCAAACCCAATGCCTCAATAGCAGAAGCCTCATCGGTAACATTGCCGCACTGCCGCAACGCCTGCGCCAGCAGCCCGGCGCGGAACATCTGCGGCGTCTGCGCCTGCCACAACCCGGCGCGATCCTCGGTGCGGGCGATACGCCCTTGGTCATCAGCGCGCTTCAGCGTGTCCGCCACCGGCACGGCGAGGATGCCGCCGACCTCATCGTCGCGCAGCTCGGCGATCAGCCTGGCGACATGCGCCTGGGTCAGGCAGGGGCGCGCCGCATCGTGCACCAGTACCCAGTCGTCGGGTTCCAGTTCTGAAGCCAGCAAACCGTTAGCCACGCTCTCGGCGCGCGTCGCTCCGCCGCAATACAAGGGTTGCAGCTTGTCCCCGAAATGCGGCCATTCGTAAGTGTGGAACAGCGCATCGTCGGGCGCCAGCACCACGAACACCGTGGCGATCTCGGGGCTGGCGCACAGCGTGTTCAACGCGTGGAAAATCAGCGGCTGCCCAGCCAGCGGCAGGTATTGCTTGGGCAATTCGTGTCCCATGCGCGCACCGTAACCGGCGGCAGGGACGAGGGCGTGGAATTCGGGCATGGCGCGATTGTAAATTAAAAAACTGTTCGCGCGCATGGCTTATAATGCGCCCATTTGTACCAGCCATCGCTCCCTTTGCGTTTACCCTGATGTATCGAAGAGTGAACGCACTACCCGGATTTGCATCGAACCGTTCATGTTGTTCAGCTCAAAGCATTCACTCCCCCGCTATACGCAACTGCACGGTTCGTCCGACGCGCTGGCGTTGGCACAGTATGCCGCGCAGCATTCTCCGCTGACAATCATCGCCGCCAATGCGCTTGAGGCGCAGCGGCTGGTGGAAGAGATCCCGTTCTTTGCGCCCGGCCTGCGCGTGCATCTCTTGCCCGACTGGGAAACGCTGCCATACGACCATTTTTCGCCGCATCAGGACCTGATTTCCGAGCGCCTCGCGACGCTGCACCACATCCGCAGCCAGGTTTGCGACGTGGTGATCGTGCCGCTCACTACCGCGCTGTACCCGCTGCCGCCGGTCGAGCATCTCGCCGCCTATACCTTCTTCCTCAAGCGCGGCGAAAAATTGAACGTTGCGCAACTGCGCGAACAGTTAACCCTCGCCGGATACAACCATGTGCAGCAGGTGCTCGCCCCCGGCGAATACTGCGTGCGCGGCGGCATCATCGACCTGTTCGCGATGGGCAGCGTGCTGCCGTACCGCATCGACCTGTTCGACGACGAGATCGAGACCATCGCCAGCTTCGACGTGGATACGCAGCGCACGCTGTACCCGGTGCCGGAAATCCGCCTGTTGCCCGCGCGCGAGTTTCCGCTCGACGAAAAAGGCCAGGCGACTTTCCGCCAGAACTTCAGGGATAGATTCGAGGGCGACCCGTCCAAATCATTTATCTACAAGGGCGTGAGCAAGGGCATCGCCCCGGCGGGCATAGAGTATTACCTGCCGCTGTTCTTCGAGCAGACCGCCACGCTGTTCGACTACCTGCCGAAGCACGCCACGCTGTGCCTGCACCACGGGATCGACGAGGCCATTGCGACCTTCGCCAAGGATGCCGCATCGCGCTACAACCTGCTGCGCGGCGATCCGCAGCGCCCGCTGCTGGAACCGAAGGAGCTGTTTCTGGATGCGGAGCGGTTTTTCATCAGGGCGAAAGAGTTTGCGCGCATTGATGTAGTTCAAAAACAAACCCCCTCTAACTCCCCCTTGTCAGGGGGAGAACCAGACTCCTCCCCTGATAAGGGGAGGCCGGGAGGGGTTGCTGTTGACTCAAAAAACCTAACCCCCTGCCACACGGCCGCCATCCCGCCCATCGCCGTGAACCGCCGCGCCGACATACCCACGCAGACCTTCCAGGATTTTCTGCAAAATTACAAAGGGCGCGTGCTGCTGCTCGCCGACAGCCTGGGTCGGCGCGAAATCATGGCGGGTTATTTGCACGAATACGGCCTCGCTCCGGCGCTGTGCGAGAACTATGCCGAATTTCTGCAAAACGACGCGGCCTTCATGCTGTGCGTAGCCCCGCTGCAAAACGGCTTCATCCTGACCGATGAAAAGACCGCTCTCATTACCGAAAGCGAGCTGTATGCGGCGCAGCCGCGCAGCCGCGCCGCGCGCGCCGGGAAGAGGAGCAATGTCGAGGGCATGTTGCGCGACCTGTCCGAACTCAAGGTCGGCGATCCGGTGGTGCACGAGCAGCACGGCATCGCGCGCTATCGCGGGCTGGTCAACCTCGACCTCGGCGAGGGCGAGAACGAATTCCTGCTGCTGGAATACGCGGGGGAGGACAAGCTCTACGTGCCGGTGGCGCAACTGCACCTCATCAGTCGCTACAGCGGCGGCGCGCCGGAAGCTGCACCCTTGCACAAGCTGGGCAGCGGCGCGTGGGACAAGGCGAAACGGCGCGCGATGCAGCAGGTGCGCGACACCGCCGCCGAGTTGCTCAACTTGTACGCACAGCGCGCGCTGCGCAAGGGCCATGCGTTCAAGCTGGCGCCGCACGACTACGAGGCGTTCGCCGCCGGATTCGGCTTCGAGGAAACACCCGATCAGGCCGCCGCCATCGAGGCGGTGATCGCCGACCTGCAATCCGGCAAGCCGATGGACCGGCTGGTATGCGGCGACGTCGGCTTCGGCAAGACCGAAGTGGCGCTGCGCGCCGCGTTTGTCGCGGCGCTGGACGGCAAGCAGGTCGCGGTGCTGGTGCCGACCACGCTGCTCGCCGAGCAGCATTTCCAGAACTTTTCCAATCGCTTTGCCGACCTGCCGGTGCGAATCGCCGAGCTGTCGCGCTTCCGCTCCGCGAAGGAGCAGACGCAGGCGCTGAAGGATATGGCTGACGGCAGGCTCGACATCATCATCGGCACGCACAAGCTGATCCAGAAGGGCGTGAAGTTCCACAACCTCGGGCTGGTCATCATCGACGAGGAACACCGCTTCGGCGTGCAGCAAAAGGAGCGCCTCAAGGCGTTGCGTGCGGAAGTGGATGTCTTGACGCTGACCGCCACGCCGATCCCGCGCACGCTGGCGATGTCGCTGGAAGGCCTGCGCGATTTCTCGGTGATCGCCACCGCGCCGCAGCGGCGCCTGTCGATCAAGACCTTCGTCAGCCAGTACAGCCAGGGGGTGATCCGCGAGGCGGTGCTGCGCGAACTCAAGCGCGGCGGACAGGTGTACTTCCTGCACAACGAGGTGGAGACCATCGCCAACATGGCGGAGAAGCTGGAGACCCTGCTGCCGGAGGCGCGCATCCGCGTGGCGCACGGCCAGATGGGCGAACGCGATCTGGAACAGGCGATGCGCGACTTCTACCAGCAGCGCTTCAACGTGCTGCTGTGCACCACCATCATCGAGACCGGCATCGACGTGCCGACCGCCAACACCATCCTGATCAATCGCGCCGACCGCTTCGGCCTCGCGCAACTCCATCAACTGCGCGGTCGCGTCGGGCGTTCGCATCACCAGGCCTATGCCTATCTGCTGGTGGAAACCGAAGCGCTTACCGCACAGGCAAAAAAACGTCTTGAGGCGATCCAGTCCATGGAACAGTTGGGCTCGGGTTTCTACCTTGCGATGCACGATCTGGAGATACGCGGTGCGGGCGAAGTGCTCGGCGAATCGCAGAGCGGCGAGATGCAGGAGATCGGTTTTTCGCTGTACACCGACATGCTCAACGCCGCGATCAGCTCGCTAAGACTGGGCAAAGAGCCGGACATGGCGCACCCGCTGGGCGTGACCACCGAGATCAACCTGCATACCCCGGCGCTGTTGCCCAGCGACTATTGCGGCGACATCCACCAGCGCCTGGTGATCTACAAGCGTCTCGCCAACTGCAACACGCAGCAAGACCTGGACGACATGCATCAGGAATTGATCGACCGCTTCGGCCTGCTGCCCGAACCCGCGCAGACCCTGCTCGACAGCCATCGTCTGCGCATCCTCGCCAAACCGCTCGGCGTCAGTAAAGTGGACGCGTCATCGGAGGCCATCGTGATCCAGTTCGTGCCGGAACCGCCGATAGACCCGCTGAAAATCATCACGATGATCCAGAGCAAACGGCACATCAAGATGGCCGGGCAGGACAGGCTGCGCATCGAGTTGAAATACGGCGACCTGCATCAGCGCGTGCTGGCGGTCAGGAATTTCTTTGGGGAGTTGAAGTGAGCGGCAGGGGTGCGATACCTCATAAAACATGCGGCGCAATGCTCGTCTGTTACTCGGTTTTGTGCGAGCTTTTTGTTATCGCCCAAGGTAAGAGCACGGCGTACCCCCTCGCAAGCTATCCCCCGCAGGCGGGCATATGCGCTAACTTAAGCACGCCAAGGCATGTCTCCCTCCCCTTCAAGGGGAGGGCTGGGGTGGGGATGGGGCTGAATTTCATGGAGATTGACCCCATCCCCCACCTAGCCTCCCCCTTGAAGGGGGAGGAACAGGATAAGTTAGCGCTTATGCGCAGGCGGGAGAGGGGACTGGTGTTGTGGTGCTTCCGTGAGTATCGTCATTTCGACCTGAGTAGTTACAAGCCTTTAAGGAGGCGCTGATTTATTCGTCATCCCCGCGAAGGCGGGGATCCAGTGCCTTTACTTAACTGGGTTCCCGCCTTCGCGGGAACGACGAAACCGAATAAATCAGCGCGTCCTTAAGTAATCTGCCGCATGAACTACCCGGCTACAGCTATACCCTTGGACTGCGTAACCATCGCAATGAAACGGGGCATGTGCTGCCCCGGCCCGCTTAAATCCAGCTCAATGCATGTCGCCCTTGGTATTCAGGCCTTCCAGCTTGACGCAGGCTTCTTCGTTCGGTTGCTTCGGGTTGCGCAGTGCGTTGATCTGGCATAGATATTCATTTCCCGCCTGATCGTGCAGATTGATCAGGGGGCTGGGGCCGAGAACGTCAAAGCCGCTGGCATCCGTAAAGATAAAATCGAAGTCGCCGTTGATATCGACTGCCAGCTTGCCGCCGTGGCTTTCTCCATAGTCATGCCAACGCGTGTTGATATCTCCGCCCTCGATGACAGGAGACATTCTGGACGCCTGCTTGTCATGCCAGGCGACCATGACGGGTTCTCCCACACCCAGAGTGCTGGAGGCAAAGGAGGATGCAAGATGGCTTGCCACTTTATAATCCAGAGCAGTGCCGGAATAATTAATGTGAACTTCTTTCATTTTTATCTCCTTAGTTGTGAGTCGATGAACCGGTATGGCAATCCAACCCGCTTGCCGCGTAAATCGTTTCTCGCCTTCGGCCAGGTTGTTGGAGCGCGACCAGGTCGGATAATGCAGGCTATTGCATTTCCATTGCAATAAGGTTTGCACCTGCTCTGCAAGGTAGGGGAAAAGAGTAGTCGATGATGTGCCACGGCCTGCCCCTTGAGGGTGCGACGAGGAATGGTCGTTCCATTCCGAGGAGGAGCAACGCCGCCATGCGCCGCGAGGGGCGCAGCGTTTTTCGGCAGAGTGAGGATAAGAAATGCGCTGCCAGTTTCAACTTTATCTTTTTTCTCGGGACTGCCGCAGATATCGCCAATGTGGTCGGCATTGCATGGCCGACCGAGATGGATCGCGGCTAGCCGAGCAGGCTCGCCAGCGTCAGCAGCAACAAGAGGAGCAGCCAGAACACCACCGAGCGCCACACCAGCCCGATTGTGCTGCGCATGAAGTCGGCATCTGCATCGTCGCCGATGCCGATGCCCAGTTCGGGCCTGCCCAGCGGCAGGCCGCCTTGCGGGATCGGCATGCCGAGACGCACGCCCAGCGCCCCCGCTCCGCTGGCCAGCAGGATTCCCGCTTCGGGATCGGGCCAGCTCGCCGCCTGGGTGCGCCAGCAATATGCCGTATCCTCGAAGTTGCCGACGATGGCGAAGGTCATCGCGGTCATGCGGATCGGCAGCCATTCCAGCACGTAGAACGCCTGTCGTGCGAAGCCGCCGAATTCTCCGCCGCCCCAATCCTTGTTCGGCAAATAATCCGGTTCGGCGGCCTCGTCCTCGTCGCCCCAGCGCTTGCGCAGGAACTGCCCGAGGCGATACAACAGCGCGCCCGCCGCACCGCCCAGGCCGACCGCGCCGAACAGCACGAACCACACGATCACGCCGAACACGTTGCGGTGCGATGCGATCAGCGCCTCTTCGATGGATACGCGCGCCACTTCTTCGGCATTCAGCTCGTGCGAAGGAATGCCGCGCCACCTGGTCAGCAGCCCGCGCGCCTCGTCCAGTTTGCCGTTGCGCAACGCATGGTGAATGTCGGTGAAATAGTGGCTGAACTGGCGGAAGCCCATGGTGAGATACAGCACCAGCACGTTGAACGCCCAGGCAAACACCGGGTGTACGCCGCACAGCAGCCAGTACAGCGCCACCACGGCTGCCAGCAGCGGCATCACCGCCAGCAGCCAGGCGATTTTGCCGTGTTTGTGATGTCCGGCATTGAAATGATGCTGAAAGAAACCGACGTAATCGGACAGCCAGCCATGCAGGTATTTGCGCGAAGAGAGAGGCTGGATCTGCTCCAGCAACAGCGCGGCGATCAGGGCAAACAGGCTCATGGCATCGGGAAGGCAACGTACAAACGGATATGCGCAAGATACCATACAACTTTGCGGCCCGGGCGGGCGAGAACCCCGGACAAGGCGTCAGGGCAATCGCATCAAATCTCTCCCAAGCCAAGCCAAGCAACGCATCACGATATGAATCCGAAGCAACCACGTAGTTATTGCACCCACATTTTTCTCCTGAAAAAAATGGGTTATCGGAAACAATCCGTCAATTTATAGCGTCAGATGCGATTCATGCCTTCACTGCGCTTCGATTTTGATGCGATTGTCCTGATAGGCTAATTCGGCGCGCAAAACGCAACACCTTCGTCGCTCCATCCCATGTTAATTAACTGGTCGATATCGGCGCGGCTGGTGGAAAAGCGGTGGTTGGAATCCCAGGCGTTACGTTTTCCGTCTTGCGCAAACGCATTGTTATAGGCCCGATACACCGGCACGGTTCCGGCCAGGCAGGTGCGGTTGCCGTTGGCGCCGGGCACGGCGGCCACCGTATAGAAGCCGTTACCCTCGCTGTTCCATTGCTGTTCATCGGCGGGGGTGGGCGATTTTTGCAGCGCTTTCAGCCATGCGCACTCGTTTTGGTCGGCGCTGAAGAAATGCGAATTCGGGCCGGGGCTTTGGCTACCGTAAAACCGGCATACCGGCACATAACCGCCCGCATTGAAGCTGCGCCCGGTGCGTAAGAAACGACCGGCCTGGCCGCTATCGACAATCTGCTGTTCGAAGGCATCGCTGCTGTAGAAGAAGTGTCCGCCCGGAGCCAAAGGGAAATCTGCGGTGTTGTTGTATTCGACGACCTCGCCTTCAACCGCCGGCGGCGGCAGGGTCAGCGCGTTCAATGCCGGCACATAAAATATCGAGGCCGTTGCAGGCGCTGCCGCTAATTGGAAAAGGCCGATGCGGTAGCCGAAATAGTAGTCAGTCCAGGGCAATCCATCCCTGAAAACCGAGATGTTGACGCTTTCGATCTGGTTGCCGTCGGCGACCGTCACAATCGAGGGGGCGTTGTAGGAAACCAAAAAGGTGGGCACCGTGTGTGGGGGCGGCGTGGTGATTCCACCACATCCGTACAAAATGGATACTGAGCGTGTAATGGGAAAAGTCGTTCCGCTGACGCCTTGAATAGGTATCAACGGCACATCGCAGTTGGCGATGGGTGGTGGTAATCCCTCCCTCGGGCCTGTGTAAAATGCCTTAGAGAAATCATAAGTGATACCAATATACCCGCCCGCCTCGCCATGTGGATAAGCATTGTCGTAAGCGATCAAAAAAAGTTCTGAATAAATAACCTTGGTGTACAGTTTTCCCGTAGCTTGGCGCAACGTTGGATAATCTGCAGCCGTAGAAGAAGGCACATACCTGAAACTCACCTCTATCGGCGGCGTGGCAGTGGACACGACAAGATAGGGTTCCAACGGCGTAGTTGCCGCTTGCGCTTTTGCGGCAATGAACGATATGGCAAAAAAGAAAAGTAAGCCAGAACAGAATTTTTTCATCATGAGGTTCTCCGTGTATAACTTGCCGATCATGGGTGCATCGCACCCACGATCGATTGGATACGCGCTATAAAACGGTTATGTTGAGCATCGAAGTGGCATGTGGACGGTCCGGGAAATTCGCATTCATACAATCGATGTACCATCGATAATTGCCGGGGTCGAGCGTGACCATACCCCAGTTAAAGGAAGGATAAAAGTTGTCGATTGAATACCAATATCCCAAGAAACCACCGGTAGCGGCGCGATACGCATACAAATTGCATAAAGTCGTATTGGTGCTATCGTACGCGAGCGAAAAGGATTGGGGGTATGTAAAACTCATCGTTGCGCCATTGGCGACCGCCATGCCATTGACGCTGAAACCAGCGCTTGGTGCCGGCGGTATGGCCGCGACCGTGACGGAAGCACTGGCGGTATTGATGGTGCCGTTTACCGACCGGCAACTGACTTCCCACCGGTAATGGTCGGGGTTCAATTGTACAAAACCCCAATTGTAGCTCGGCTGAAAATTCAGAACGTAATACCACAGATTGCCATTGACGTAGCCATACAGATCGCAGCTCTGCGCACCGACAGAATCGTAGCGTAGAAGAAATGACGCATCGCTATAAACGTCGATCGGCGCGGGAGCGGGATCCGATGGCGCGTAGCCAATCTTGAATTCGACCGTTGGGCGGGCGACATGGCCGGTGCCATCGAGATTGACGGCACCAACAGCGAGGTTACTGAGATCGGAAGCACCGTTATAAACCATATGGGCGCGCACGGCATTTTCAACAGCGGCGGGCGTCTGTAAAGACGGGTTCGTTTCGATCAGGTATGCCGCCGCTCCCGCTATATGCGGCGCAGCGAATGAGGTGCCGTCACCTGTCGGGTTACTGCCATCGTTCCATGTGGATTTTATTTTTTTGCCAGGCGCCCATGCATCGACGCATGCACCGAAATTTGATCCAGGTTCAGGAAAAGAAAAAATGGTGCCTCCCTGGTTGAAGCCGTTATCGTCATTCAAGGGTTGAACCGGCTGACCGTTGTTGTCCATTGCTCCGATGACCATCGCACCATCTGACGGCAGGTGGTCATTAAAACTGCGATAGCAAGCGTCAGTCTTGTGGTTGCCGGCGGACTGGACAAAAAAAGCGCCGGGATAACCCGTTGATGGGTTGGGAGCGATCAGGCCACTTATACTATCTCTTGCCGTTATGGGAATTTGGTTCGTATAATAATCAATAGGGTTGGATGAGAAATTAACCACGCCCACTCGCCCGCTTGCCCTGATCCGCACCTTCGCCTCTTCAAAAGCCGAGATCATATTTGCCGTGCTTTCGCTACCCCAGGCACAGGTATTATCGCCATAAGCCAAAGAAACAATATTGACACCCGAATCGACCCCCGATTACGCCGGAACCATTATTCATGGCGCCGATGATTCCGGCGACAAATGTTGAATGTGCGTAGTTGCCGATCAGGCACGAGCCAGATGCGGACCAACGGCTGGATATGTTTAAATCGCTGTTATAGCCGATCCCGGTATCAACCAACATAAACCGTGGCAGCGCCATTGCTCGCCTTGTTGCCGCCTACCGCTTGGATACCCCAAGGCAGAGTCTCATAGTAGGTGGGATTCGTGTCGCTCCAAATTCCGCCACTCAATTCGGTCGGCATATTTGGACTCATTCGCTTGACACGTCTGTCACGGCCTAAATTGTCAGCTTGTTGTGGAGTCAGAAAAGCGGCGAGGCCCTGCATCGTCTGACTGTAAAGGTGCGTTGCCGAAAAACCGTGAGCGGTCTCGGTGTCGTGCAAAAGTTGGATGACTTTGCTGTCGTGCCAATTGGCAAAACGGCTATCCGTGATTGCCTTGGCTGCATAGTTCTTTGGTGCATCATCGGCGAACGTGATGATGTATTGAATCTTTCCTGCCTTATCCTTGATGGGCTGGCGCTTATTGTCCTCGATCCTTTGTATAATTGCGCTTGTCATCACGTTTTCGGGCATATCCACCTGCGGTCTCTCGACCCGTCTTTCCGGCGGCACGGTCACTCTTAGTCCTTTACTTCCATTGCCGCTGGATGCCATCGCCCATTGCGGGCTGGCGCCGAGAGCTATGATACCGACGAGTGCGCAGATGCTGTTTCTGAATTCCGTATTCATTTCAAACCCCCTTTTTTATTCGATCCGAAAAGCAAAGATAAAAGGTACCGGAGCTTGTCGCTGCCATTTATTCCGGCTGCGCAGTGTTACAACGTTCCGGATAAGAAACAATATGCCGAAATGCCTATGTATTTCGGCTAGGCCTTTCGGCATATTGACAGTATGTGATTATTACGTTAGACGCTCTTATCATTACTCCAACGCGGCGCATGAGAACGGATTTGCCGCTATTAACTCTGTGCGTAATCGCTCATGTTGCGTGACCAGGGCAATCGCATCAAAATCGAAGCGCAGTAAAGGCATGATTGCACCTGACGCTATAGATTGACGGATTGTTTCCGATAACCCATTTTTTTCAGGAGAAAAATGTGGGTGCAATAACCACGGGGTTGCTTCGGATTCATACCGCGAAGCATTGCTTGGCTTGAGGGAGGTTTGATGCGAGAAACCGGACAAGGCGTGCTCCACGGTGCGGCCACTGCCCTCCGTGTGCTAGACTTAACCGTGATTTAAACCGGAGAGGTGATCGCCATGAAAAGATTTCTGCTGGTTTTGTTAATGCTGAACAGTGCAAACGCTTTCGCCGGGCTCAACAAGTGGGTGGACGCGGACGGCAAGGTGCATTATTCGGATCAGCAGCCTCCCCCCAATGTGCAAACGCAGACGCTGCGTATCCCTTCGGAGGCCGCCGCTCCCGCGAGTGCGCCCGACGCACCGAAAACCGTCGCGGAACGCGAAGCAGAGCTGAAAAAAGCGCAGCAATCGAAAAAGGAAGAAGCCGGTAAGGCAGCGCAGGAGCAGGCCAGGGCAGAAGAAGAGAAAGCCTATTGCGCCACCTTGCAACAGAATTTACGCGCGTTGCAGGATGGGGTGCGCGTGGTGGAAATCGACGCCAAGGGAGAACGCTCCTACCTGGAAGATGAACAGCGCCGACAACGTATCGAGAAAGCGCAGCAGGAAATAAAGGCGCATTGCAAGTGAACGGGGTTCGATGAAAGCGTTGTTCCGGATACAACACCGGTTACTGTTGCGCAGCACATCCCATCGCTCCGGTCAATATGCCGGAATATATAGGTATTTCTGCATATAGGTATTCCTTGGCGGCAGTGATAGATTACCCGATACGAAATTTTTCAATCGGGAGTTATCGTGAACACTGCTAATACCGCAAAACCGGAAGAGACTAGGCCAGCCAGTATCCAGGCCGAAATTATCCGGCAGATTCAAGCCAATGATGGACAGAAGCCCTGTTATGCCACCTCCGCCATCAACTATTGTGACAACAAAGAGTGTGGCTGGCGCCATGATTGTTTTGAAGAAGTCGGCGCACGCGGATAAGGTTCCTCAGGGGGCGCCGCAGAACTTACGGCGCCTTTTCCATTTGATCGATGTTGTGGCGTGCCTTGGCGTGTTTCGGGTCGAGCCGCAACGCCAGGATGAATTCGCGGCGCGCGTCCCCGGTGCGACCGGCGAGTTTGTAGGCATACCCCAGGTTGTTGTGCACCCTTGCTTTGTGCGGCGATTTTCGCGCCGTGTCTTCCCATAACGCGATCTCATCAACGTACACCTGATTGCGCAGCAGCGTCAGGCTGCCCAGTGCGAACAGCAACGCGATGCAGGCAATCCTGAATGATCTTGCATCCAGCCGCAGAGCCAGCTCGGCGGCGAGGGCGAGGAACAGCGGCCAGCCGGCGAGATAGAGCTGGCGTTCGTTGGCGATGTCCAGCCGCGGCAGAAACAGGTGCAGCGGCAACAGGTGGAGGATCGCCCAGGCCAGCGCGAAGCCCAGCCACGGGCGTTTGCGCCAGCAGGCCAGCATCAGCGCAAAAATCGATCCGAAAAATACCAACGGCAACAGGCTTTCCGACAAGTCGCGCAGCAAGGGCAGATCGGGGTCGATGTTCAACCATAGCGGCAGCGCCCATTGCCGCATCAGCCAGGCGAAGGCGGTGAGTTGCGTGGCGAGATTGCCCTGCGGGGCATTGAATTCCGCGCTGCGTTCCATCTGCGACAGGTAGCTGTCGTTGAACAGGAAGTACAACGCGCCGCACAGCAGCACTGCCCAGCTTGTCCATTGCGCTTTGAATGCCGTCTTCCATGCGCCGCGCCGTTTCCGGAGACAAAGCTCCCAGATCAGCAGCGCCAGCGGGAAAGTCACGGCGGTCTCTTTCACGCTCAAGGCGAGGACGAACAGCAGCGGCGTGGTCATGTAGAGCATGAAGCTGTTTTCGCGGGTGCGCCCCTCGGCGTAGGCGAGCAGGCCGCCCAGATAGAACAGCGTCATCAGCGAGGCGGAGCGCCCGCAGATGTAGGTGACCGCTTCGGTATGGGCAGGATGCACGGCGAACAGCAGCGCGGCAAACAGCGGCACCGCCCGCAGGCGTTCGCGCAGCAGCTGTTGTTCGATGAACCCAGATTGCCCATTAGCCATGAATTGGGTCGTGGCGGGGTATTCCCCCCTTTGAATCGGGGTAGGCAGGGATGGGCGGTTTGTTGCCCAACTCGCAAAAAGGGGGGTGAGGGGGGATTTGGATGTCGCACGGAAACAAAAATCTCCCTCGGCACCCTCGCAAGCTCTCCCCCTTTTACAAAGGGGGAGGCGGGTTGAATTTGCCAATGGATTATTTGGGATGAATGTCTCGCACAGGCGCAATACCAGCCAGACATTGGTCAGGTGGATGAGCAGGTTGGTGAGGTGAAAGCCCGCGATACCCAGCCCCAGCGTCCAGTCGAAGGTGTAGCTGAATTTCAGCAGCGGGCGGATGCCGTGGCCGAGTTCGGCAAACCATGCATCCCAGGAATGGACGGCGGGATTATCGACAATGACCTTGTAATCGTCGAACTGGAAACTTCCGGAGAATGCGTTGAGATAGGCAAGCAGCACCGCCAGCGCCAGCCAGGGCAGCGGGTGGCGCGCCGGGTCAGCGCAATTGTCGCGCATGGTCGAACGCGATGTCGAGGATGTCCGCCGCATCCCACCAGCGCTCGCCGCCATGCAGCATGACCAGCAGCACTCTGACATGATCGCGCTCGGCATAGGCGATCAGACATTTGCCGGCCTTCGACGTGTAGCCGGTCTTGAGGCCGAGCGCGCCACGGTAACGGCCGATCAGCGCATTTTTGTTGGTGAAGCGATATTCGCGCGGCGCGTTCAGCGCGGAGATTTTCCCATGTTGCCTGGCGGTCAGTTCGAGCAGGGCGCGCTGTTTGAGCAATTCCCCAGCCAGCAGCGCAAGGTCGCGCGCGCTGGAATAATGGTTGGGCGCATCGTGCCCGCAGGCGTTGGCGAAACGGGTGTCCTTCATGCCGAGTTCGCGGGCGCGACGGTTCATGCGCCGCACGAAGCGCGCCTCGTCGCCCGCGACGTGCTCAGCCAGCGCGCGGCAGGCATCGTTGGCGGAGTGCAACAGTGTTGCGGCGAGCAGGTCTTCGATGCGGAAAGTGTCGCCGCTGCGCAGGCCGAGGCGGCTGCCAGTTGCGGTTGCCGCCGTGCGGCTGATGGTGGCAACCGCTTGCGGGCGGTAGCCGTCCAGCACCAGCAGCGCGGTCATCAGCTTGGTCAGGCTGGCGGGCGGCAGGCGGCGGCTCGCCTGCCGTTCCCATACCGGCTTGCCGTCAATCTCGATGCGGTAGGCGCTGGCGGCTTCGGGAAAAGGGTCGGGCGGCTGCGCCAGCGCCAGCAGGGCGTGGCATGACAGCAGCAGCCCGAGCAGCAGGCGCATGGGCTAGAAACCGAGTATGCCCTTCAGCTTCTTCGCCCCGTCGATTACCGCCCCGGCCGGGTTGTCGGCGGCGGATGGTGATTTGCCGGATGGCGGCTTGGGCGCAGCAGCGTCGCTTTCATCGCCGCCATCCGCTGCGCCGAGGCAGCGCGACAGGTCTTCGCGCGCGGTAAAGCTGCGGCCCTCGCACTCCTTCTTGCGCGCCGCCGCGCGGTGCGCCTTGGCTTCCGCCGGACAATGCGGCGCGAGCGAGTTGTAGTTCTTGCCGCCGAGCGTCTTGCAGATGGATTTGGTGGTGGCGGCCATGTCCAGCCCGCATGACTTGGCGACCGAGATTTGGTTGGGCTGGATATGCCGTTCGCGCATGGTCAGCGCGCTATATACCTCCGCATCGCGCCCGGAATCTTTGCGAATGGCCTCGCATACCGCTTTGGATTTGCCGGGGCAGAGCGGATTCTTGGCGAGAAACATGTCGGCCATATCGATCAGTTCCCTGGTTTTACGTCCTGTGGTATCGCAGCTCTGATCCATCTGTTTTTGCGCCGCCGCCATCTCCGGGCTGGGTTGCGATGAATCGCAGGCTGGGCCGACGCGCTTGCCTCGGTAAGTGGTGGTCATGTTTACGTCTTCACCGTCCGATTTGCCGGAGAGATGCATCTTGCCGTGGTAGCTGTCCGCCGTGCTGGTGATCTCGCCGGTGCCGTTCATCGTCTCGCCGTCGCGCACGCAGCGCATCTTCCAGGTGGTCTTGTTGCCGGAAGTTTTGATGTCGGTCATCTTGCATTCCTTGTCCTGCATCGACTGGCGCGGGTCGTTCACGGCGTCCCTGGCGATGCAGACCTTGGTGGTGGTTTGCGGCATCGCGAAAGGCATGCCGGGCATTTCCATCTTGGCGGTCACTTCCCACCACTCGCCCGGCGCGGCGCAGGCGGCAGAGAGTCCGCCCCAGAACATTGCGAAGCCGATTGCCCAAGTTTTTTTCATGATGACTCCCTTCGTTTCAGGTTCAGGTTGGGGTGCGAAATTGGCGGCGTTAATGCCGGTTAGGATCGACCAGGATGCCGGTCTTGCCCATCACCGCCATGAAGCGCGGCTCTTGGCCGGGTTGCTGCTCGAAGTTGTCGAACTGCCCCGGCATCAGCCGGTCGAGCAAATTCAGGCGCTCGTCCAATGCCGGGTGGGTCTTGAACAGCAGCGCCAGGCTGGAATCCTGCGCGTTCATCCCTTGCAGGGCCTGCAACACGGCGGGCAGGCCGTAGGGATCGTAGCCTGCGCGGGCGGCGATCACCACGCCCATGCGATCCGCCTCGAATTCGTCGCCCTTGTCGAGGCCGCGCGCGTAAACCTCGGTGCCCGCGTTGACCAGTTTGGCAAGCGCCGGGTCGGCGCCCTTTTTTTGCAGGGCATGCCCGGCGAAATCGGCAAGCAGTCCGGTGCGCGCACCCTGCTTGATCGCTTGCAGATGATGCTTGCGCAGGACATGGGCGATCTCGTGCGCCAGCACTCCGGCCAGTTCCGCTTCACTTCTCATCTGCGCCAGCAGCCCTTTGGTGACGAAGACGTATCCGCCTGGCGCGGCGAAGGCGTTGACATCGTTATCGTCGAGCACGCCGAAATGCCAGGGCAGGCCGGGGCGCTCGGTTTGCAGCGCGAGCCACAGCCCGATATTGTTCACGTATTTCTGCACCTGCGGATTCTGCAACAGCGGTGCGGCGCCGAGCAGGTTGCTGGCGATGCCGCCGCCGAGTTCGATCTCTTTCGGCTCGTCGATCTCGGTGGTCGCCTGCTGCGCTTTTTTTATGGTATCCAGCGCCTTGCCCAGATCGAGGTTGAAATTGAAGGCGGACGCGGGGGCGGCGATGCAGCACAGCAACAAGACGAAGATAAGTTTGCCGTTCATTCCGTTCCCCTTAGTATTTGACCGTAAATAACTTGAACAACTGAAAATGAAACTTCAAGAACAAACCCCCCTCAATCCCCCCTTATCAGGGGGGAGGCAGATAGCTCCTCCCCTGAAGTGGGGTAAGCAGGCAATCCGCGCAGCGGATGCTCGCACAAGGGGAGGTTGGGAGGGGTTTGGTATTTATATGTCATTTTGTTAATCTACTCGATGACAGCAAACTGTTTAAGTTAATTGTGGACAACGCCTTATTCCGCCGGGGCCGGCAGATAATCGATCCGCTGCGTCGCCAGTTTGCCCGACTCGCCGAACTTCTGCGCTTCCGCTTCGCTCGCCGCGTAATGCTGCAACTCCGCCAATGCCTGGGGGTTGGGGTTCGGGTTTCTCAGGTTTTCTTCGGACAGGCCGCGTACGCCGGTGGAGACGGTGCTGCCGCTGGCGCCGGTGGCGGCGACGTTGAACAGCTTGCCCAGGCCGCTGTCGCCGGATTTCTTCTGCGCGGCGGCATTGCCTAAACGCAGGTTGAGCATCTTCACCCAGCCGTTTGTGTTGTCATGCCTGATCTGCATCCAGCCAGATTTCCGCGCAAGCACTTCGACCGGGCTGTTTTCCGGCAGGCTGGACAGCGTGGCGGCATCGGCGAAAGGCTTGGCCTTCACCTCGGTGGGGCGCACGGTGTGCGCTTCGCCCGCGTGAACCGCGAACGCGCTCCATCCCAGACAAAACACTAACAGCCATTTCATGGCGTTTCTCCCTTGTTGGCCGGCGCAAACAGCTCCACTTCCCGCCCCCGCCCCTTGACTTTATACGAACCGTGCGGCCGGAAGTCAAATGCATCGCCGCACAGTTCCATGGTCTCGCGCGACACCAGGATGCGCGATACGCCCTTGGTCAGCCCTTCGATGCGGCTGGCGAGGTTGACCGTGTCGCCGATCGCGGTGTATTCGCGCCGCTGTTCCGAGCCGATCAGCCCCACCACGGCGGGGCCGGAATGGATGCCGATGCCGACGTCGAATGCGAGCCCTTCCGCACCGATCTCCCGCTTGAAATGTTGCAGCACTTCGGCCATTTCCAGCGCCGCCGCCACCGCGTGGCGCGCGTGTTGGTCGTCGTCCAGCGGCGCGCCCCAGAACGCCATGATGGCATCGCCGATGAATTTGTCCAGCGAACCGCCGTGGCGGAAGATCACCTCGACTTGCAGGCTGAAATAACGGTTGAGCAGCGCCACGATTTCCTGCGGCGTGTGGCGCTCCGACAAGGTGGTAAAGCCGCGGATGTCGGAGAACAGCACCGTGATCTGGCGGCTCTCGCCGGCGCGGTTGATGCCGCCGTGCGCGATCAGTTCCCTGACCACATGCGGGTTGACGAAACGGCTGAACATTTGCACCGCCTGCTCGCGCGAGCGGCGCTCGCGCAGATATTCCGCCAGCGCGCAGCAGAAATAAAACACCCAGGCCAGCAGCAGCGGCGCCAGCACCGGCAGCAGCCAGAGCCGGCCAACCGCGAGGTAACTGCCGCCCAGCAACAGCGCCGAGGCCACCGCCAGCCCCAGGCCGCTGCGTAGCAGGTTGATCCCGCTCAGCAGCGCGGCTGCCAACGCGGCAAGCAGGCCGAGCGCGAGCAGCGCGGCGAACCACGCCGGAGCGGCCTGCATCATGCGCCGGTTCTTCAGGTCGTCCAGCGCGGTCGCCAGTATCTCCACGCCGGGATGCAGGCTGGCGAGCGGCGTAACGCGCATGTCGTGCAGGCCGGTGGCGTCCGCGCCGACGATGACGATCTTGCCGGTGAATTCGTCCCGAGGGCGCTGCGGACGTTCGCGCTCGAAGTCTTCATACAGCTCGGCATAGGAAACGTGACTGAAGGAATGGGCCTTGCCGCGCCACGCGAGAATCATGTCATCCTGTTGCGGCACCGGATAGCCGAGACCGGCAGCCACCCGCGCGGGCAGCGATGGGATCAGCCAGCCATACGCTTCGGTGTAGAGGCGGTAGCGCCGCCCCACGCCGTCGCGGTCTTCCTCGAAATTGATCGTGCCGCTGCGCCAGTGGCGCGGGTCGATCGCGAGCGGCGGCAGCAGCGCGACGCGCGCCTCGGGATCGGCGCGCCCGGTGCGCGTCAATCCCAGCAATGGCGCAATCTGGATCAGCGGCGCGCCCTGAGCGTCGAGCGCCGGATCGCGCCGCACCATGGGAAAATAAATGTTGTCGAGCGTTTCGAGCGATTCGTTGAACAGCCGGTCGCTCTCGGGGCGGTACTGGTCGCGCTCGCTGAACAGGATATCGAACACGATCGCCGCCGGGCGTTGCGCCGCGATGCCGCGCACCAGTTCGCCATGCACCGCGCGCGGCCACGGCCAGTTGCCGGCGACCTCCTGCATGCGCGCGAGACTGGCATCGTCTATGTCCACGGTGACGATGCCGGGGTCGGGCTGAAGAGCTTGCGCTTGCTGGCGCACGAAGAAATCGGACAGGCGGTTTTCCAGCGGCAGCAGCGCGTGCAGCCAGACGGTTTCGGCCACCGCCAGCACGAAGAACAGGGCGGCGATGCGCGTCAGCGGTTTGGAGAGAATGTCCATCGCGACATACTAATCCCATTTGACCCGCGCGGGCAGATGGGCGATGTTGTGTGGCGTCCCCGACAGGAATCGAACCTGTAATTGACCCTTAGGAGGGGCCGGTTATATCCATTTAACTACGAGGACAGCGGCGCGTATTCTAGCGGAACGGGCAGGGCAAGGATACTACCCATGAGAATGAAACCTGCCGTGCCTGCTCCCTCACCCCAACCCTCCCAGCGGGAGAGGGGGAGAACGAATCGCTATGCGAATTTCACGTCAAACGCGCCGCAATCAAAACTTCAATGCTGGTATGATGCCGCGCTTGTTGCGCCAGGGGCGCGAAACTGCCAGTTTCCAGATCATGCCATTCATCACGCTAGACAAAGCCTGCCTCGCCTTCGGGCACGTCGCACTGCTCGACCACGCCGATTTCCAGCTCGACGAGGGCGAACGCGTCGGCCTGATCGGGCGCAACGGCGGCGGCAAATCGAGCATGATGCGCGTGCTTGCCGGCCAGGGAACTCTCGATGACGGACAGGTGTGGCGCGCGCCGACCGCGCGTATCTGCTACGTCAGCCAGGAGCCGGTGCTGGCAGCCGATGACACGGTGTTCGATGCGGTGGCGCAGGGCTTGGGCGATATCCGGCAACTGCTGCACGATTATCATCATGTCTCTCACCAGATCGCCGAGCCGGATGCGGACGTGGACAAATTACTGGAACAGATGCAGGCTTTGCAGACGCTACTCGAAGCGCAAGACGGCTGGTCCATCCAGGCGCGCATCGAGACCACCATTGCAAAGCTGGATCTGGATGCCGACAAACGCGTCGGCGAACTGTCCGGCGGACAGCGCAAGCGCGTGGCATTGGCGCAGGCTTTGGTGGCAGAGCCGGACGTGCTGATCCTCGACGAACCGACCAATCACCTCGACTTCGCTTCCATCGAATGGCTGGAAGGATTGCTGAATAATTTTGGCGGCGCGGTGCTGTTCGTCACGCACGACCGGCGTTTTCTGGACAACGTTGCGACGCGCATCGTCGAGCTGGATCGCGGCAAGCTGGCGGGCTTTCCCGGCAATTTCTCCGCGTATCTGGCGATCAAGGAACGCATGTTGGCCGACGAGGCGGTGGTGAACGCCAAGTTCGACAAAGTGCTGGCGCAGGAAGAGGTGTGGATACGCCAGGGGGTCAAGGCGCGCCGTACGCGCAACGAAGGGCGCGTGTTGCGCCTCGAACAGTTGCGCCGCGACCGCGCGGCACGGCGCGAGAAGCTCGGCAAGGTCGAGATGAGCGTGGATGCAGGCGAGCGTTCCGGCAAGCTGGTCGCGGAACTGGACAATGTCAGCAAGTCGTACGGTGAGCGCAGAATCATCGACAGTTTTTCCTGCCGTATCCAGCGCGGCGACAAGATCGGCCTGCTCGGCCCGAACGGCGCGGGCAAGAGCACGCTGCTCAAGATCATCCTCGGCGAGTTGCCGCCGGACAGCGGGCAGGTGAAGCTCGGCACGAAAATATCGGTCGCGTATTTCGACCAGTTGCGCGAGCAACTCAATGACGAGGCGACGCTCGCCGACACCATCAGCCAGGGCTCGGATTTTGTCGAGATCGGCGGGCAGAAGAAGCATGTCATCAGCTACCTCGGCGATTTTCTATTCGCGCCGGAACGCGCCCGCTCGCCGGTCAAAAGTTGCTCCGGCGGCGAGCGCAACCGCCTGCTGCTGGCGCGGCTGTTCACCCAGCCCGCCAACGTGCTGGTGCTCGACGAGCCGACCAACGACCTCGACATCGAGACGCTGGAGCTGCTCGAAGAATTGCTCGCGCAATATGACGGCACGCTGTTTCTGGTCAGCCACGACCGCGCCTTCCTCGACAACGTCGTGACGCAGGTGATCGCCTTCGAGGGCGACGGCAAGCTGGTCGAGTACGCGGGCGGCTACGAGGACTGGGTGCGGGTGAAAAAATATCAGGCGAGCGTGGCGGCAAACAAGGTTCCTTCCTCAGCGCAACCGCAGGGGATAGGCCGCGCTTGTAAAACCACTGAAGCGTCAACAGCCGCGCACCAGGGGGAGGGTGGCAAGAGCAAACTCGGCTACAAGGAACAGCGCGAACTGGAAGAGCTGCCCAAGCGCATCGAGGTTTTGGAACGCGAGCAGGTCGATATTGCCGCGCATTTTGCCGACGGTAGCATCTTCCGCAGCGATCCGAAGCGCGCCAAGCAACTGCAAGCGCGCAGCGAGGAAATCGAGACGGAAATAGCGGCGGCGCTGGAGCGCTGGGAAGAGCTGGAGAAGCGTTCAAACTAACCCTGCCCAGCCGGAACCAGACCAGCCCGGATAGAAACGCAGTGTAATCCGGGGAGGGAGCAGATGCCCCGGATTCCGCTGGCGCTGCATCCGGGCTACAAATCCAAGAACCGTGTCGTGTCCGGATGATGCATGAACCGGAAAAATTCTTTGTAAAACATTGGCGATTCCGCGCAAGGCATGTGTCTTTTGTAGGAGCGGCTAAAGCCGCTCCTACAAGGGTTTCAATATTGTGCTCTTGCGCGGTCGGTCAATTGTCCCCGGAGTATTTCCAGTAGCGCGATTTGCGGACCGGGCTGATGACCGGCCTCAATAATTGCGGGGCGATCGGCGAGCTTGCTTCTCCGCTGCGCTGGATGGCGCCGATCAGCACTGTGGTGGGGTGCCCGTCGATCGGCACCGTGCCGAACACCGGGGAGGGCGGCAGGCCTCCGCCGGCAAAGACGCCATATCTGTCGTTCGATCCGCAGGTTCCTATCACGCCCATGGCGCCGGATGCATTGAACAGGTTCACCCAGTAGCCGCGCGCCTCGCCCAGCGCCGTGGAGCATGCGCCTGCATCGGACGGAATCGGAAGGTTGGTGCTGACCGTGACCATGCCGGCGGCAATCACCGCCGAGGTCACCGCCTGTTCTCCCCGTCCCGGGAAAGCCATGAACCAGCCTTTGTCGGTATTGGATGAGCCAGACACGATGCCCGGCGTGTTGCAGGCAGTCGTATCCGTAAAGTTGCTCATGTCGTCGCCGTCGAGATTGGTAGCGGTCGCTTCCGTGTCGGACGGATTGTCCAGATAGACATACAGGCGGTTGGTGACTCCCGTGTCATTGTAGCTATATGGGTAGTCGGCCTCCAGCGGGTGCTCGCGGTCGCCCGAAGCAAGCGCCACATAGACCTTTCCGCCGCTGGGCAGCAGCCCCGGGGTCCACTGGAATTTCCGTCCGCCGCCGCTGGTGTAGGCTATCAGTTTTATCGTCCAGTCTGCCGCTGCCCGGGGCGAATTGTTGTTGGCGGGGTCGACAAAATCGATGCGGTAAACATTGCCGCCGGTATCGACGACATAGCCATGGTCCACCTTGCCGTCGTTGCTGGGGTCGATGAGCGCGACGTCGGCTACCACGCTGCGCGTGGTGGCGAACTTCTTGACGAGTGCGCCGGTGTTCGCGTCGAACACGAAGACCGCGTGACCCTTGCCTGATGCACAGCTAGTAGGAGTTAAACCGAGGCCGTCGTTGTGGTCATCCTCGCAATCGTCGTAGCCGCCGCCCACTATGATTACCGGGTCGCTGCCATCTTCGTAACCTTCAATAAATGCGGGCGCCGGCGTCGACCAGGTTTGCCCCATGTCCGACATGCCGGTTGTAGTGCCTGCCCCATCGGCGCAGCCGGTGTCGTTTTTCAGGTTCGGGCAGCCCGCGCGCCACTTGAAGGCGAACCTGTCCGTGGCGGTGGAAGCGGGGCTGGATTCGGTCACGTCGAAAGCGTAGATCATCCTGCCGCCCCGGCGCATGGCGGGATAAATCCACACCTGGGTGTTGTCCGCGTTCTGGTAAATGCCGGTAGAGCCGTCGAAGAAATAGTCCTTCGGGATGCCGCCCGCCACGGCAGGATCGACCGGGTAGTTTACCGGCGGGTCGTTGTTCATCATGCGCGTCAGCGGGTCGGAGCTGCTGGTGGTGTTGCGGCTGGCGGAGATGCTGGAAAATTCCGGCGCGACGAAGGCCCACAGTTCCTTGCCCGCATTGCTGCCCGAGGCGATTACGGAGCGGTAGGTGCCGTCGTTGGAGCCGTAAAAGACGGTCACGCCGGCATTCGGGTTGGCGGCGGTGCCGTAGTTGACGGGCAGGGGGCGCGAATGGACGACATCGCCGTGCACCGAGGAGCGCATGACGTTGGTGCTTTCGCTCCAGTTGGACAGCGAGCTGTCGTTGACCGTATCCGTGGCTACATCCTTGCCCTGGGTGTAATTGAAAGCGCGGGTGGTGGCGAGCCCGGAATTGGCGCTGCTATAGGCCGCCAGCGCGCCGCCGCTCAGGGTGTGCATGGCGCGGTTGAAACTCCAGGTGGGAGACGCAGACGGGTTGTTGCCCTTGCGCAACACTTCGGCGACACCGCCTTTCTCGACGAATGCGCCATCGGGTATGTCGGAGAAAATGTTGCTGGCAGAGGTCGTGCAGGTGCCGACAGGCGAGTTCGAGGCGATGTTGCCCCAGTAATACGAGGCGACCCATGGCAGGCTCGCTGTGGCCGTGGTGGGCGAATCGGTGGTCCAGAAACTTTGCGCGCAATCGTCCAGAAAGCCGGTCTGGATGTTGATCGCCGGTTTCGACGGGGTCGCGTTGTCGTACAAATCCAGCGAGGCGCCGTCGCTGCCGATCTGGTACTGCTTCAGGTTGCCATACCAGCGCGGGTTGGCGTTCGGATCGGGGCGGAACATGCCGATGAACACCTGGTTGGCGTTCTGCGCGCGGTTGGTGGAGTTCACCGGCAGGCTGGCGGAAGCGAAGGTGGAGTTGACCGACTGGATCTCGGCCAGGATCTTGGTCAGCGCGGCGACGATGGCCGCTTCGTTGCCGGCCTTGAAATATTTTCCGCCGCCGTACTTGGCCATGTTCAGGTACAGCGAGGTTGTCTCGGCGTCCGGCTGCGCATTGTGGACGTCGATGGTATAGGTGGCGACCTTCGCATTGTCTCCGCCGGAAACCGGCACGCCCTTCTGGTACATGAAGCGCGCCCATTCGTCCGCATTGAAGACATTGGTGTCTATGGACGAGGTGCCGGTCGGCGTGTTGGTCGTCACGACATTCGTGGCGAGCACGGGGTATTTGCTGCCGCTGTCGCAACTGCCGGTCAGAACGTCGGTGGTGGGGCTGTTGCCGTAGGTGCAACTGACGCCGTCGCCGCCGCACGAGGCGGCGAAGTCGCCGGTGGAAGCGGGCGGGCTGGCGTAGCAGGCGGCGGTATAGCCCAGATTGGCGGTGGTTTCGGAGCTCGTCACGGCGGTCTGGGTAATGGTGTAGCGGTAGCCCGTGGAAACGGGGGTGGCGGTCTGCGTGATCGTGTATTTTTTCATCTCGGCCGCCTGGGTGACATAAAAACGGTAGGTGGCCGGGTTGGTGTTACACGACACCTGGTCGGTCTCGGTCGCGGAATAGGTACAGGTGGCCCCGTCCGGGCAGGTCAGGGCACCGTGGTCGGTCGAGTTGTTCCACTTGTTGGAGCCGGTGCTCAGGCCGGAATAGCAGCTGGTGGTAAGCGCGGTGGTGGTCGCCGAGGTGCAGACCGATGACGATGCGCCGCTCGTATAGGTGCAGGTGTGGCCTGCCGGGCAGGTCAGGGTGCCGTGGTCGATATCCGGATTTACGGCACCCGGCGAGGAATAGCAACTGGTGGTCGAGGCGCTGCTGGTGACGGGGTCGCCCGCGCAGGCCGACGCGACCGCGCCGGTCGCATACGTGCAATCGGCGCCTGCGGGGCAGGTCAGGCTGCCGTAATCGGCGCCGGTCTCCTCCGGCGCCGCGTAGCAACTGGTGGTCGGGGCGGTGCTGGTCACGGTGGAGCCACCGCTGATCGTCTGCATGACGGAGTAGCGCAACTGCCCGCTCGGGCAGGCGTTGGCAAGGGCGGTCGTGCCGATCGAGCAATTGTTGGTGTAGATGGAGCAACTGGTCGCGGAATTGCCGCTGGTGCCGATGGATGTTACATAGCTGGCGTCGACGTGGGTCGCGTAACAGTTGCTTTCGCCCGCCGCCAGACAGGCGGCGATGGCGCTGTTCTTGGTGCTGACTTCACTGTCGGAATAGCATTGAGCGGTGGTGCCCAGGGTGGCAACGTTGGTCGTGGTGGTCGAGGTGAAATTGGGCAGGCCCAACTGCGGAGAAAACTTGTTGCCGGGGCAGGTGGTGCCGTTCAGGGTGGCAAGGTCGCAACTGTTCGCCGTATTATCGTCGCCAGGGCCACCCTGGGCCGGATTGCCGACGAAAATGATGAAATTGCGCGCGCAGAAATTTGCGGCGCTTGCCGGCGACCTGAATAGTGTGTAGCTGTCCGAGGTGTAGCCGTCAGCGTCGGGGTTGGTGCCCACCCCGTCGCTGCCGGGGACGAGCGGGGCGGTTCCGGCAAAATAATTGTAGGCGTCGCGCATCAGGTCGCCGTACCAGTTGTTCATCGACTCTTTTTCCGCAGGGTCGTTGATGTTGTCGAAAATCGTGTTCAACTGGGTGCCGAAGCTTGCGATGTTGGCGCCGTTCATCGGCTTGACCGCAAAACGGATGTAGCCGTTGAACGAATTGGTGCCGTATTCCATCAGGCCGATGTTGACACCGGCGCCTCCCGATCCCAGCGAGTTGATGACGGTGTTGATGGCATTTACTTCCGATTGGCCCTGCGCAACCCCGCCCGGCCATTGTTGCGCTTGCCTCGACCAGTTGGCGGAGTTGTCGAGAACGATCAGCACGTTGGGGTTGGCGGCCTCGCCGGCCGAGGCGCCGGTGAAGATGTCGATGTCTTCCGCGTGCGCCTGCATGGAGGCGAGCGCCAGCCAGCCGCCGAGACAGGCAGCGAGCAATTTAGATATGGATAGGGTTTTCATGGTGTGCCTCCTGTGTGTTGCGGGTGTGCGTTACGGGCATGCCGACGCGATGTCGTCGTTTGCGACGCGTACTCCGAGCCCTTGGGTTACGGTGTATTGCGCGCCGGTCTGGCTGTCTGTCGCCACGGCGATGACCTCCCACACGCTGTCCGCGCACAGCGAGTTGCCGGTGGCCGCCCCGGCGACGGCAAACGCCTGGCCTGTCTGGATGGAGCAACCGGCGTCGTTGGATATATTCGGGTCGATTTCGCTGTTGAGTATGGGGCGCGTGATGATGCAGACCGGCGGCGGGTCGAGCCTGACGGTGATGTCTGGATTGTCGTCGCCGTTGACGTCCACGCATTTGGTGTTGGGCGCTCCGCCTTCGCATTCCGCGTCGCCGTTGATGATTACCGTGCTCGGGCTCTGGAACAGCCGCGTGGTGCTGACGGCTTCTTCCACGGCTTGCTGGGCGGCGGCCATCGCCTCGTTGCGCGATTGCGCGTTGCCGACGGTATGCAGGCTGCCCGTGCCCAGGTTGAAGCTGGTCACGGCGAACAGGGTGAGCAGGACCAGCATGATCAGGGCCACGATCAGGGTGGCGCCGCGCTGCCGATGGAGCATGGTTTTCATGATGATGGCATCCTCCTGCCGGCCGGGTTGTTGAGGCGCACCTGGGATTGGTAGGCGTGACGCTTGTAATTGTTGCCGAACGGCCCGGCGACGATGAGCGTATCGCTGGCGTCGTATCCCAGCGTGTAGGTTTTGTCGGAGCTGTAGCCGATGGTCGGCTCGGTGTTGCGCGCCAGCAGGTTGATTTTTGCCGAGACTACCGCCCCCCAATCGGCGACAGTGAGGGGATTGGCCATGTAGGAATCGGGGATGCCATCGGCCGTCGGCAAATCTATGCCGTACTGGATTTGCAAATTCTCGATGCCGTCGACCAGCGGGACGATGGCAAAGTCGGGGATGGAACCAGAGCCGGGGCCGAGCTCGGCGCGCATGAGCGTGGGGATGCCGTCACCCGCATTGTTGTTGTTGGCGATGAAATAGATGTGCGTGCGGAAGCGCTGTATGTCGGCCACGGTCGTGCAGTCGCGCTTGCTTAGAGTCAGGTTGGCGAGATTGTTGTCCAGTTGGTAGTGGGCTCCGAGGTAGTCTCCCGGATTGTTGTTGATGGGCACGTCCAGCTCCGAGTTGTTGAAACATAACGAGGCCTGGAAATACGGTGTGCCGTCGTTGGCCGCCGCCGTGCAGCCGGCGATCCCCGCCTTGCAGGTGCTGGCGCGGCGGATCACCAGGATGTCGGTGCCTGGTTTCACGTCGCTCAGGCAGCTCGGGATGCTTGCTGCGTTATCGACGCCCTGCACGTGCAGCATGAAAGTATTGCGCAGGGCGGCCAGGGTGACCAGGCAGGGGTCGGGCAATGCGCCAGGCAAAGTCATGTTGCTGGGGTCGAATTCGGCGGTGTAACCGGCGAGGCGCAGATCGTCGCCCAGCAGTTGCATGGCGTAGCGGCCGTTTTCGATTTGCCGGTTGGCGCGCTCGATTTCGGTCCGGGCGCGGCTGTTGCTGACCAGAATGGTGGAAAGCCCGGCCAGGATGAGCAAGCCGATGGTGATGGAGATCATCATCTCGACGATGGAGGTGCCAGCCTGGCGTGTCCTGTTGCGGAGGTTCATGATGGGCGTATCCGGAATTCGTGTCGGGTTAGTCAAAATATCCAGCCGGTCAAAGGTTCAAATGCAATTGGGCAGCCCTACCGTAACTAGTGCAGCCATGGCCCGGCGGGTCGTATCGGGGTCATACGCTCCCTGGCCGCAGGTCAGGGATGGCGCGGCAGTCGGGCTCAAACCCTGCCACACCACAGTGACCCGGTAAACGCCCGGCAGGCATACGCCCGGAGACGGATCGGGCACCTGCACCTGAGTGACGCAGCCGCGCCCGCCCAGCATGGCGCCGGTATTTGCGGAACCGGTTTTTTCGCCGGCGCCTTTCAGTGCGTTGCGCCACTCGCAAACATCCCGCGCGGCACCGCTGCCGGTGCAGTTGCCCAACGGGGCGTCGTCTGTGCCCACGAGAGCTGCGGCGGCCACGTAAGTTGCCGCATCGGCGCTGTTGGCGCTGAAGCGCTGAACCATGTCGGATAGCAGCAGCATCGCCTGGGCGCGCTGGAAGGATTCCGTTTCTGCAAGCTGGATTTTGGCTTGCAAACCGGCCAGGCCCAGCAGGCCGAAAGCCAGAATGATGATGGTTATCAGCACCTCCAGCAATGAGGTGCCGCGCTGGCGCTTGCATCCGGATTGGCGTTTGGTCAGGGACATGGCGTGGTCTTCTTGGTATTGGGCCGGCCGCTCAGGTCGGTCGTGACGCACCTGTATCCAGTGCTGTATTGTGCCGAGGTAATCTCGAAAGCCACCGTCCCGGTCAAGGCCGGGTCGATGCGCCCCGAGTTCTGGTAGATTACGCTGTTTCCGCTGCCGGTAAGGGTAGCGCCGATGGATATCTGCGCGGGGGCTGCGCCGTGGCTGTCCAGAACATTGGACGATGCGTCGGTGATCTGCCAGCCTTTTGCCCAATCGTCCGCATCAACGGGCGTCAGGGAGACGTTCGCATTGCGCTTGATGGCTTCGCTGCGCGCCCTGGTCAAGGCGAGCACCAGGTCGGTCGCAACGGCTTTTGCGCGCTGTTCCGCGATGAGCCCAGAAAACGAAGGGATTGCAATAGTCGCCAAGATGCCTGCAAGCGTGACCACGATAACCAGTTCAAGCACGGTAAACCCGGCCATCGGTCGCGGCGTTGCTGCGGCGCACCGGTTGCGGGTGCGCTGCGCCAAAGCCGGGCGATGGGGGCGAAGATTGTCCATGATGTGCGCTACCAGCAGCCTCCGGTGGCGGCGGATTTATTGCCGGTGTTGTCTATGCCGAGGGTGCCGCATTTATCGTTCGCCTGGGCGGTTCCAGGCTTGCGCGTCGCGGTGGCGGTAAAGCTGGGGGGCGCGCCGGCAGTGTTGTCGGCATCGATGGCTATGGTGTAAAAGGCGGCAACATCGTCTGGGGTGCTCAGGCTGAGCGAGCCCAAATCCTCCGCGTAAGCGCGCGCATCGAGCAGGTATTGCGTCTGCCTCTGCGCGATGTCCATGAGGTGCGCCTGTGCGGAGGCGCGCCGGCTTTTCTGCAAATGGTTTGTATAGGACGGGTAGGCAATCGCCGCCAGTATGCCGATCAAGGCTACCGCAATCATCAGTTCGATCAACGTAAACCCTCGTTGGCGCTGCGCTGCGGCCGGGTGCCCTGGGTGTGTGTTATGCATGGCTGCTCCTTGATATTGTGGGGTCATACTACTCAAATGCTTGTCCAGTCTAAAGCCCGATCCGATAAAAGGGCAAATCTTGAGCAGGAACGGTAACATGGGCAGGGCTTCCGATCTTTCCATAGCCGGTGAAGCCACATCAAGCTCTGTGCCATTCTGTATTGGCTGCGGCGGTGATCCTGATTGTGTTGGGGCTGACTGTACATCGGCCCTCGGCTGCGACAAACCACCTATCTAGGGAGGCGCTGATTTATTCGTCATCCCCGCGAAGGCGGGGATCCAGTGCCTTTACTTAACTGGGTTCCCGCCTTCGCGGGAACGACGAAACCGAATAAATCAGCGCGTCCCTAGTTCCGATCAGCCCCACCAGAACCTACTGGTGCCAGGAAATGGATTGATTCGACCCGAATTTATCGTTCCCATGCGAAGCATGGGAACGATATTGAGCGCCCCCTTTTTCCCCGGATTATGCGTAAATAACGTTCAGCCCAGTTGTTGCCCATGCTCGCGCGTTGCACGAGCTGCATGGAACCGCACCTTCTGTCATCGCATCCAGCGAAATCGGTTTGATCTTGTTGGTCTGCGCAATTGAAATTCCGCAGCGCGTCTTGCTCAATAGCTTATCTTTGCCGCCCATGACGATAGCTTTGCTTATAAAGTCAGGAGCAATGTTGCCAACCCTGCGGCAGGTGCAACTTCAACATTGCCGGCAAGCGGGTAGCCACTTTCTACAGGTGCGACAACGTAGGTATGGTTAAGCTTCAAATCGGCAATCGCAGCCCAACATCCTTTGGGCAGCGCGGGTGCACTGGAAAACTTTATTTCGAACCCTATCTTCAGGTTACCTCGTTCGGCGACTACATCCATTTCGGCACCGGCTGCCGTGCGATAAAACGACAGTTGCCATTGCGATCCCAATAATTGGGCAATTTGCTCCAATACCCAGCCTTCCCATGACGCACCTACAACAGGGTGTCCGGAAAGTTCCTCCAGGGTAGCCACACCAAGCAGCGCGTGCAGTAATCCGCTGTCTCGCAGATATATCTTGGGCGATTTTACGAGTCGCTTGCCGAGATTGACGCGGAGCGGGAGCAGCCGCCGAACCATATAGGTCGCTTCCAGAATGTCCAGATAGTGCTGCACAGTAGGCGCCGAAACGCCAAACCCGGAAGCCAGGCGCGAAGCGTTCCACATCTGTCCATGCAGGTGCGCAAGCATTTGCCAGAAGCGCCGCATGGTCGTGCCGGGCACGCGAATGCCGAAGGATGGAATATCACGCTCCAAGTGCGTAGAGATAAAGGATTCGCGCCAGGCAAACGATGCTTGTTCCGTTTTCGCCAGCCAACTGGGCGGATACCCGCCGCGTAGCCAAAAGTTCTGCAATTCGAAATGCGTTGGGGCAATTTCGCTTATATCAAACGGCGCAAGTTCATGAAATGAAATGCGGCCCGCCAATGATTCGGAAGCCTGGCGCAACAACTGCGGTGAAGCAGAACCCAACAGCAAAAAACGCCCCGGGCGGCGACTTTTATCAATCAAGGCGCGCAAGATGGGGAACAATTCCGGTTGGCGCTGAATTTCATCCAGCACTATGAGCCGATCCGCATACCGCGATAAAAACAACTCGGGGTCTGTCAGTTTTGCTAATTCTGATGGGCGCTCAAGATCCAGATACATGCTGTCCGGATGTTGCGCCGCAATAATTTTTGCCAGCGTGGTTTTACCGGCTTGCCGCGGCCCAAGCAGAGCCACTGCCGGGGATTCCGTCAGCGCCTGAGTCAGATTGGTCAGCAGCCTGCGCTTTATCATCCGCGAATATTAAAAGACTATCTTTCAATATGCAATAATAAAACAGGGCCGTTCATTCGTGCTCCAAGACCTGTTTTTTAGGGATAAAGGTATCCTGCGGCCAATTACTGTGACTTGCTTGACGGTGGCATTTAATTCGCCCTTGGCGTAACAGCAGCAAACCGCGCCATCCCCAACCGAGCCTATTGATCCGGCCAAGTAAAGTTTGAAGTCCGTTCGTCTTGAGCTTGTCGAAAGATGAATGGGCTTCGACAGGCTCAGCCCGAACGGTGTTAATACTTCAACGTGCCGGATCAAATAGCAAACAATATTGAGTGACACTCAGACCAGTTGCTGACCATGTTCGCGCGTGGCGTGGAATTGCATCTTCGGCCAGCGCCCCATCGCCAGGCGCGGATTCACGCCGGTGTCGGCGAGGTAGGCGTAATTGCCGTCCACATTGCGCGCCAGGCGGTTCTGGTTGGCTTTGACGAATTCGTTGAGATGCGCGGCATCGGGGTGCGGGAAGGGCAACGAGCGGCTGCTCCCGCAAGCGGCTGGTTTCGCCAGTAACGTGCCGCAGCAGCCACCCCCATAACCGCACACTCCGCCCCGTCCAACTGAGGTTTCTAGGTTGAATACGATACGATATACTGATGCGAATTCAGAGCAAGGGATTCGTGCCGGGTGCGTCTTGCCGGAGGAAACGGCTTGTGTGATGGGTTGGGAGAATCGGGGATGGCTGAAGAGTCCGAGGAAAATATCAAGCAGGGGCTGATTCGCGAGAACGACCGGGGGCATCCGGACGCGGCGCTGCATCGGGCGGCGGTGGAGGGTTCCGATATGCGGCTCAAGGTGTTGCATGAATGTACGCCGGAAAACAAACATTGCGACATGACCGCCCTCGATCTTTCGCTGCCGGATGGCTCCGATTCCGTCAAGGAGCAACTGAGCCGCGAAGTGGCCAGGGCGAAGCGCAATAAATTGCCGTTGTCCCTCGCGATGATCGACATCGACCTCTTCAGCCAAGTCAACGCCAACTATGGCTATTCCGCAGGGAATCGGGTGATCCAGACGCTCGCACATCTGCTCAGGCAGCGCCTGCGCGAGGCCGATCTGATCGGGCGCTACGGAGTCGAGGAATTTGCGATAATCCTGAACGATGCCGACGGAGATGCGGCGGTGAAGGTGATGGACAACATCCGCGAGGATTTTTCCCGGTTGCGCCAGATGGCGGAAGGGAAGGAGTTTCTCGTCACATTCAGCTGCGGGGTCGCCGATATTTCGCGCTTTGACGATGCCGCCAAGATGGGCGACGCGGCGGAAAAGGCGCTTAATAGAGCCAAGCAAGAAGGACGCAACCGGGTAGTGTTGGCACAGGAGCCGTTCGATACGGTAGACTCTATCTAATAGCTGCAGAATAGTCGCGCCATAATAACTACACAAGAACGCAGACGGGCAATAGGGAAAAATGAGCGATAAGCAGAAGGTTCCGCCGGGCGTAGGGGCGCCGGGCAACGCCAGCACCAACTTGGGGTTGCGCGAAGATCTGCTGCTGCACGATCCGCTGCTGGACAGCCTGCTGGATGTCGCGCGCATTCACGGCAGGCCCAGCACAAGGGCGGCGCTTTCCGCTGGATTACCGCTCAAGAATGGGTGTTTGACGCCGTCGCTGGTGGCGCGTGCGGCGAACCGCGCGGGGCTTAACTGCAAAATTGTGCGCCGCGAACTTGACAGGATAGATGCAATTCAGTTGCCGGCCATCCTGCTGCTGAAAGGGGATGAGTCCTGCGTGCTGTTGGGTTGGGACGAGCAGGGTCAACAGGCGCAGGTGTTGCTCCCCGAATCCGGGCAGACGGCGTTCAACCTGCCGCGCGCAGACCTGGCAGCGCGTTATATCGGCATCGCCATCTTCCTCCAGCCGCGCGTCAAGTTCGACAGCCGCACTCCGGAAGTTGCGAAGCTGGCCAAGCGCCACTGGTTCTGGGGCGCCATTCTGGAGCAATGGAAGGTTTACCGGGACGTGCTGACTGCCGCATTTCTGATCAACGTATTCGCGTTGGCAATTCCGCTGTTTACCATGAACGTTTACGACCGCGTGGTGCCGAATCACGCGGTGGATACGTTATGGGTGCTGGCCGTCGGCGTCATCGCGCTGCTCGGGCTGGATTTGCTGCTGCGCATGATGCGCGGGCACTTTGTCGATCTGGCCTCGGCGCGTATCGACATCCAGCTTTCTTCGGTGCTGATGGAGCGCGTGCTGGGGCTCAAGATGGAAGCCAAGCCCGCGTCGGTGGGCGCGTTCGCCGCGACGATGAAATCCTTCGAGACGGTGCGCGATTTCATCGCGTCGGCTACCGTTTCGACCCTGATCGACCTTCCTTTCGCGCTGCTGTTTTACCTGGTCATCGCCTGGATTGCCTGGCCGCTGGTATTCATCCCGATTCTGGGCTTCCTGATCGTGTTCGTTTATATCTATGCCATCCAGCAGAAAATGCACGAGCTTTCCGAAACCACCTATCGCGCCGCCTCGCTGCGCAACGCCACGCTGGTAGAGAGCCTCACTGCGATGGAGACCATTAAGGCGGTCGCTGCGGAAAGCCATGTGCAGGCCTCGTGGGAGAAAACGGCGGCCTTTCTCGCCAAAGCCAGCAACCAGTTGCGCATGCTGTCGCTGTCGGCGACGAACAGCGTCCAGACCATCCAGCAACTGGTCGGCGTGTCCGTGCTGATCGCCGGCGTTTACCTGATCCATGCGGGTTACCTGAGCATGGGCGGCCTGATTGCCTGCGTCATGCTGACCGGGCGCGCCATGGCACCGCTGGGGCAGCTTGCCGGCTTGCTGATCCAGTATCAGGGGGCGAAGACCGCGCTCGAGTCTCTAAACAAGCTGATGGAAAAGCCGATCGAGCGCCCGCCCGAATCGACGTTCGTGCACCGGCCGGAAATCCGCGGCAGCATCGAGTTCCGCGACGTTACATTCGCTTACCCCAACTCTGATCCGATCCTGAGAGATGTTTCGTTCAAGGTCAATCCCGGAGAATCCATCGTAGTGCTCGGACGGGTGGGATCCGGCAAGTCCACTTTGCAGAAACTGGTGCTCGGGCTGTACGAGCCGCAGCAAGGCTCGGTGCTGGTTGACGGTATCGACCTGCGCCAGCTCGATCCCGCCGACCTGCGGCGCAGCATCGGTTGCGTCAGCCAGGACGCGGTGCTTTTCTATGGCACCTTGCGCGAGAACATCGCCTACGGCGCACCCTATGCGGACGATTCGGCCGTTATCGCAGCTGCGGAGCTGGCCGGGTTGAGGGATTTTGTCAACAAGCACCCGCGCGGTTTCGATATGCATATCGGCGAGCGCGGCGAATCGCTGTCCGGCGGGCAGCGCCAGTGTGTCGCGATTGCGCGCGCCTTCCTGATGGAGCCGCCTATCCTGCTGCTGGACGAGCCGACCAGCTCCATGGACTACACCACGGAAAACGAGTTCAAGCTGCGCCTGGGGCGTTTTGCCAAGCGCTTCAGCCCGGGAAAAACGCTGCTCATCGCCACGCACCGCTCCAGCCTGATCGACCTGGCGGAGCGCATCATCGTCATTGACGAAGGCCGCATCGTAGCCGACGGGCCGAGGGCGGAAGTGCTCGAAGCATTGAAATCCGGGCATGTGGGGCGGGCATCATGAAGATATGGCCAAACACTGGCGCGGCGAAGCTTGATGCAGCGGAACAGCGCATCAGGAAGCACCTCGAAACGCCACGCCGACAATTCCACCCGCTGTTCGATTGGCTGATTAACCGGAGCGGCGAAAAGTTTGACGATTCTAAGCTTCAGGATTTTGCCGCCGAGGCCGATTACGCCATCATGAGGCAGGAGCCGGTCCGCGCCCGGGCGCTGTTGCGCGCGTTGCTCTGGATTGTTGCGCTGTTCCTGGTGTGGGCGAGCTTCGCCCATGTCGACGAGGTGACGCGCGGCGAAGGCAAGGTGATTCCCTACAGCCAGATCCAAGTGTTGCAAAGCATGGATGGCGGAATCGTTTCGGAGTTGCTGGTGCGCGAGGGCGATGTGGTGCAGCAGGATCAGGTGTTGGTTCGCATCGACCAGACCCGTTTTCTTTCTTCGGTGAAGGAAAGCCGCGCCCAGTACCTTTCTCTGCTGGCCAAGGCGGCAAGATTGCGCGCCATTGCCGAGGAAAGCACTTTCGTCCCGCCAGAAGAGGTCGTCAAGGAAGACCCCAATACCGTGGAAGAGGAGCGCCGCCTCTACGAAGCGAGAAAATCTGAACTGGCTGGTTCGGTATCTATTGCCAGGCAACAACTGGCGCAACGCGAGCAGGAACTGGTCGAGCTAAAGGCCAAGCAGGTGCAGGCTGCCAATGCCTATGACCTGACGAACAGAGAATTGACCGCAACCAAACCCCTGGTGGCTGCCGGCGCCGTTTCGGATGTCGAGATTTTGCGGCTGGAGCGCGACGTGGCGCGCTTCCGTGGCGAGCGCGACATGGCTGCTGCGCAGATTGCCCGGGTGCATTCCGCGGTTGCGGAGTCCACGCGCAAGGTGCAGGAAGTCGAAATCGCGTTTCGTAACGAGGCGCGCAACGAGTTGAACGAAACCCAGGCCAAGCTCAACAGCCTGAGCGAGGGCAGCGTCGGGCTTTCCGACAAGGTGGCGCGCTCCGTTCTCCGTTCGCCGGTCAAGGGTACGGTCAAGCGCCTGATGGTCAACACCGTCGGCGGGGTTGTACAGCCGGGCAAGGACGTGATCGAGATCGTCCCGCTCGAAGATAATCTGCTGCTGGAAGCGCGGGTGTTGCCCAAGGACATCGCTTTCCTTCGTCCTGGACTCAAGGCCACCGTCAAATTTTCCGCGTATGATTTTGTCGTTTACGGCGGGCTGGAAGGCACTCTGGAAACCATCGGCGCGGATACCGTGCTGGACGAAAAGGGCAACGCCTTTTACACCGTAAGAGTTCGCACCAACAAATCCAGCCTCGGGGAAAATATGCCCATCATGCCGGGCATGGTGGCGGAAGTGGATATTCTGACGGGAGAAAAAACCGTGTTGAGCTACCTCCTCAAACCTGTCTTGCGCGCCAAGAGCCGCGCGCTGTCGGAAAGATAAAATGCTGGAACAGGCCAGGCACCTTTTCGTCGCGCCCGAGGTTGAACCGAGGAAAAACTGGCGCGCGGCATTCCCGGATTTTTCCCTGAGCGACCGGATTTCCGGGATTCCGGATGCCGATTTAGTGTGGGTGTTGCTGCCGGAGGGAGCGGGGGTCACAAAACTGCTTGCCGAATGGCGCACTGCCGCCGGCAAACTGCCGGTCGTCGCTCTTTCGGACGAGCCAAGTGAGGAACAGGGCCTGATCGCTTTGAACAGCGGGGTGGTGGGATATTGCAACGGCCATGCCGCGCCGGTGGTGCTGCGCCAGGTTGCCGACACGGTGTTGGGCGGCGGCGTGTGGGTCGGGCAGAGGCTGCTGCAGCGCCTGCTGGCGGGAGTGGCCCGGGTCGCGGCGCAAAAATATGCCCAGCCACAGCTTTCTGCGTGGGCTTACGGGCTGACCGAACGCGAGATCGAGGTTGCCCGCGCCGTGGCATCGGGCGCCAGCAACAAGGAAATTGCCAGCCTGCTCGATATTACCGAGCGCACCGTTAAAGCACATCTCGGCTCGGTTTTCGACAAGCTGAAACTGCGCGACCGCCTGCAGCTCACCCTGCTGGTCAACGGCATCGCGAAGCGCTGACCGTTTCGACCGGAAAGATTAAGCTGCGCCAGTGTTTGCCTGGCTTTGCCAGCTTCTTCCCGGGGTCATTCTTGAACCTAGAAACCTCAGATGAACGTGGCGGAGTGTGCGGTTATGGGGGTGTGTGGCAAGGCGCAACGACGCGGAATGGTCGTTCCATTCCAAGAAGCTGCAACGCCGCCACGCGCCGCCAGAACCGTGCAATCCGCCACGTAGCGTGCTCACCCATCCGGTGAAACATGAAAACATGAGAAAATTTATTGGCATCATGATGTTGCATATTCGATCAAGCGGTCAACTGAGGTTTCTAGGTTGAACCTAAAAACCTTAATTCAAGCCACAGAGAACACAGAGAACACAGAGAAAGTAATGGCTTTTCCTCGTTTTGCTGGCTCACCCAAAAGGTGAAGCGCAATTTTGTGATAACCGTTTGTTTCTCCTCTGTGATCTCTGTGCTCTCTGTGGCTAACTGAGTTTTTAAGGTTGAATACACTATCGTCATCATTCCGGCAGGTCTGCCGCAGACCAGACGCCGAGCGACTTGGTTTTTCCTTCCGCGAGCGTAAACAGCGGCGGGGGAAGATTGAAAGGGGGTGCCGACAGGTTCATCGGGTACCATCCGCCGGTTTTCACCCATACGTTCCGTTCGACCGAATGCGTCGTGGCAATTAAATAACGCGAGCCGCTGCGGCGGAAACCCTTGATAGCCATGAGAGCGGCATCGGGGGTGAGGTGGGTCAGGCAATCCCGGCACAGGATGGCATCGCATGCCGGGAGGGTGGCAGTCACGATATCCGTTTCCGAGAAAAAGCAGTTCGGCCGGTCGTTGAAACGTGAACGAAGGTCAATTATCAGTTCGGGCACAATATCGAAACCGAAATATAACCGCAGCGGCTCGGTAAGTTCTTTCATCCAGTTCAGGTCACCGCACCCGGCATCGCCAAGAATGCGAGCATCAAGAGAATCCAGCGTCTGGGGCAACCATGCGCGCAGCGCTGCCGTCGCCGCCAGCGAGGAACCGCTGCCGGAACGGCTTTCCTTGTCTCCCCAGAAATTGTCCTTCCAGATACCGGAAAATACTCTGCATCGGGATGCGCTACGCTCTGGCTGATCGGCTCTCAAGTCAGGCAAAGGCAGCGGCTGCCCATGAAAAAGATGCCCTTTGAAATCCAATCCGGAAAAAGCCTCATACTCTGCAAGGGTGCGGATCGAACCGAGGCTATAACGCTCAATTTCCTCCAGAGCAGCGTCATCGCTATTCCTTGTTTCGATACCGAGGATATGCCGTATTCGGCGGCGCGCGCGCTGGCTGAGGTTAACCCAGTCGGTTTGATCATCCCAGTGGCGCGGCCGTCCGGTCTGCTTGATGTAATTGTGATACGCAATGACCCTGTTAGGGCAGTAGATTTCCCAGCCGCTTGTCCATAAACGCGCGCCCAGCGTAATTTCCTCGCCCGTAAAATACAGATATGGATCGTAGGGAACCTCGCCCACAACCTGCCCCGAAGTAAACAGCATTCCCGCACTGATGAAAGGGCTGGGTGCAGGGTATTCAGATGCCTTTGCCAGCGGAGATAACGTGGAATTTTGCGCAAGAACGCCATCGTCGTCGAATCCCTTGGGGAGGATCGTGACCAGATTATCCGGCGCAAACCGGTCAGGCGGCGTGAATTCGAGCGGGTACGTCGATATGACCGGTTTTTCGGCAGGGCATTTCTCCAGCATGGCAATCAGCTTTTCATCCCAGCCAGGAGCGAAACGCATGTGGCTATCTACTTGGAAAAAATATTCCTCGCCCTGCCAGAGTTTTTGGATGCGGCTGCGCGCCCAGCATGCTCCCCGGCTTTCCGAAGCGTGGATGCTGTCCACGCGCAATTGCCGGTGACGTTCCGAGGAAACCAGGCAATCATCGTCCTCGCCCGGCACGGCCTGCAAGCAGATGCCGATAATGATACGCTCGGGATGAGCCGCCTTTTCAAATAAATCGCGAACCGTATTTTGGCAATCCGGGTCACGGTAACTGGCGATTGAAACGAAAATGGCGGGCAGCATGGTATCAGTCAGCTCATGTATGAGTCGATCGCCATTGTACTTCCGTACAATGGATTTTCCTGTTTATCCTGCTACATTGTCGCGCATTATTGAATTTCATTCGCCAAGTTTATTCAGGAGATCGTCATGGCTCAAGCTGCTGTCGCAATAGCAACCAACGTGCAGGGAAAAGTTACCGCCACCAATGCCAAATGCGAAGTCCGCGTCCTTCAGGAAGGCGATGTGGTATTGGAGGGCGAGGTAGTTAAAGCAGATAGTGGCGGGAATGTCGAGTTGGTATTAGGCGATGGCAGCACCACGCACATCGCGGAGAACCAGAAGATTACTCTCGACGATGAGGTTCTTGCCGCCAGTACCCCTGATGCTATGGATAGTGCGATCTTGACGGAAGATGCGAGCATCGACAGCATTGTCGATGCAATCAACTCCGGGAACAGCCTTGACGGTCTCTTTGAGGAAACAGCAGCTGGCTTGAGTGGCGACAATGCCGGTAATGGAATGCAGGAAGGCCATCAATTCGTGGCATTGACGCGAATTGTAGAGGAGATTTCCCCGCTTGATTTCGCACCGGCTCAGAGTCTGACCGATGACCCGTCACTAATACTGACCGATGCTCCAACCGAATCGCCAACACAGGCTCCGACTCCGGCTCCGACAGAGGCTCCAACCGAGGCACCGGCCGAGGCTCCGACCGAAGCACCGACAGAGGCTCCGACAGAGGCTCCGACCGAAGCGCCAACCGAGGCTCCAACCGAAGCGCCGACCGAAGCTCCGACCGAAGCTCCGACCGAAGCTCCGACAGAGGCACCGACAGAAGCACCGACAGAAGCGCCGACAGAAGCTCCAACCGAAGCGCCGACTGAGGCTCCGACAGAAGCTCCGACCGAGGCTCCGACAGAGGCTCCGACCGAGGCTCCGACAGAAGCACCGACCGAAGCACCGACCGAAGCTCCAACCGAAACACCGACCGA